>SHZC01000172.1 GCA_009692505.1 Myxococcales bacterium
GTCTCGGGCGTGCGTAATCGTGAGGCCGCCGATCGAGACCGACTTCAGGTGCGCGTCCTCCGAGTACTCCAGCGTCGTGACGCCGCCGGGGCCACCGACCGTTGCAGGCAGGCCGCCGCGGTAGGTGAAGCACTCGGCGTTGAGTCCCGTCGGGCAGGCGCGCGCCAGATTTCGCTCGCGTGCCGCCAAGGGCGAGGTCGTCGTCTCGACGCGCCGTTCGCCCGAGAGGGTGCGGCTCGTGAGCCAGGTCACGGGGGGCCCGACGACCCCAGGCGGCGGCGTGTCCGTCAGGCTCACGACCTCGTTCAGGGGGTTGCGGGCGATGGTGGTCGTTCGAGTGCTCCCCACGCTCCGCGTCTCTCGCAGCAGCCCGGCGTACTGGAAGTTTGTGAGCACCCCGTCAACCCGCGACGTGAGCGGCCGCCCGAGGCCGTCGTAGGTGAAGGTGTCGGCGTAGGTGCCCTCGCGCGCCGTCGCGAGGTTGCCCGCGACGTCGTAGACGTAAGCCTGTTCAACCGCGGAGGCCGTTCCCGGCGACCGCACGACCCGCACCGGCCGCCCGAAGCCGTCGGTCTCGGTCAAGACGATCTCCGTCGGAGCGGGCGCTATCGTTTCGTCCGTCGTCGTCTCGGTCGTGACTCGACCCGCGCGCGAGATCGTCAACGTACTTGACCATTGACCGAGGCCGACCACCGGCGTGGTCTCCCGCCGCAGCAGGGCGCCCTCCGCGTCGAAGTCCGAGTCGACGGTGATGTCGCGCTCGAAGTCGTGCACAACGAGATGGCGTGAGGTCGCGCCGTCGTAGTCGTAACTCGTCGGACCTTGGTCGATGGGTCGCCTCATCACGGTGAGGCGATTCTCCGCGTCGTACGTGAAGGTCGTGAACCCCTGACCCGCCGGTTGCGCCGCGACGACTCGACCGCGCGAATCCCGAGTGGACCTCGCGCAGGTCGAGGCATCGTCGCTGCCGCCCTCCACGGCGCAGGTCTTCGCCACTTGGTGCAAGACGTCGTACTGCACGTGCGTCACGAGATCGACGAAGCGCGCCGTGTGGGTTGGGCGACCGAGGGCGTCGTAGAGGAACGAGGCGATCAGCCCGGCATTCGGGGCCAAGTCCGCCGCGCCGGACCCGCTCACCGAGACCGACTCAAGACGCCCGTGGGCGTCGTGCGCGTAGCTCCGCGTGACGTCGCTCGTGACGTCCTGGTCGGTCATCGTTCGCCCGTCGCGTGACCACGACCGACGTCGCTCCAGCCGCGCCGTGCCGCCGTCCGCAGTCGGGTGCTTCTCCGTGATCTGTTCCATGGAGTCCGCCGAATAGACGGTTCGAACCTCATGCCCCTTCAGGCCGCTCTTCTCGAGGGTCACCCGTCCGAGCGGGTCGAAGTGCTGCTCGCGGACGCGGGGCGGTGAGCCTCCGAAGGGGGTCTCCGTCACCGTTACCTTAAGACCGGAGGCGTCGCTCGCGGCGTAGGCCCACGCTGTCTGACCGCCCTCTCGATTGACCTGCGTGAGCGGCCGCGCGAGGGCGTCGTAGGTCCAAGACGAGACGAGAACCGGGTTGGCACCGTCCACGTCGCTGACATACGTCGCGCTGGGCAAACCGAAGCGGGGGTCGTAGGCAAAGGTCGTCCGCCGGTCGTCGTCCGTCACGGTGGAGAGGAGCCCGGTGTCAAGGTCGTACCTCAGAACCGAGACGAGTTGCCCCGGTCCCTCGATTTGCGTCGGGCGCGGGAGCGCACCATTGTAAACAAACTTGACGAGTGCGAGCGTCTCGCCTCCGGCATCAATCCAGGTCGCGCGGAGACGCTCGAATCGACCGATGAAGGTCCGGCGATCCTCGCCAAAGACCGCCGGCGCCAAGGTCACCTCCGGCCACCCGTTGACGGGGTTATGCGTCAGGACTGGCCGCTCGAATAACGCGCGACGCATGACTTGGGTTTCACCCCCCGCCAGCGGCAAGTCCCCTGGGAGCCCGCGGGCGATGTCGGTCCGCAGCACCCCGGTGTCGAAGAGATTGACGCCCTCCGGGACAGTCGGACGGCAACGGCCCCCCAGGCACGCGGGGTGGAAATAGCCCTCCTCGGCGCCTCTCACGTCGGTCTCCCCAACTTTGATCCGCGCCGGTTGATCGGAGCCTAGTGCCCAACACGCTGACACCTCTTCGTCGGCCTGAGTCTGCTTGACGACCTCCCCGCCGTTGGCCGTGTAGACCTCGAGCGGGTCGCCCGAGGCGGGATCGGTGACTCGCACGCGGCACGTGTCGTTGACCACACTCCCAACTTGGCAAAGCCGCAGATCGCTCTGGACTTCGTCGTAATCGAAGGTCGTGGGGTTCAGATCCGGAGGCGACACTCGCGCGACCGAGGGCTCCTTTGTGTTGGCCAGGACGTGAAAGACGGCCTCTTCGCCGAGCGTATCGATCACGCAGCTGATCAGGGCAGCGGCGCACATGCGCGCCTCCCGGCAGGGGTCGTCGGGCACGACCACCTCACTCTCGAGCAGGGCTCTCGCCCAAGACACGTTGTCCGCAACGGACACTGCGTCAGCCGGGGGGACGAAGGTCCAATCGTAGGTCGTAGGCCCCTTCGAACCGGGAGGAACAATCGACTTGAGCAGCGCGAACTGACTCGTCTCGCGCTGGTAGGTGTAAGCCCAAGTGGACTGCAGCCCGTGCTCGACGTCGGGAGAGACACTGACGCCCGCCAGTAAGAGTCCAGAGAAGTAGAAGTACGACCGCGCCACCGCCGCCTCGTCGGGTTCGCCGATCTCGGGCTCAGGCACATCTTCGCCCTGGGCGACGGGAGGCGCGCGCCGGGACTTCAGTGATACGCCTTGGAGTCTGAGCCAACTCAGCGCGAAAGCCGGACCCAAGTCAGCCTCGTCAGCTTCGACCTCGACGTAGTCAAACGCGAGCGCCACGCCCGTCGGTCGGCCGACGAGAGGATCGCCGGGGGTGCCCAAGACGGCCCGCACCTCCTCGACCGCGGGCCCCTCGTCGAGGTACCGATAGTCAAAGCCGTTGCCCGCGAGGTCACGAACCCGCGTGACGACGGCAAACGTCTGCTCGGGGCTCGGGTCAGACGCGCTCTCAACGGCCTCCGCCGGTTGGCAGTTGAGGCGAGTGCGAGAGGCGTGCTCGATGACCCGCTCGAAGAACATCTGCCGGCCGTCAGGGAACGTATAGACGTAAGCTCGGCCGTGCGGGCGTCGCCGGTCGTGGCAGGCCTCTATGCTGTCGTCGTCCACGGGCTGTGAGAGGGATAGTGCGCGCAGGTCCCCGTGCTCGCCCGCCGTCGTGGGCTCCAGTCGGCGCACCTGACTACAGCCCCCGGGAATGCAGCCCGCATAGCAGTCGACATCGACGTTCGCATCGCAGACCAGCTTCGGCTCCTGTGTGAACCTCGACGCGCTCCCGTCCCCCCGGACGAGGGTCGCTGAACCATCTTCGCCCGTGACCACGAAGATCTCGTGGTTGTGTCGCCAGCCTGGCCCGAGGACGCTGAAGAGGTCTCGGAAGGTGCCGCTGTGATAGGTGCGCTGAAAGGTCACCGGACCCGCCGGCGTGGGGAGGCCGAAGTCCGGCGGTGTTGCGACGGTGAGGCGGCCGGTGTCGAGCTCTACGCCGCGCACCTGCATGCCGCCGCGAGGGGCCGCCGTGTGCATAAGCCGCGGCATCCGATAGGTCCCCTTGACCGACTGCGAGCCCAGACAGACCGTCGGCTTGTGCTCCTCGCCCGGCTCGCTGCCTCGACCCACGATGATCTCGTAGGTCCCGGCGGAACGAAGGCGCGGATCGGGGGGCAAGACGTAGTCGAAGGAGAAGCTCGAGCGATCAGTCGTGCCGGCGAAATTCTTCAAGTAACCGAACTGTCCGTCATGTCTGATCTCGGGCACGCCGTCGTAATTGACCGGCCGGGCCTCGAAGCCGACGAGGTCGCTGAGCCACGACTCGAGCACGCCGCGCATGGCGTCGAGATCCATCCGGTGTCGGAAGGCCGGCAGTCCGTCGAGCAGCACCGTGATCCAGAGGTACGAGGGGAGCTTCGGCTCGGCGCAGGGGTCGTGGCTCGGATCGAGGCTGCACTCGGGGAAACGCCCGGCTGCGCCGGCCATGTCGCAATAAGCCCGGTCTTGCCCAACCGGTGGCGGGCAGAAGGCGAGCGGCAGCGGGTGGCAGGGCTCGGAGGTGGGCTCCTCTCCTGGGGCCGGGGCAGGGCAAGACGGCCCGTCCTGGGCCTCGGGCGCGCCTTCGTCCCAGCCAAAGCACTGATGGCGGCCCACGGCCCTTTCAGCGGCGTCCGCGGCGGGCAGGCACTGGGCCATTCGGCTGCCACCAAGCTGAATCGAGACGCGGCCCGGCTGACCCGTCGTCTTGACGCCGGCCGAACTTCCGCAGCGGGGCGCGCTGGACACGACCGCGCTGCCCACGGCCGACCGCGCGTCCAGGTCCCCGGTGGCCGAGAGCGTGAAAAAACCACCGCGCAGGTTGGGCGCGATGACGTAGGCGCCCGCGCCGGTCCGGGGGGCCGTGGAGATGAACGCCTGCACGTCTTGCACTTGGCGGTCGTTGCCGAAGTTGACGGCGTGCGCCGGGACGCGCGCGACCTCGTCGCCGCCGACGCGGTCGATGAGCACGAGCCTGAGCGCATCGGGCACTGAGATTCGGCCGCCGACGAGCAACGGGAAGACCGAGAGCCAGTCCACGTCGAAGAGCTCGACGCCTTGCCGCCGGGCGTAGGCCAGGACCTGCTGAGCGCCATAGCCGTAGCCGACGAAGTGGCGGCCTGGGACCTCGCCCTCGAGGTGGCTCGCGATGTGACCGAGCAGTCGCAGGGCGTCGACGCTGCGGGCATTTTGAGCGGCGCCGCCCTCGCGCGGGAACGGCGTGACGACGACCCGGGGCGCGTCGACGATGATGGACTGGGGTCGAGCGATCAGCGGGAGTCCGGCCAGGCGCACGAGCGAGAGGCCCTGCTCGACGACGGCCAGGCTCACGTCGGGTAAAGAGACGAGGCCGTACGCGTCGAAGACGGTTCGGGCGGCGTGATCGACGGCGGCGAAGTAGTCGGCCCCGGTGCGGGCGAGCAGGGAGTGGCCCTCGTTCAGGAGCGTCCCGGATCCGAGGCCGACGGCGACGGCGAGCTCGGCGCCGCTGTCCACCGTGAAGGCGTCCGCGGACTCACCGAAGGCGGGGTGCTTCACCGTGATAGTCAAGCGTCTTGACGAGCCGGGCATGGCCGCGGGGCGTCGCCCGAGCTCGACCCCGCCGAGCAGGAGCCGCTGCGCCGGGGCTTGGGCGAAGGCCGGCTGCTCGGGGACCAAGGCTCGGTCGAGCTGAACCTCGAACGCCCGGCCCGACAGCGCCGCGGTCTCGATGACCGAGCGGACGCCGTCGAAGTCGAGGGTGAGAACGTAGGCTTCGCTCGAAGGGGGGCGGCGGACGAGGCCGAGCACCTGCAGTTTGAGGAAAGGCGGCGCCTGAGGGAGGTAGGGCGAATCGAGCGGCAGGATGACTCGGTGGACCGGCGAGTAGGCCGACGAGGCGTCAATGAAGGCCAACATCGGGTTGCCCTGTGACAGCAGCACCCGATCATCGAGCGGCGGCAGGCTGCTCCGCCATGAGCCCGGCTCCGCGCCCGCGAAGTGAATCGGCTTGAGCAGGGGCTCGAAGTGAACCCATCGGGGCTCGGAGAAGGACCCCTCGTTGTTCGCCGCGACCCAGGCGCGCACCAACCACCGCTCGGTCGTGACCACCGTACCGAGCTCGGGCAGGACCGTGGCTGTTGCGGGCAGGCCGGCCGTGCGCATCAAGGCTGAGGCGGCTGCGGCGGTCGTCGTCTCGGTCAGCGCCGTGGCCTGCGCCTCCAGCAGCGTGACGCGCTCAAGCTCCAGGCGCGCGGGGATCCCGGCTCGACGGAGCAGCTCGGCCAGCAGATGCGCCGCGTCGAGATCGTTACCTCGCCGCGCTCGATACGTGCCCCAAGGGCCGCGTTTCGAGCCGCGATACACCTCGGGGAAGACGTGATCGTAAACCCACTTGACGATCGCCAGCGGCGACGGTCCGAGGGTGGCGGCGAGCGCGTCCAGGTCCGGCGAGGGCAGGGTCTCGAGATCGGCGTCCTCCGGCGGGGCCTCTGCGACGATGCTTGATTCAAAGACGACCGCGTGAATCTCGAGGGGCGCCGCGAGCGGCCCGACGCCAAAGCTGGGGAACGCCGGACGGCCGTCGAGCGGGCCCAGGTGCTCGGCCTCGGGCACGCCCGCGAACGCTGATCCAGCGCCCCGCTCGAAGGCCTTGCTCGCTCGCAGGAGCGACCTCGTGTGGATGTTCAATCGCGACAACGCCCGGGCCAGCACCGACTTCGGACCGGACGGTAGGGGCGGCACGTCGAGCAGCGCGGTCGTGCGGGTCTGCTCGCGCCGGAGGACGTCGCGCACCTGCCAGAACGCCACGCTGAGGGCATTTCGTAAAGCTGGTTGACCAGCGGGGGAGCCGTGACGCAGGGCGGACTCAGCGGAGACGAGATCCTGAAGCGCGACGGCGGCGAAGCCCTCGGGGTGCAGGGTCGTGAAGGCGTTGGAGGCGAGGGCGTGCAGGACCTCGGCCGACTCGTGGACGCGCTGGGGGGGATGCGGGGAGGGGCGCGTGGACGGTTGGGTGGAGGGACGCGTGGAGGGACGCGTGGAGGCGGTTGTCTGCGGCGCTTCGGATCCCAGATCGGCGGGCGTCCGAGTCGACGGCGCGACCCGGGCTGGGCCGAGAGAAGACTCGGCCTCCGCCCGCGCCCGACTCACACCGGGAGCAGGCGACATCGCCTCCGCGGGCGAGCTCGCGTCCGCCGGTGGTGACGTCCCCGCGGGTAAGTGCGACGGCCCTGCCGCGGGACTCGCCGCGGCGACCACGACCGCTCCCACGTCAGATGGAGCCGAGTCCTTCAGCCAAAGCCTGCCCGCACCCAAGACCGAAACGAACAGCACGACCGAGGCCGGGAGGACCCACCTCCAGCGCCGTCCTCGCCGTTCGCCGATCAATTTCTCGGGCAATTTCTCGGGCAATTTCTCGGGCGACATCACACGGCCTCGGGTCGCAGTCGGGTCAGTCGGCCGCATGATGGGCCTTTCCTACAGACCGCGAAAGCAAAGTGGAGGCAGGCACTTCGAGCTCGGCACTTCGAGCTGCGGTCGTGCTGGGTTGCCACAGGGCGCAGGTTCCGCCTACCCGAGGTTCGCGTCTTTGCTCTGGGTGCAACCTCAGGGGGGGTTCAAGGCGACGCCCGCTCAAGCTCGGGCGTTGGGGTCGAGCACTCGGAGGGGGGGTCAATGTCAGTGTCGCCTTACAGACTGAGACCCCTGGAGAGGTGCGGCCCCCCGGAGTGTGGGAGCGACCGGAGCCCCCCCGGGGCGCGACCGACCGCGAGGCACCGACGCCGAAGCTCTGGCCGTTCGAGCTGCGCCGTGTGTCCGGAGTGCCGGTCCTCGTGGCGGGTGAGGCACGGGCCGAACAACAGGACCGAGATGACTCCACATCGACGTCACCGAGGCCCGGCTCGGCGGACTCGGGACGCTCGACCCACATCGGCATCGGACCCGCGTACGCCGCCGCGCTCGATGCGCTCGGGATGGGCGTTGCGCTGGCGTTCGAGCGTGCGCGTCTCGAACGGAGTGGCGGCGGATGTGTCGTCGATGTCTCGAGTCCCGAGCGCATCTACGCAGCCTGGGACGAGCTCGCGTCGGGACTGCCGCTCATTCGAACGGCGCGAGATCCGTTCGGGCAGCTTCGGGCCCATGTCGATTCTCAGCAGGTGCTGCGAAGGAGCGTCACCGTCGCCTCGTTCGCCGAGGCCGAGGAGGAGGTCTTGCAGATCCTCTCGGGCAGTGGGCACCCGAACGGAGGGTGAGCTTGGGCGACGTCAGAAGCGCAAGTCGGAGTCGCGCTCTTCGTATGGCCGGCACCCCGGATCGCGTCTCGGGCATTCACCTCGAAGGGTTCTGCGGGTTCCCGGCTACTCTGTGGTCCGGGTCAAAGGCTCACATCCCCCAGACGCCGACCTCGCGCCCGCCGTGGGTCCGGGACTCACGGAAGATGCGTTCCTCCCACGAGATGTTCGGGCGGCGGTCGAAGACGACGAGGTGTGCGGCGCTTGCCCGGCAGCGATCGGCGTACTCGGTGACCTGCGGCAGACCCTCGGCGACGACGGCCTCGCGGGTGCCGCGCTGCACCTTGATCTCGATGACGAAGCGCTGTTCCTGACGCTCGGCGTCGGGGCCGTAGGGCCAGCGAACGAACAGATCGGTACGCCCGCGACCGAGGCCATACTCGCGTTCGATGACGCCGCCGCCGTTGATCACGCGCTGCAGGTAGGCCTGCATGACGAGTTGGACCTCGGCTTCGCGGTAATCGGAAATCGGCCAGGCGTGTTCACCGTTCGCCCGGAAGAAGTCGTGGAAGCCCGAGAGGAGACGCTCGAGATCGAGGCTGCCGTCCGCGGCTCGGCACCATGCGGGCTGGAATCGCACATTGAAGTTCTCCTCGACCGCCGCGGCGAGCACTTGGGGGAGAACTTCGCGATAGATCGGATTGGCGATCTCGAGGACCTTGTCACGGCGAACGACGAGCCCGAGATCAATCGCGTACTGAGTGTCGTCCTCCTCGAGCTGCGCCTGCGCCACCAACAGTTCTCGCTCGCGCCCTTCGCCGCCGAACTCTCGCTTCTCCGCCGCATCCTGACCGATCACGAGTTGCCGGCAGCCCTCGTTCAGCGTGCCCTCGACGCCGATCCGCTCGTCGACTTCCGCTTCTACCTCCGCGCCGTCCACGATGCCGTCACCTCTCTCGGCTCCCTTGCCCGGCGATTCTGGCCGACCCTCGTCCGCACCGTCGCCGCCTCGTTCCGAACCCCCAAACGACGCCGCGACGATCTCGTGGCCGCCCTCTCCGCCGCCGTCACCGACACCGCTGCCTGATCATCCAACGCCTCGATCGGTGCTCGTTCATGCGCAGCCGTGGGCCGTCTGCCAGCCCAGGATTGCCTTACGCCGCACCGCCCAGATCGGTGCCACACGTGGGTCCGGTGATCTCCGGATGGAAGGTGTTTGACAAGCGCACTCGGTGCGCCTCATGCCGGCCGTCGTCTTGCGCGCAGGCGTCGAGCAGCAGGCGATTGAGCGCGTCGTAGCTCTCGCAGGCCGGCACGGGCACGAGGTGGTCGCGTCGAAATCGGCCCACGCCCCCTCCACGCCGCCTTTCTCGTGGGCGTCCGAGATGCGCGGAATGCAGAACTCAGCCGCGTACAGGTCGTGCGAGCGCATCACCACGAAGCGGTCCGACTCCTGGCGGTTGCGGCCCCGCAGCACCTTGCGCGCCGCCGACTTCAAGTTGTCGTACCGGAGGCGCTCGCACACTCCGCCGAAGTACAAAAACGCCTCCGCGTGCGCCTCCAGGAACGCCTGCTGCGTCTGCCGCGGGAACGCCATGTGGAACTCCCGGCCGCTGTGACAGGCCCGCATCTCGAAGACCTGAACGGCTTCGCGGCCTCACGGGAAACCGACCTCAGCCTCGTACCAATCCACCTCAGCTTCGCTCCCCGGCTCGTGCGCCAGCGGCACGAACGCTCGTGTCACGGCCCCCTGCAGGCGCCGCCAGACCGCCACATACCGCCGCACCGTCGACTCAGCCCCCACGAAACCCTGCTCCGCACGCAGCCGCACCCAAACTCGATGTGCTGTGTGTCGCTGCTTCCGCGGCGCCGAGGCGTCGCCCGCCAGCCAGACATCGACCTGTCGCCGCAGTGCCTCCGTCAGCACAGGCGGCAGGCGCTTCAACGGCTTGCTCCGCGGCGGAACCGCCGAGGTCAGCGCGGCCCGCACATCCCGCCGATGAATCCGTCGCCTCTCCGCAATCGACCGAATGCTCTCGCCCGCCGCCTTGTCCCGCCGGATCGCTTCGCAGATTTCCACCCTGCGCATCTCCCCCGCCTCCGTGTTCGTCCGTAAGGCGGCAATCGTTACCCCAGGGTGGGGCCAAATCTCGTGATCAAAGTGGCCTCAGCGTCCTGCCCTAAGACCGCCTCCCCGAGGTCACGGACCGACTCCCCGAGGTCACGGACCGACTCCCCGAGGTCACGGACCGACTCCCCGAGGTCACGGACCGACTCTTGGATCTGGCCAAGAAGAACCACGACAGGTTGGTGCGGTGAGGCTGACCCTCGACGACCTCGCGGTCGAGGTGCGGTTCAGCACCCGCAGGAAGACCGTCGAACTCACGGTCGAGCGGGATGGCTCCCTGACCGTGCGTGCCCCTCTGGGGATCGAGGCCGAGGTGCTGGAGGGTTTCGTCCGAGACAAGCAGCTCTGGATCTACACCAAGCTGGCCGAGAAGAACGCGCTTCGGCAGCCCGAGCCGGCAAAGGCGTTCGTGACGGGCGAGGGCTTCAAGTACCTCGGGCGCAGCTACCGCCTCCTCCTCGTGGACGAGGAGGACGTGCCCCTGAAGCTGGAGGCCGGCCGGTTCAAGCTGCTGCGGTCGGAGGTGGGCCGGGGGAGAGATCACTTCGTGGCCTGGTACAAGGCCCACGCGCTGCCCTGGTTCCGGCGGCGGGTGAAGCTCTACGCCCCACAGATCGGGGCCGAAGCAAATCGGGTCGAAGTGCGGGACCTCGGCTATCGGTGGGGGTCGTGTGGCCAGACCGGAGGCGTGAACTTCAACTGGCAGACCATCCTGCTGCCGGCTGGCGTCGCGGACTATGTGGCGGTCCACGAGCAGGTCCATCTCCGGGCGCCGAACCATTCGCCGGAGTTCTGGACGCGGGTGGAGAGGGTGCTGCCGGACTACAAGCAGCGCAAGGAGTGGATGGCGGCCAACGGGGCCGGATTCGTGGGCGTGTAGGCCGCAGCGACCGCCCGGGCTTTGGTCAAGCTCCCCCTAAGCGAGCAGCTCCACAATCGCATCCGTCACTCGACCAGCCTCGGTCCCGAAGGCCTCGACGCCGATCCCCGCCCCACGCAGCGCGGTCAGCGGCGCGT
>SHZC01000173.1 GCA_009692505.1 Myxococcales bacterium
ACTTGGCTGTCGGCTTGGTGTTTGGGGTGACCTTGGAGTGAAGTGCTGGACTTGCCCGTCGCCCGCTTGACGACCATCAGCCGCCGGTCAAAGGCCCGAGCGCCACCTGTACAAGCGCGGCGATGGTCGCGGTCGCCGGAATCGTCACGATCCAGACGACCATCATGTTCGCAGCCACGCCCCACCGCACGGCGGAGATTCGTTTGCTCGTGCCGACACCCATGATGCTCGCGTTGATGCAGTGGGTCGTGGAGAGAGAGAGGCCGAAGTGGCTGGCGACGAGGATGGTCCCGGCTCCGGCTGTCTCGGCCGCGAAGCCCTGGAGCGGCGTGATGCGAATGATCTTGGAGGCCATGGCCACCGCGCAGGACATGATCACCCCGTAGGGCACTTCGCCGGGCTTGGTGGGCATCATCCACTCCGGTGCGCCGGTCGCGCCCGCGGCGGCGAACGTCAAGAGCGCCAGCGTCTTGATCCCCATCGACTTCTGCGCGTCGTTGGAACCGTGTGAGAGCGCCATGAAACACGCTGAGAGGAGCTGCATGCGTCGGGCAGCGCTGTGGACCACCTGTGGCCGAACGCGGCGGATGATCCAGAGCAGGGCGACCATGAGCGAAAAGGCGAGGAAAAACAAGAAGATGGGCGACAACACCAGCGGCACCAAAATCTTCTCCACCCGTTTGTGCCACTTGAACGGGCCCAGGCCGGCATGGGCTACGACCGCGCCACAGAGGCCGCCAACAATCGCGTGAGAGCTCGATGAGGGGATGCCATACCATCAGGTGATGAGGTTCCAGACGATGGCGCCGACGAGCGCGGAGAGGACCACGGTCTGCGTGACGAGTACCGCGTCCGTGAAGTCACCGGCGATCGTCTTGGCCACAGCGGTGCCCATGATGGCCCCGATGAAGTTATTGATGAAGTCGAAGATCAGGGCAGTGACGATGACGATGATCAGCAGAGTCAACACCTACGTTCAGCCGTGCTTGATGGCGAGGTGCGCCATCGTCTCTCCGGCGTGCTCGCATCGGTCAACGGCCCTCTCGAGGTTGTCCAGCATTTCTTTCTCTCGGAGCAGCGTCTTGGCGTCGATGGCCGGGTCGTGGAAGAGGGTCCGGATGGCCTCGCGGTAAACGTGGTCGGACTCTTTTTCCATCTTGCGGAGCACCCAGCCGCGGGCCGCCGCGCTCGTGAGATCGAGGACGTCGTCGAGCTCGTCGGACAGCTTCTTGAGGTCCTCCCGATCGATCGGCGTCACGAAGGTCAGGGCCAGGGCCTCCTCCATCTCGTGAACGACCGCATCGCCCCGATGCTCGATCTCCTAGACTGCCTCTCGAACCAAGCCCGGGTCGGCGGCTTCACGGACGATCCGAGCCAGGCCCAAGGCCCCATCCAGCGAGAGTTCTCCTTGCTTTTCGAGGAAGCCATAGAAGCGGTGCTCGTTGGGAACGAGGAAACGGACGACGGAGTGGATGGACATGACCGGACCTTCGTTTGGGATGCGCCGGCTACTTAGCCAAACGCGACGGTGCACAAAAGGCGTTTCGGGGCAGGCCTCAAGCGATCTCCATCGTCCTGAGGCGTCGAAGCTTGGGATTTTGCCAGGATCGGTCGCCGAGTTGACCCAAGTTCCGGAGGCTCGGGTATGACGCCGAGTACCGCTCGATTGACGTGGTCGAGGTCGGCGAGTCAATCGACTTCAGTTCTGTCCTATTCTGCCGATACTGGATGGGTGGAGCCTCGCTGAACGTGCGAGGGCCCGATCCTTATTCAGTGGAGAATCCGTACGGCCCCCTTGATGACTGCACTTCGCATCTCCGAGCTTCTGGCAGTTCAGGCGAGCCCTGAGGAAGGCCCGCGACCTGTAGAGAGCGGCCTGCTTGATCCGGTTACGACAGATCCAGGCGAGGAGGGCGAGATCACCGAGTCCGGCATCGCGACGATCGACGCCCAAAGCGTTGTCCCAGGCGGACGTCCACAGAACATCTGCCTCGTGGGGATCCACTCGGACTTCGTGTCGCGGCGGATTGATCTCGTCAACGCGCTCTATACGATCGGCCGGGCCGAGACGAACGACATCGTGATCCCCAGTCACGCCGTCAGCCGAGTGCACGCGCGGCTGGTGGCCACGAACAGCGGTTACGATCTCGTCGACGCCGACAGCACGAACGGCTGCTTCGTGAACCATCGGCGGTTAGGCCGCGCCCCCATGGTCAACGGCGATCTGCTCGTCGTGGGCTCTGCTTCGTTCCGATATTTGGCCCGGGAGGATCTCGATCAGGCGGTCGCGGAGGTCCTGACCCACATCACCCGCACGGACGGCCTGACGCAGGCGGCGAATCGAAACCACCTCGTCTCGACGGTCACCGAGCGCCAGTCTCGGGGTCTCAATCAGGTGGTTATCGCGCTGCGGGTCGAGCGTTTCGCCGCGCTTGAGTCCAAGTATTCGAAGCTCGCCTTGGAGCGGACGCTGGTGCTCCTCGCCGGCCTGCTCAAGGACCGCGTCCGCGGCGTGAGTGATCTCGTCGCTCGCATCGGTGACGACACCTTCGCTATCGCCCTGGAGGGCGCGCTCGTGCATGACGGACGGCGACGCGCGGAGACCCTTCAGCGTCATATCGCCCAAAGCACGTTTCGCTATCACGACGCGGTCATCCCGATTTCCCTGGAAACGGCCGTCGTCGATGTCCCGATTGAGAGCACCGGCGCCACGGACGAGATGGAGCACCTCCTGGCCCGCCTGACGGCCCAACTCGGCGGCTGAGCTTTACAGCGCGAGGCCGGCCCGCGCAGACCCGGCCGCGCTTGTGGGCCTCGGCCACCCGGTGTACGAGACCGCCGCATGGGACGAATCAGACGCCTCGACGAGACCCTCGCGAATCAAATTGCCGCAGGCGAGGTGGTGGAGCGGCCCTCCAGCGTCGCCAAGGAGCTGCTCGAGAACGCACTCGACGCCGGCGCGACCAGCCTCACGATCGAGGTCGATGGCGGCGGCATTGAACGCCTGAGGATTACGGACAACGGCTACGGAATGTCCGCGGAGGACGCAGCACTCTGCCTGGAGCGACACGCGACCAGCAAGCTGCGGGTCGTCGAGGATCTCTCGGTCATTCGTACGCTCGGCTTCCGGGGAGAGGCGCTGCCGTCCATCGCCTCGGTCAGCCGGTTCACCTTGCGGACTCGCGAGCCGGACGCCTTGGGCGCAACACGGGTCGGGGTCCAAGGGGGGAGGGGACTCACGCTCGCCACGGCTGCGGGGCCCGTGGGGACGGAGGTGACTGTCGAGGACCTCTTCTTCAACGTCCCGGCGCGGCGCAAGTTCCTCAAGCGGCCTGAGACCGAGGCCGCGCATATCCAGGACGTCGTTTCTCAGCTCGCGCTGGCTTACCCGCACGTCGCCTTCCGGCTCGTTCGGGAGGGTCGGACGTCCTTGGACTTGCCGCGGCATGATCGCCTGATTGACCGCTTGCGCGGTCTCTTCGGACGGGAGATCGCCGACGCCGTGCTGCCCGTCACCGTGACGTCCGGCCTGAGCCTTGACGGGTACGTCTCCCGCCCAACTCTGGCCTTTGGTTCGGGTCGGCACTACCACCTCTTTGTCAATGGGCGGTTCGTGCGGGACCGAGTCCTGCTCGGCGCGGTTCAGGGGGCCTACGCGGGCCTGCTTGATCGCGGTCGGCACCCCTTCGTCGCGCTGCGCCTTCAAGTCTCGCCCGAACTTGTAGACGTCAACGTGCACCCGGCCAAGACCGAGGTTCGGTTCGTCGACACAGGCGTCGTGCATCGCTTCATCGTGCGCGCGGTCGGGGACGCCTTGCGCGGCGCATTAAGCGGAGACACAAGCCTCGAAGGGCAGGAGCTCGTCTCTCCGGCTCAACCGAGTTCTGTCTCGGTCCCGGTCAACTCGCCCAAGGGAGCACGCCCGGCGTACGAGATCGAGGCGAGCCCTCCCCCCCCTCCGGACACGGGGGGGGTCCCCGAGGGCGCGGCCATGGACGCCCACCGTCGGCGCATCTTCGACGCGATGGAGCGACTCGGCGCGCGTCGTCTCGCGCCGGCTCTCGAGGCCGCCGTTGGCGCGTCCCGCGTCCCGACCGTGCCTGTCTCCCCACCCACCTCAAGCTCGGCACCGTTCGTGCCCGCGAGCGACCCGACCGGCCTCTCGTCGTGCCGAGTGCTCGGGCTGCTCGAGTTTCAGCTCATCGTCGCTGACCTCTCCGGGGACCTCGTCGTGGTCGACGCCCGACGCGCCCGCCGCGAGCTCCTCCTCGCCCAGTGGGCATTACAGCACGCGGGCCAGCGCGCCGGCCTCCGCCTGCCGCGGCCCCTGACCATCACGCTCTCCGCCGCCGATGGGGTCCGTCTGACGTCCGCCGCCGCCGAACTCGCTCCTCTCGGCTTCGAGCTTGAGGCCTTTGGCGGCCAGTCCTGGCGCCTGCTCTCTGTGCCCAGCGGCAGCGAGGTCCTCGCGCCCGACGACCTCGTCACCCTCGTCGCGAAGCTCGCCGCCGAGCCCACCAAGCTCGCTCAAGCGCTCGCCACGGTCCTGGCCGATTCGAGTCAGACGGCCACGGTCGCCGAGGCCCAAGTCCTGATCCAGACGCTCGCGCCCCTGCTCTCCGATTGGCCGGGCTTCGCGATTCGCCACACGTTCGCCGAGCTCGCACGGCGTGTGAGCGAGCCTTCGGCCATGATACCGCGATGAGCGAACCGCCGATCCTGGCCATCGTCGGCCCAACCGCCTCGGGTAAGTCCGCCCTCGCCATCCAATTCGCCCTCCGCTGGGGCGGTGAGGTCATCAGCGCGGACGCGAGCCAAGTCTACCGTGGCCTCGACGTCTTGACCGGCAAGCTCACGCCTGCGGAGCGAGCCGGCGTGCCTCATCACCTGCTCGATGTCGTCGAGCTCGATGAGCCCTTCGACGCCGGGGCCTTCGCCCGGCACGCCGACGCGGCCATCGCCGGCATTCGCAGCCGGGGACAGCGAGTCGTCCTCTGCGGTGGAACCGGGCTCTATCTGCGCGCGCTGCGCTACGGCCTCTGCTTGGCCCCGCCCGTCGATCCATCGATCAGCGCGGAGCTGCGCGCGGCCACTTCGTCAGGCGACTTGACGATCATCGCCGATCTGCACCGTCAGCTCGCCGCCTGCGATCCCGCGGCGGCCGCGCGTATCGCCCCACGAGATGGCCAGCGGATCGAGCGCGCGCTCGGCGTCTTTCGGAGCACTGGCCGCCGCCTGAGCGACTGGCAAAGTGAGCACGGCTTCCAGTCGCCGAGACACGACATCCGGCTCATCGGCATCACCATGGCCCGTCCGCTGCTCGACCTCCGCATCCGGCACAGGGTCGCCGCCCTCTTCGATGATCCACGCCTTCAAACGGAGCTCAGTCGCCTCGCGCTCCGGTCTGCAGACGCGCGGCCCCGGGCCCTGGACGCCATCGGCTATCTCGAGGCGCTCTCGTGGCACGCGGGGAAGATGACCCGGACCGACGCGATCGAGCGCGTGATCATCCGGACTCGACAGTACGCCAAACGCCAGACCACCTGGTTTGTGGGTGACCCGACGATTCGGTGGTTTCAGACCCTTGAAACGGCCGGCGTTGCCCCGTCGGCGACAGGCGTTGCCGCCTCGGATCTGGACCCGTACATTGCCTCGTTTTGGAATCGAGAGGGGTCGGACGCGTGAGTCAGCGTGAGCGTTTTGCCCTGAGCGGCACGGTTGAAGTCCCGGGGGACAAGTCCATCGGGCATCGAGCCTGCCTCCTCGGCGCGATCAGCGAGGGGGTCACCACGGTGACGGGCCTGTCGTCGGGCGCGGACAATGAGAGCACATTGTCCTGTCTTGAGCAGCTCGGCGTGGACGTTGACCGCCGCTCACCGGGCGTCGTGCGCGTCAATGGCCATGGTCTGAAGGGGGCGTTTACGAGCGTCTCCGAGCTCGACTGTGGCAACAGCGGGACGACGATGCGCCTGCTCGCCGGGCTGCTCTGCGGCCGGCCCGGTCGCTTCTGCCTCGTCGGCGATGCCTCGCTCACACGCCGGCCGATGCGTCGCGTCGCTATGCCCCTGCTTGGGCTCGGGGCAGACGTGAGGACGACGGAGTCCGGCACCGCCCCGCTTAATATTGAAGGGCACGCGCTGCGGGGCGGCGAGGTGAAGCTGGAAACGGCGAGCGCTCAGGTCAAAAGCGCGGTGCTCCTCGCGGGCTTGCACGCCGACGGCCCAACCACGATTCGTTTCGATGCGCAGACCCGCGACCACACGGAACGGATGCTCGACTACAGCGGCGTGCCCCTTCGAGCGGGCGTAGAACACGGTCGTCGATTTTGCGCCTTGACGCCTCCGGAGCGGCTCCTGGCTCGCGACTGGGTCATCCCCGGTGATCCCTCCAGCGCGGCCTTCTGGATCGCCGCCGCGCTCCTGTGTGAGGGCAGCGAGCTGCGAATCCGCGACGTCTGCGTGAACCCCACGCGGATGGGCTTCGTCGAGGCCCTGCTCGCGATGGGGGCCGACATCGAGCTCGGCCTTGTCCGTCCGTCCTGTGGCGAGCCCGTCGCAGACATCATCGTTCGGCACGGTCCGCTGCGAGGCTTTGTCCTGAACCCCGCTGACGTGCCCCGACTGATCGACGAGCTCCCGCTGCTGGCCTTGCTCGCGAGCACAGCCGAAGGGGAGACGTTGATCACGGGTGCTCAGGAGCTGGCGATGAAGGAGAGCGACCGCCTGAGCTCAACGGCCGAGCTCTTGTCCACGCTCGGCGTGGCGCCGCGTCGCCTCGAAGGGGGCTGGCACATCATTGGGACGGGGGCGGAGCAGAGGCTGCGAGGGGGCACCGTGCGAACGCATGGAGATCATCGAATCGCGCTGTGTGCCCTCGTCGCCGGGCTCGTGACCTCGACGCCGGTCCTGCTCGACGATGAAGACGCGATTCGGATCTCGTACCCCACCTTTAGAGCCGAGTTGAATCGGCAGTTGAGAGCAAGCGCATGATCGTCGCCATCGACGGCCCGGCGGGCGCGGGCAAGAGCACGGTGACCAGCCGGCTCGCCGCGCGCTTAGGCTTCATCCGAATCGACACCGGCGCGCTCTATCGAGTCGTCGCGTTATTGGCGCTCAGGCTCGGGCTGCCCCCCGAGGCGGAGGTCGAGCTCGCCGCAGCCATCGGCTCGGCGCGAATCGTCTTCCGCGGGGACCATGTCCTGCTTGACGATGAAGACGTCACCCTTTCGATTCGTGAGCCCGCCATCAGCCTGTCCGCCAGCCGCTACGCCGCCGTGCCGGCCGTGCGCGCCTCGCTCCTCGAGCTTCAACGCCGCCTCGGCCGGGCCTCAGACGCCGTGCTCGACGGCCGCGACATTGGGACGGTCGTCTTCCCCAACGCGGACGTGAAGATCTTCCTGACGGCCACCGCCGATGCCCGCGCCCGCCGCCGCCACGCCGAACTCCTCGGCCGCGGCGCCGACGTGGTCTTCGACGACGTGCTCCGGGAGATCGTCGCACGGGACCATCAAGATGAGAGCCGCCCGATTGCCCCCCTCCGCCGCGCGCATGACGCCGTCCTCGTCGACGCCACCACGATGACGATCGAAGAGGCCGTGGACGCCTGCGAAGCCGCCGTGCAGGACCGCTCACGCTTGTCCTGAGGTCGGGGAAAAAAAGAACGCCCGCCGAACTTTCGCTCGACGGGCGTTTTTTCTCGATGGAGGCGGCGACCGGATTTGAACCGGTGGGTGGAGGTTTTGCAGACCTCTGCCTTACCACTTGGCTACGCCGCCACAAAGAGGGGGCGGATCTACGCGGCAGGGCCGACCGGTGTCAAGTTCGACTCGGCCGGGCGGCTCAGAAAAAACGGTCGATGAACCCGGGCAGCTTCGTGATGTCCATGGACTTGCAGAAGTAGCCGTTAATGTCCTTGGCGTGGCAGATCTTCTCGAGCCGCTCGGCCTCCATGTCCGAGTACAAGACGATGATCAGGTCCTCGTGCTCGGTCGCCGCGCGGATCGTGTCGAGCAGGCCATCGGCCGCGAGCCTCGGCATGGCGATGTCCACGAGCAGGACGTCGGGCATCTCGTAGTCGAGCTTGGCGATGCAGCCGTGGGGCGCCGACATCTTGATGACCTCGTAGCCGTGGGTGGCCAAGAGCTCTTCGGCGATCATGAGACTGATGATGTTGTCATCAAGTATCATGACCTTTCTCTTTTCGCCGGGCATGGGCGGCATTATCTTGCGGGCCGAACCTGAGTCAACCTTTGCCGATGTCCCCACTCCCGCCGCCGTTTCGAGCGCATGGAAAGCCGCGTTGACGCCATCCGACACCACCCCGGGGTTCATTGACCTGCACCTGCACGTGCTCCCCGGGCTCGACGACGGGGCCCGGGACCTCGACGCCTCGGTCGCGATGCTTCGGGGCCTGGAGGCGCTCGGTTATCGCCGCCTCGTCTCGACTCCGCACGCCGATGACCGCAAGCACACCTTCGGCCGGGACCGGATTGAGACGGTCGCCACGGAGCTCCGAGACGCCGCGAGGGCGGCCGGAGTCGGTCTGGAGATCGACTTCGGCGCCGAGTACGCCTACGGGCCGCGCTTCCACGCCGACCTCGAAGCCCGCTGCCTCATCACCCTCGCGCGATCACGTTACGTCCTGCTCGAGCTGCCTGAGGCGTTCATGCCTGCCACCATGCCGTCGGTCCTCTTCGAGGTGGGCACCTCGGGCTACTACCCGATCTTGGCCCACCCCGAACGCTGCACGCCTTTTCACGACGACCTTCAAAAACTCGAGACCCTTGCGGCCGGACGCGCCCTTATTCAGGTGAGCATGAGATCGTTGGCCGGCACGTTCGGCCGGACGATCAAGCGCACCGCCTGGGCCCTCGTCGAAGGGGGCCTCGCTGATCTCGTGGCGACCGATTGCCATCACCCCAACGAGCTGAAGAAGATTGTTGGTCCCGTCCTCGATGAGCTCAAGGAACGGCTGCCCCGGCGACGTCTCGACCAGCTCATGTCCACGACCCCTGCCGATCTCCTCGCGAGCGGCTGAAGACCGAGCACGCCTACTTGCGTAATTTCTTATTGAAGTGGGTGCTGTCCAGCGTGTTGGGCGGCGTCATGTTGTGGATGGCCTTCCGGGGCGAGGACTTCTCGGACTTCGGCGCCAAGCTCGAGACCGTCAATGTCACTTTGCTGCTCGGGTATGCGTTCCTCTTCTTCGTCTCCCACGCCGTGCGGGTCGTCCGGTGGGGTGTGCTCGTGCGTGCGCTTGGGCCCATCAGCTGGGCTGAGATCGTCTCCGCCGGCTGCATCGGGTATCTGGCCATTACCATCCTCCCGCTTCGCTTGGGCGAGCTCGTGCGTCCCTACCTTGTGCGCGGCAAGGGGGGGGTCTCAGGCAGCGGTGCCTTGGCGACCGTGGTCGTCGAGCGGGTCATCGACGGGTTGCTCTTCGTCGCCTTGTTCTTCGTGTTTATCTCGTTTCTCCCCCCGACCGGGGACCCCCGCGTCGACACGGTGAAGCTGTCTGGGTACGTCGCCGGGGCGGTCTTCCTCGCCTTGCTCCTCGTGCTCATCGGCGGCTACGTCCAGCGGCAGCGCACCGTCGACCTCATCGGGCGCATCGGCAACCGGATCCACGTGGGCCTGACCACGAAGGCCGTGCGCCTGCTCGACTCCTTCCTCGATGGCCTCCGCATCCTCCCGGACAAGCGCCGCATCATCTGGTTCATTGTCTTGACCGTCGGGTACTGGGCCATCCAGGGCGTCGGCATGAAGGTCATGGCCGACGCCTGCCATATCCCGGACCTCTCCTACCCGGGGGCGTTCGCGCTCTTGGCTATCCTCGTGGTGGGCATCATGATCCCCGGGGGCCCAGGCCTGACCGGCACCTTCGAACTGGCGATCGCCGCGGGCTTCTCCATGCTGATCCTCGCGCCCGAGAGCCAGTCGAACATCACGCTGTACACCATCATGCTGCATGTCACGCAGCTCGTCGTTCAGGTGCTCGTGGGGCTGCCGTTCCTGCTGCTGCGCCACGTTCGGCTGCGCGAAGCGCTCGATCTGCCCGCGGACGGCTGATTTCGCTCAGGGGCGTCCCGCACCGAGGGCCGCTGCCGGATTGACTCCCTTCGGGCTTCAGCTATAACGTCGCCTCGCCTTCAGGCCATAGGCACGGGGAGAACCTCGAATGTCGTCCGTCAAGTCCGCGCTTCATCACACCTTGGGGTTCACCCTGCTCGGGGCGCTCGCGTCCGCGTGCAATAACCACCCGCTCGAGCCGCTCGACAAGGTTGTCTCCGCTTCAAATATCGACGTCACAACGCTCCCGGCAAAGACGAAGCTCGACCTCCTTTTCCTCATCGACAACTCCGGTTCGATGTGTGAGGAGCAGCGCAACCTGGCGCGCAACTTCAGCGTGTTCTCCGACTTCCTCTTCCAGGAGCTCGGTCAGGCGGCGGACTACCGCATCGCCTTCGTGAACACGGATATGCAAAACGAAGCGTCCAAGGGCCGGTTTCAGGCAACGCCCGCCCGGCCCCAGCCGGCGTTGAGCTGCACGAACCGCGAGACCGGGATGCCCGACGTGCCGCAGACGCAGGACTGCGACGACCTGCTCGTGGATCCGGTGGACAACCGGGTGATGACGATCGGACCGATCATTAAGTCGGGCCTCGCCGACCAGGGCGGCAACTTCACAACCCAAGAAGACCTTGAGCGCAAGTTCCGGTGCATGGCCACCTTGGGGACAGGCGGCGACGGCTTCGAGAAGGGCCTCGAAGCCATAAGGCGCTCGTTGTCCTGCGACGGCCCGAACCGCGAGCTCTTCAAGGAGTGCTGCGACGATGTCGTTGATCCGATGAACA
>SHZC01000174.1 GCA_009692505.1 Myxococcales bacterium
TGCACCGGGATCTCAAGCCGGACAACATCATCCTCGCGTGCACCGAGGACGGTCGGCCGCTCGGGCCCAAGGTCCTGGACTTCGGCATCTCCAAGGTGGCCGGCATCGACGAGGACACCGGCACGCCGCTGACCGAGGCGGGCGTTGTCCTGGGCACGCCGCACTACCTCTCGCCCGAGCGAATCCGCGGCCATGAGGCCCCCCCCAAGCTTGGCGATGTCTACGCGCTCGGCGTCATCCTCTTCGAAGTCCTGACAGGCGTGCGCCCCTTCAGGAGCGACAACTACATCTCGCTTCTCTACAGCATCACGAACGCCGAGGTGCCTGGGGTCGACACCCTCAACCCGACGATCGACCGCGGGCTCGCTGAGGTCGTGCGCAAGGCCATGGCTCGGGACCCGGCGCAGCGTTATGCCGACGTCGAGAGCTTCGGTCGTGCGCTTGAGCCGTTCGTGCGCGAGGCCTTCGACGGGGAGACCGCGATGGTCTGGCGCACGCAGCCCACTCGTGGCCGCGGCGCTGTCGCTCTCTCGGCCGCCGGGCCCCCGCTCACGCCGAGCGCAGCCTTCGCCTTGGCGACGCCCTCTGGGGGCGCGACCCTCAAGACGGTCAAGGTTCCGCTTTGGGTTTGGGCCGCAGCACTCGTCGTCGTTGGGGTGATCGCCGCGATCTCGCTCGGCTCGGGACGCAGCCCGCCGTCGCGTGCGGCTGTGGTCCCGGACGCCACGCCCTCGTCCCCATCGCCGCCGCAGACGACGCCCGCCACCGCGCCGCCGCTTGTGTTGGTTTCACCCGGCCCAGCGAGCCTCGTTTCACCCGGCCCCGCAAGCAACGGCCCGCCCACCGCGCCGCCGCCCGCCTCCGAAAAGCCGCGCCGCCCGGCTCCCCGAACGAAGTTCAAGCTCGCGCCGAGGTAGAGATGACACGAGTGTGGTCAGCCTTCTGGGTGCTCGTCGCGCTGTCTTGGGGCCAGGTCGCGCACGCTGCGGCGGACGTCGCGGCGCTCGCCCGGTACCACGACGAGCGGGCGCGTGAGCACTTCGCCGGTGGCCGCTTCGAGCTCTCGTTGCGGGAGTTCTTCCTCGAGCAGTCTGTGGCGCCCAACCCCCGAACGGCCTTCAACATCGCGGGCTGCTTCGATCAGCTCGGGCGGAGCGGCGAGGCGTGGCAGTTCTACAGCGACTACCTCGCCTCCGACGACGCCGACGCCCAGCGCCGGGCACATGCAGAGCGGGCCCTCCAGCGACTCGCCCCGTCCGTGGCGCGCGCGCGGATTGAGACCACCCCTCCGGGCGCTCAGATCTTCGTCGATCGCGAGGAGCTCGGCGCTTTCGGCGTGACGCCCCGCACGCTCGCCCTCAAGCCGGGGCCCCATCGGATCTGGGCCACGTTGCCGCAACATCGGGCCGACGAGGTCAACATCTCCGCCGTCCTGGGCGCCGACGCGCTCGTCACCGTGAAGCTGAAACCGATCGTCGTCCCCCTCATAATTGAGGGTCCGGCCGGCGGGCACATCCAGGTCATCGACGGCGCGAAGTCCATTCAGGCCCAAGGCCCCGCGCCGCTCACGGCCAGCGTCCCGCCGGGCACCTACGTGATCACCTTCGAGGGGCCGCAGCACGCTTCTTTTACCGACGTCGTGCGCGTCGTGGAGGGGCCGGCCGTTCTTGTCACCGCTCGGCCCTCGCCGCGCCCACCGCCGACCGGCGCGCTCACCATCACGGCGAGCGAGATGGGCGCCCTCGTCGAGGTGGACTCAGTGGCCGTGGGGTTCACGCCGTTGACGCTGCCGGAGGTCCGCGAGGGCACGCACCACATCGCCGTCGAGCGGGGGGGCTATCAGCGCTGGGCAGGCACCGTGGAGGTGGCGACGCAGAGACGGACGTGGATCACCGTCGCGCTTCAGGCGCCGATCGAGGTGCGCCGCTCAAGCCAGGTCTATTTCTTCGGCGGCATCGGGGGGGCTGCGTTGGTCGCCAGCCTCTTGACCGGCGGTCTGGCGCTCTCCGAGAAGGACAAGTTCGACGCGACCCGACGCAGCGACCCCTTCTTGGCGGCCCAGGCGCATGAAGCCGGCGCGCGTTACGCGACGGCCACGGATGGCCTGCTCATCGGCGCTGCGGTCGGCCTTGGCGTGGCGACCCTTCTGTGGTTCGTGACGGAGGATTCCAGCTCTCGCGAATCGTCTGCCGCGACACATATGGAGGGGCCGTGAGCCCGCTCGTCTTGCTCGGCGCGCTCCTGCTGCTCTGGCCGTCGATGGGCCGCGCGACGGACGCCGCCTCCTCGTCCCGCTTCTTCGACGAGCAGGCCCGGGCGGCGTTTGCGAGGGGCGACCGAGTGGCGGCGCTCGACGGCTTCTTCCTGGTGGAGCGGGTCTCGCCCTCCGAGAGCTCCGCCTACAATATCGCCACCGTCGCCGATGCGGCGGGACGACGGGCGCTGGCGTTCGCTTGGTACCAAACCTTCCTTCAGCGTTCACCGGCCGACGTGCTGAGAGGCCGTGAGGTCAGCGCTCGCCTCAAGAAGCTCGCGCCGGCCCTCTCGCTCGTTACTGTGACGAGCGCGCCTCCGGGGGCGATGGTCTACGTCGACCGCGTCGAGCATGGCGCCTTTGGCCAGACCCCGTTGACCGTCGCGGTGAAGCCCGGCGCGCATAGACTCATCCTCCGCGCGGAGGGCCACGAGGAGACGCATCGAGCCGTCGATGTCGGCGCCCGCGGGCAGGCGCTCAACGTCGACTTCAAGCTCGCGCCCGTTTATGGAGTCGTCACGCTGGAGCTTGTGGACGCCGCCACCGGGCAGCCGGTTGTGCCTCCAGGTACGCGGGTCGAGGTCGACGTTCGCGGGGCGCGCGAGCGGCTTCTCCCCGGCCTGCCGAACCGCCTGCCGGTCGGCGAGTGGCTCATGTCGTTTACGGCGCCGGGCTATGCGCCGACTTCGGCGGAGCCCCTAAGCGTGACGACGGGCGTGACCCACCAGGTGAGCCGGAAGTGGGAGGTGCGTCGACTGCCCGAGCCGACAGGGCGCCTGCTCGTGCGGACCGGCGCGCACCGTGGGCGGCTCGTGCTCGACGGGCGGGAGCGGGGCGTCACGCCGATCGCGATCACGCTGCCCTTGGGTCGGCATAAGGTCCTTGTCCTCGTCCGAGGGCAGCGGCCGTTAGAGGCGAGCGTCGAGGTCACGGCGGGGCGGCCGCTGATCTTGGACCTCGAGCCGCAAGCAGCCCAAGCCGGAGGACCGCCATGAAGACCTCAACCCTGGTGCTCGCGCTCCTGGCGGCTGGCTGCGGCGTTACGGCCTGCGGCGAGCTGCTCGGCCTGCCGACGCCTCTCGACGAGCGCGGCGCCCTGTGCACGAACGGCCTCGACGATGACTTCGATGGCCTCGTTGATTGCCTCGGCGTCGGATGCCAGGGTCAGTGCCCCGAGGGGGGGCCTTTGGAGCTCGACGCTCGGTTTTTCCCAGCGCGCGTGAAAACTTGCGGCAACATGATCGACGACGATGGTGACGGTCTCGTCGATGCCCTCGACGCCGGGTGCTTCGCCTATTTGACGCCGGCGACGACGGTCTGCCTGACCCACCCCGGCATCACCGACGATCTGCCGACGCTCCGAAACGGAGGCACCTCGGTCCTCGTTGCCGCGCCGGCCGACGCCTCTGGAAGCTCCGCAGGGCTCGCCGATCGCCTGTCACCCGGAGAGGTTCTCATCTACCCCCGCGCGGTTCACGTCGGGACCAAAGGGCTGCGCTTCAAGGCGCGTGTACACCTCGGCAGCTACTCTCATCTAGTCATGGGCCTTGTTCGGGAGCAGGACCTCCGACTCGCCGAGCTCGGCGATGACCCACCGGACGCGAGTGCCATGGAGGCGGCGAATCGCGACGCGCCGCTGATCATCAGCCTCAGCGCCGAGCGTGGCACCGGAACCGTCGCGGGCCGGGAGGTCGTCCCCGACCCTATTCCCCTACTTTTGCTCGCCGTGGGGTGGGGCACGCTCGTCGTTGAGATCGACCCCAGCCGGGTCGAAGCGACGTTCATCGCGGAGGGCAGCGAAGAGACGCTGACCTTCGGGGGCGGGATCGCGGCCGAGCGCCTCGATGACGTCCGGCTCGTCGTGCAGAACCTCGCCCCGGTCTCGCGCAATCGAGAGCACGGATCGATCTTCTTGAGGGACGTCGAGGTCGCGTTTCCGGGCTTCTCGACCTGCCCAAGTTTAGACGGGCCGCTCGGCGTGCGCTTGGGTCATGCAGGGGTCTGCCTGAATGAGGACCTCCGCAGTCTCTCGTCGGTCGTCGCGATCTCCAGCGCGCCGGGTGGCGAGAGGTGCCTGCTCGGCGCCCAGATAGAAGACCCTGTCTCTAGACTCCCCGCCGCGCTCGTCGCCGTCTCGGTCGGCAGCGATGGAGAGGTCTCCTACTTCACCGAGCCCATGCCCACGGACAGGGTCTTCACGGCGGTCACGCTTCGGCATCAGGAGACCGGTTTCCGCGCCTTCTTCACGACCCGGGACGACGAAGGCGTTCAGCTTTTTCAGATCGAGTCCAAGACGTGCGGCGGCCTCGTGACGGCGGCGCCAAGCGTGCTCAGCTTGGAACTGGATGGCGACAGCGAGGTGTCGGCCCTCGTCGAGCTCGACGACTCGGAAGACTCCTTGCTCCTGTACGTCTCGAATCGCGTCGCTGCAACGGTGTTCCAGGGGCCGTGGCTGGTGCATATACGGCGGGGGTCGAACGACCTGATTTCCTACTTCAACCTGCAGCTGCCCGGGCTCGCCAACGATGTCCGCCTCGCTTGTGTCGGCGACGACATCCTCGCGGTGGGCTCGAAACGGGCGGGTGCAGGGCGACTTGAGGTGGAGTTCAGGGTCGCGAAGACCAGCGATCTGCTCGCGACGCGCGCGAAAGGGCGCGCGAGTGTATGGACGACCCCGCCGCCGCTCATGACGCTCGATGAGCTCTCGGCCAAGGGACCCCTCCCGGACTCCACCGCATGGGTGCCCGCGAGCTTCTGGCCAGAGGACGGGCCTTCAGAGCGCCCGAGCATCCCCTTCGTCGTCGTCTCCAGCGCAAGCGCGTTCAACCTGCCGACCTCCGAACCGAACGACTTGTGGGGCTCCGCCTGGGCGCTCGGGGAGCTGCGCGCGCCTGGGGACCCGCCTCTGATCTTCCCGGCCCATCGCCCCCGCGCTGAGGCCGCGAGCGCGGATCCGATGAGCGGACCCGACAGGGAGGCGGACCTGGAACTCCTCTCCGGCTGGGCCCCGAGCCTCGGCCGTATGCCGCCGGAGGGCAGGTTCGACGGCTCCATGGCGCTCGTCGGCACCGAGCTGCGCCTCTTGGGCAAGCCCGGCATCATGACTCGCCCGATCGTCGCGCCGGTCGGTGACTTCGAGGTCAGCTTCGACCTCGAGCTCGATGGACCGCTCGTCGTCGGGCTCGCGTCCGAGTCCAACGCTCAAGTGCTCGATACGAACGGTGGCCTCTTCGTCAGCGTCTCCCCTCAGTCGAGTGGAGTTTGCGCGAAGGCCTACGTCCCGGGCGGTCCTGATGAGCCGATTGCCGTCAACGCAGAGATCCGCGACGGCTCGCGGATCTCTGCGCCCATGCGGATCACCTTCGGTCGTGAGGGCAAGAGTTTCTGGTTCTCCCTCTCCGACCCCGAGGGGTGCCCTTTCAGTGGCGTAGGGGTCGATCTCCAGGGTCGGCGACGACAGGAGCTCAATGTCTTCGTCGAGGAGTCGGCGTTTGACCACCTCGTCATTGGGCAGCTGCCGGAGATCCTCGGCGTCGCCTCTGCCTTCGACCCGAGGTGGCCAACGTCCGCGACCATCTCGCGCATCCGCGTTCAGCGCGCCGAGCCGTGCCCGGACAGCGCCTGCGGGAGCTGTGTCGATCCTTCGACTGACCAAAAACACTGCGGGGGCTGCGGCGTGGCCTGCGAGGCCGACGAGCTGTGCCGCCAAGGCGCGTGCGGGCCGCGAGAGGACTGCCCCGGCTGCCCGAACGACGCCGTAGAGCCGCCCATAGGTGAAGCGTGCGCCGTTCCGGACGAGATCTCGGCGGGCGAGACCGCGAGTTTCAACTTTCGGGAAGCCAGCGACGACGAGACCGAAGATGCGGGCGAGCATGACAAGCTCGTGGGCCTCTCAGGACGCGAGCGGCTCTGGCGGTTTACGCCTGCAGAGGACGGCGTCTACGAGATCGGGGTTCGCGCCGTGTCTGGGGAACCCGTGTTTCTCACGCCCCTGAGCGTCTTCCGGGGCGTCAAGTGCGCGCGAGACACCGCGATCGCCTGGAACCGATACTCGGGCACCGACCCTTGGTTGAGCCGCGTCGTGGTCCGGCTCTCGGCCGGAGAGAGCCTGCTCATCGCCGTGGGATACCTCAACAGGACGCTGTCCGAGACCGATCTCGACATGGAGCTCAGTCTTCAAGTCTCGCGCTCGATGGGCAATACACCGTTCAGCTCGGCCACCGCGGCCTGCCCCGCACCGAGCCCGGCCGGCGAGTCCGCCGGAGCGCCGCTCATTGGGCGCCTCAAGGTCGGGGACGCAAACGCGCCGACCTTCACGGTCTCCGGACCTCGGACCTGCGGAGGCGATGCCATCCGGTGGTCGAGCACCCTGCGCTACGACCTGGTCCGCGAGCGCGTCAGTTCGACCGTGCTGGCGCGCTCGACCGGGGCGCCCTTCGTCCTGGCGATCGGATACGCCGACACCTGCAGCGGCGATGGCTTCGTCGCGCTCGACTGCAAATCCTCGGACGATGGTCTGCCTGTGAAACTCTCTGTTCGCTTGGACTCCCTGACCAGCCCGAGTGACGGCGTGCCCCACCAGCTCGTCGTGGCGATCGGCGGCCGCATCGACGGCACCCAGGGCGTAGTCCATCTCGAGGAATCCGAGGCGTACTCCTCCGCGTCATCGCCCCACTGACGACCGTGACACGCCTCGCGTGCAGACACTGGGTGGCTCCCTGCTTTGAGGAAGAGTGTCAGTTGGAACGACAAAGGAAGTAACACGATCCCAAAGGAACGACCGCCATCCACCAGCATCGATGTCCCAGACAGCTACCGTGGCTTCGTTTGTCTTGCGTGGTGTCTTGCGTGGTGTCTTGCGTGGTGTCTTGCGTGGTGTCTTGGTGTCGTCGACCACGACGGCAGGCAGTCGTGCCTCTCGAAGTGTGCAGCGCATCGTGCGTTCCGTTCCATCTAACTTGGTGAAAGTGACGGAGACTTCGCCCTGATGGAGTGAGGCAAGAATGACGTCGTGATCTGTGGGTGTGTCAGACATTCGAGTTTCTTTTTTGCTCTTTGCCATTCACACCCATCACGCCATGCAAATTGGCCTCCGATAGCTTGGCCCCCGTCAGATCGGGATCGTTCAGATCCGCGCCGCTCAGGTTCGCGCCACGCAGGTTCGCATTCGACAGATTGAGAGAGGTCAAGTCGAGCCCGGACAAATCGACCCCAGGCGCCTGAACGCCTCGACCAGGGTGAGCCGCGTTTGCCCACCGAAGGAACTCAAGCCGATCAATTTCCGCCACAATCCACCTCCATTGAAGCGCCGCTCATTTGGAGCCTCACCTTCGGGAATCCGAGAGCCCCGAGCTTCGAGGTCGTCGGTGCTGAGGACCGCAGAGGTGACGCCCTCCCGTTGTCGGGCACCCTGCGCTACGCCCCGGTCGAGCGAGTCGGGTCGACCCTGCGGGCGCGCTCGACCGGGGCGCCCCTCGTCGTGGCGATCGGGGGGCCCTATGGACGGCTCCGGGGGGGGTCGACGCGCCCGAGCGTGGGCGCGGTTTGCATCAGGCTTCGCACCACGACGATGCCCAAACGCGCACCCCGCCGCGTCACCAGCCTGCTGACGATCCTGACACTCCTCCTTCGCGCGTCTCCTGTGTACCCCGCGGGCACCCCGGCGAGCATACCGTCCAGCCGGTATAAATGCCGTCAACCCAGACGCGAGTTTGCGAGATGGTCGTTCGGCGTGCGGCCGACACGCACGGCCCCCCCGGTCGTCAAGCTCGCGGGGCATCCCGCCGAGGCTCCGCAGAAACGGAATCGGCCCATCGATGAAGGTCGACGCCCCCAGGACGCTGAAGTATTGTCCGAACACTACAGTAGGACGGAGTTCCGCGATGTTCGATCGGCCAATTCGAGTCATCTACTTGGCCGCCTGCACTGCAGCGCTGCTCACAGGCACCGCCCACGCTCGTGTCGTTCTCAACGAGATCCACTACCACCCGGCCAACGACGCCGTGCAGGCTGGCGAGGACGCTGAGGGCTTGCAGTTCGTCGAGCTGCTCAACGACGGGCCGGACCCCGTGCTCCTTTCGGGCGCCTCGTTCAGCTCCGGGCTGACTTTCACGTTCCCGGCCGGCACGCAGCTCGCGGCGGGCGGCTACGCGGTCGTCGCGCAGGACCCGGACCTGCTCTCGCTCCGCGGGCCGCTGATCCCCGCGGCGGTGCCTGTCTTCCGGTGGGCGAGCGGGGTTCTGGCCAACGGCGGTGAGACCGTGCGCCTCGTTGACGCCAACGCCGTGGTGCTCGATGAGGTGACCTTTGACGACGCGGGCGCCTGGCCCGGCGACGCGGACGGCCTGGGGTCGAGCCTGGAGCTTTCGAACCCGAGCTACGACAATGTCTACCCGATGGTCTGGCGGGCCTCACCTGCGACCAACGGCACGCCGGGCGCCCCCAACGGCGCGTTCACGGAAGGCCCTGTCCTGGCCAGCGTGACACCCGAGCGGGGCGCACTCGTGGAGTCGTTGGACTCCATCTCGGTGACGTTCGCAGAGCCGGTCGCGGGGGTCGCCCCTGCGGATCTGGTGGTCGACGGCTCGGCGGCTGTCGCGGTGGCCTGCCCCACGTGCGCGGGCGGGGTGGGGGCCGGTCCGTGGGTCTTCACGGGTTTCGTCGCACCCCGGTCCAACCCGTCCACAGTCACGCTCGCGGGCGGCGCCACGGGTGACGCCGATGGCCACGCCTTCGCCGGCGAGTCCTGGCGCCTCGTCCTCTCGGTCCCAAGAATCGTCATCAACGAGCTGCACTACAACCCGGCCTCGGCCACAGACGACGAGGAGTTCCTAGAGCTTCTCAACGCCGGAGACGTTCCGGTCGACGTCTCCGGCTGGCGCGTCATGGAGTTCGGCAGCCCCGGATGTCTGATTCCCCAAGCGACGGTGCTGGCGCCCGGTGCCTACCTCGTCTGCGCCAAGAACCCTGCCGCGCTCGCGGCGGCCACGGGCTACGCGAGGGCGATGTCCTGGGGAATCGGCGACAGCCTCGGCAACGGCGGAGAGCCTGTGTCCCTGCTCGACGTGAACGACACAGTGGTGGACCGACTGGAATACGATGACTCGGCGCCGTGGCCCGACGGGCCTGCGGGTCCAGACGGGAATGGCCCGTCCGCGGAGCTCGTCAACCCGGGCATGGACAACGCGCAGGGCGGATCCTGGCGGGCCTCGGCTGCGGCGAATGGCACGCCCGGCGCAGCCAACAGCGTGTACGACGACGCGCCGGCCGTCTCCCGTCTGAGCCCCGAACGAGGCGCCATCGTCCTGGGCCTGGGAGAGGTCTCCGTGACTTTCACCGAGCCCGTGTTCGGGGTGACACCCGATGATCTGACCCTCGTGGATCCCGTTGACGGCGACCTCGGCGCGGCGATGGACGTTCGCGGCCAAGGTGCCGGCCCCTATGTCTTCACCGTGGAGCCCCCCGGCGGCGATCTGCTCGAAGTCATCCTGGCTGGCGGTGACATCGTCGACGCGCAGGGCGCCCCGTTCGGCGGCGACTTCTGGGAGTACTACACCCGCCTCCCCGCGCTCACGCTCAACGAGATCCATTACAATCCGGCCGCTCTCGCCGGTGTCGATCCCGACGCGCTGCAGTTCGTCGAGATCCACAATCTCGAGCCTGTCGCCGTCGATCTCTCCGGCTTCTCCCTCACCGAGGGCATCGATTTCATTTTCCCCGAAGGCGTGAGCATCAACTCGGGGGCGTACCTGGTGGTGGCCGCCGATCCGGCAGCACTGCGCGCCGCCGTGGTCCTGCCCGCCAACAGCCAGACCCTCCGCTGGACGTCGGGTGACCTCGCTAACGGCGGAGAGACCGTGCAGCTCAGCGACCCGTACGGCCACGTCATCGACGAGGTCCGATACGACGACGCTGGCGACTGGACCGACGTGCCGGACGGGAACGGGCCCTCGCTGGAGCTCATCAACCCCGCGGTTCCAAACGAGCTCGGCGGCGCATGGCAAGCCTCGTCGCTCGCCCATGGCACGCCGTGCGCGATCAACAGCCGCTTCATGGCCAATCCCGCGCCGCTCGTCTTTGCCGTGCATCACTTCCCTTCGATCCCGCGCTCCGGCCAGCGTCTCACCGTGTCGGCCACGGTCGTCCACAGCGATCCCGGCGCACCGCAAGTGACCCTCTTCGCCCGTCTGGACCGCGACCCCGCCGGGCCGTATGTGCAGACGGCCATGTTCGACGATGGGCTCCACGGCGACGGCGCGGCGGGCGATGGGCGCTTCGGGGCGTTCCTGCAGGGACTCGCGGATGGCCAGCAGCTCGACTTCTACCTCGAGGCGTCAGGGCTGCACGGACGGACGGTCGCCCCCCTCGGACACGCCGTGCTGGACGTCTACCGGAACCCTTCGCAGACGTATCTGTGCAAGTTCTCGGACGAAGTCCTGCCCGCCGACGTGCCCGTCTATCACCTGCT
>SHZC01000175.1 GCA_009692505.1 Myxococcales bacterium
GATCAAAGACCGCTCGCCGCGCCGTCTGGTCGAGGACTGAGCCCGAGAAGAGGGAATCCGACATCCACGTCACCGCCGCGTCCAGGGGGACGCCGAGTCGCTCGCCCGAGCACGATCACCCCGGCGGCACTGAGGGGTCAAGGCCGCTCTTCGCCGAGTCGTCGGGACGGCGCTCAGGCGGTCGCAACCCAGGGGCTCGTGGCCTGAAGGCCGCCGGTCTCCGGGTCGAGCTCAACCGTGGCACCGAGGGGCAAAAGCTCGAGCCGCCCCCGATGACCGGCCGGTGCGCCGCTGATCACCGGCACCCCGCGAAGGTCCATCCGGAGCGCGTCCATCACCCCCTGCTGGGCCCCCGCGTCCAAGCCGAGGTCGCCCACCCAGATCGCTGCGGCGTGCTGAAAGAGGCCCGACATCCGGAGCTGCGTCAGGGACCGATCGAGCCGATACGGGGCCTCGGCGACGTCTTCCATTAGCCAGATGGACGGCATGGCGGCCGGGCCCGTCGCGTCGGCGGGGAAGAGGCCCGTGCCCGCGAGGCTGGCCAGGACGGTGCAGTTTCCGCCCCGCAAGACCCCTCGCGGCCCACGAGCCGTAGCCTCCAGCGACCTCATCCCATGCCGACCGTTGAGCTGCGCGAGGATCTGGTCCATGGAGACGAGCAGCTCGTCGGGGCCGCCCAAGCTGGTGATCACGGGGCCGTGAAAGCACACCCAGCCACACTGGCTCACGAGGCCGTTGAGCAGCGTCGTGGCATCGCTGAAGCCGACCACGGCCCGCGGTGCGAGGCTGACCGCCTGCCGGAGAACGGCCTCCGCCATTCGTGCACCGCCGCTCCCGCCTCGCGCAAACCACACGACGTCGACCCCCGGCTCCACGAGGGCCGCGCAGAACGCCTCGGCACGAGAGACGTCATCCTCGGCGAAGTAACCCCGGCTCGACCGTCGCCGGAGCGCCTCGTCGAAGCGAACCTCGGCCCCTGCCGCCTCCAGCCGGGCGAGCCCACGACTGAGCGGCTCGTCGAACCCAAGCAGCGTGCCCGACGGCGCGACGACCCTTACGCAAGGCCGTGAGCCAGCGGGGGGCGGCGGCCACCGACGCGATCCGGCCATCAGTCCGTGAGCCTCATGGCCCGCAAGGCCTCCCGGTGCGCGAGCCTCTGGGCGCGCCGAAGCTCAGCTGCCTGGAATCGGCGAAGCTCCTCCCCTGTCTCCACCAAGAGCGGCGGCGCGGCGATGGGCCGGCCGTCGTCGTCGATCGCGACGAAGGTCAGGTACGCGGTGGCGGCGTGAATTCGTTCGCCGGTCAGCGGCACCTCGCGCTCCACTCGAACCCCGACCTCCATCGACGAGTGGTGCACGAAGTTCACGCAGGATTTGAGGACGACGACCTCCGCCAAAAAGACCGGCACGAGGAAGTGCATCTGGTCAATCGACGCAGTGACGACCTTCAGGCGCGCGTGCCGCGTCGCCGCGATGGCCCCAGCGATGTCAATCCACTGAAGAACGCGCCCCCCGAAGATCGTCCCATGTTGGTTCGTATCGGGCGGCAGGACCATCTCGGTCATCTCGACCCGCGAGCACGAGACGGGCCGTGCGGAGAGGGGACCGAGGTTCGGCTTAGCGACGGAGGTCATACGCCCGTGAGGAGTAGGTAGGCGAGCGCGGCGGCGGCGAGGATCAGCGCGGCGAGGATCAGCGGAAGCATTGGGGCCGACGGGGGCGCACCCGAAGCAGTCGCCTCGTCCAGAGCCGCGAGTTTCTCCGTTGATGGGGCCTCATTCTCCGGACCGGGGGCCGAAAGGGGGGCCTCCACCGGCGGGACGCTCCGAGAAACCTTCACGAACGGCGGGCCTTCGTCGGGCAGACCGTCGGCCCAACCGTCAGATAACGGCTCCAGCAGGCTCGCGGCCATCGGCGGCGCGACGCGGGGCGGCGCAGACGGCGCCTCGGTAATCGTCTGCCCGCGCGCCGGGCTCACGGCGTCTGGATCAAAGACATCGAGCGACTGAATCGACGAGAAATCGACGATGGGTGCGGCACCTCGACCGGCAGACAAGACGGGAGCCGCGGCCGCTGCCGGCAGGGAGCCAGGGCCCATGAGCGGCATCCCCATGACCGTCTGGCGGGCGGCGGGCGGGCGGCTGGCCGGCATGGGCGCCGGGGCCGCGGTAAGGGAGCTTCGCAGCCCGGTGCTCGTGGCGGTCAGCGGCGATGCGGCCGAACTGACGCGCGGGCGCGGCATACCGGCCATGAGGTTGGCGGCGACGGGGCTCGAAGGGACCGGCATGCTTTCGCGGGCCGCCTGCGCGAGGGCGGCGATCTCCTCGGGTCCGAACTGCGTCGTCGAGTGCCCACCGCCCTTGGCGACCACCGGACTCGGCCTCAGCAGCGGCATCCCGAACTGAGTCGTCTGCTGAGACGCGGCGACAATCAGCCGCTGGCCGCAGTTGACGCAGTGCGCCGACCCCACCGGAGACTCAACTTGGCATTTGGGGCATGCGGTAATCACGGAGCCGCGGCAGGGTCACACGACGGGGGGCCAGGGTCAACGAATGGTCCGCCGGGGCCGCCAGGGATGGTCCGCCGGGGCGGCCAACCTCCAAAAAGACAGACACGAGCCCGCGGCCTTGTGCAAGAATAACGGCCCCGCTTGCCCCAGAGAGGCACCCCGTTATGGATCCAATGGACACCGGAATGACCCGCTCGGAGGGGGCCAAGGCCGCCGCCGACGCGAAGCGCTCTGGCCACGTCGATGCGGCGGCAGCACTCTATCGTCGGCTCGTCGCGTCCGAACCGGAGAACGTGGCCTGGCGGCTTCGGCTCGCCGACGCGCTCGCCTTGGCCGGCTGGACCGACGACGCCTTGGGCCTGCGTCAAGCAATCGCGTCTTGGGCCGCAGCGACGGGCCGTCCGCTCGTCGCGCTGATCGCCACGCTCCCCGACGGCTCGGCGGCGCACCTCGTCTCTCCTCACCTCAAAGGGAGCCCTCGTCTCGGCTCGGTCCTCCGCTCGGCCCCCCCCGTCCTCCAGAAAGACGGACCGCTGCCGCACCTTGACCCTGAGGCCGCCTTACCGGAGCTCCCAAGTCGGCCAGCGCGCGAGCCCCAGGCCCCGATACCGCTGCTCTGGCCGATGCCCCTGCTCTCGGCCCTCGATTTCGCTCAGGTGCAGGCCCTCGTGCCGCATCTCTCCCGCAGGTCTTTGGAGGCCGGCGAGATCCTGCTGGCCGAAGGCGAGACGGCCGACGCCTTGTACCTCGTCGCCCACGGGGTCTTCGACGTTCAGAAGAACGACCCTGATCGCCCAACGGTCTCCCTCTCGAGGTTGTCGGAGAACGGCCTGCTCGGGGAGATGGCCCTTGTCCTCTCGCGCCCACGCACGGCCACGGTCCGCGCCCTGACCGAAGCGGAGGTCCTGCGGATTGACCTCGTCGGGCTTACGACCCTCGCCGCCGCGACGCCGGAGGTTCGAAAGGTCCTCGAGGACTTCACCCGGCAGCGGGTCCTGCAGATGCTCGCCGCGACCTCCCCGTTGTTTCGAGACCTGGAGCCCTCGGCCCGCGCGGCCCTGCTCAAGGTCTTCACCGTGCGAGAGATCCCGTCTGGCGCGCTCATCACGCGACAAGGCGGCGAGGGCAAGGCCTTGCGGGTCGTGGTCTCCGGTCGGGTCGAGGTCCTGCGCGCCGAAGCCGACGAGCCGCCCGCGCGCATCGCCGGCCTCGGTCCGGGCGAGGTCTTTGGCGAGATCGCGCTCCTGAGCGGAAACCCAGCCACCGCCACCGTCCTCGCCACGGAGCCGACCGTGGTCTTGGAGCTCCTGCGTGAACAGGTCGACGCCGTTCGCCAGACGCACCCCACCGTCGATGCCTGCCTCCAGCGACTGAGCGAGTCGAGGCTCGCGGAGCACCGTTTTATCTTTGCGGACGACGACTTCATCGAGGAGGCCGACGAGACCTCCGACGACGATGAGGCCGCGGTGTCCGTGCTCGACCTTGATTGAGGATTCCTGAATATGAGCCTTCGCGTCTACGACACGCTGACCGCCGAAAAACGAGAGTTCCAACCGCTGATCCCCGGCAAGGTCCGGATGTATGCGTGCGGCGTCACGCCTTATGATCGCTCGCACATCGGGCATGCCCGCAGCGCCATCGCCTACGACATCATCTACCGCTATCTGAAGTTCACCGGCCTCGAGGTCACGTTCGTCCGCAACTTCACGGACGTCGACGACAAGATCATCCAGCGCGCCAACGAGCGCGGCGTCTCAGCCATGGACTTGGCGGACGAGTTCATCAAGGCCTACCACGAGGACATGGACGCGCTCGGGCTGCTGAGACCCGACTCCGAGCCTCGCGTGAGCACGACGATCCCGCAGATCATCGCCTTGACGGAGCGCCTCGTAGAGCGGGGCGTGGCTTATGCCTCCGAGGGCGACGTCTACTTCGCCGTGCAGAAGTTCGAGGGCTACGGGAAGCTCGGCAAGCGCGACCTCGACGACATGATGGCCGGGGCCCGCGTCGAGGTGAATACGCGCAAGCGTCACCCGATGGACTTCGCCTTGTGGAAGGCCGCGAAGCCCGGCGAGCCCTCTTGGGAGAGCCCTTGGGGTCCGGGTCGACCGGGCTGGCATATCGAGTGCTCGGCGATGGCCATGCACGCGCACGGGGAGACGATTGACCTGCACGGCGGCGGGCAGGACCTGATCTTCCCGCACCATGAGAACGAGATCGCCCAGTCTGAGGGGGCGACAGGCCAGCCTTTCGCTCAGTATTGGGTGCACAACGGCTTCGTCAACATCGACAACGAGAAGATGTCGAAGTCACTGGGCAATATCTTCCCGATTGTGGAGGCCCGGCGTCTGTATGAGCCGCTGGTCATCCGCCTGTTCATGATCTCGACCCACTATCACAACCCGATCAACTACTCGGACAGCGGCCTCGATGAGGCGGCCGCGCGCATGGCCTACTTCTACGAGTCGCTCCGCAAGGCGCGGGCCTTTGTTGATCAGCAGGTGCAGGAGTCGGCCGAGCCGAGCAGCGGGCCGGATTCTGTGGCCGACTTCGAAGCGCGTTTTCGCGAGACGATGGACGACGACTTCAATACGCCGCGCGCCGTGGCGCTCATCGGCGAGGCCTTCAAGCTGCTCAATGAGCACCTCAACGCCCGAAAGGCCAAGCAGCTCCAAGCGTCCGTACATGGGGCCCGAGCGGTGCTTGCCGCGCTCTCCCGCGTCGACCGGGTCTTGGGCCTCTTCGGCGAGAACCCCGAGACCTATCTTGACCGGCACCGCCTCAAGGGCGCGGAGCGGCGGGGGCTGTCTTTGGAGTGGATTGGTCGGCGCGTCGGAGACCGGCTGGTCGCGCGGGCCGAGAAGAACTGGGCCTTGGCCGACGAGATCCGCGACGAGCTGCTCGCCTCCGGAGTCCTCTTGATGGACGGCGCGAGCGGCACGGACTGGATGGTCCAGGACACCCGCGAGGCGCGAGAGTAGTCGAGAGGCGGGGGGTCAGTGACCGCGTTTCAGCTCGTCAGCGAATACACGCCCCAAGGCGACCAGCCGGCGGCTATCGACGCGCTTGTCTCCGGGCTCGACCAGGGTCTTCGCCATCAAGTGCTCATGGGGGTCACCGGCTCCGGCAAGACCTTTACCATGGCCAACGTCGTGGCCCGCACGCAGCGACCGACCTTGGTCCTCGCGCACAACAAGACCCTCGCAGCTCAGCTCTACGGCGAGTTCAAGGCGCTCTTCCCCAACAACGCCGTCGAGTATTTCGTCAGCTATTACGACTACTTCCAGCCCGAGGCCTACGTCCCCTCGACGGACACCTTCATCGAGAAGGACTCCAGCATCAACGAGGAGATCGACCGGATGCGCCACTCGGCGACCCGCTCGCTTTTGGAGCGGCGTGACGTCCTGATCGTCGCCAGCGTGTCCTGCATCTACGGCCTCGGGAGCGCGGAGGCGTACTTCGACCAGCTCGTTCACCTTGAGGTGGGGCAGCGCATCGAGCGTGACGTGGTCTTGGCGAAGCTCGTGGAGATTCAATACACCCGCAACGATCTCGACTTTCACCGGGGCACGTTTCGGGTCCGGGGTGACCTGATTGAGGTCTTCCCGGTGCACGAGGAGGAGCGGGCGATCCGGATCGAGTTCTTCGGTGACGAGGTCGAGAGCCTCAGCGAGATGGACCCCCTGCGTGGGCGAAAGCTGGCTTCGCTGGACCGGGTGGCGATCTACCCCGGCAGCCACTACGTCGTCGGACAGTCCCGTCGTCAGGTGGCCATCGCCGAGATCCGTGACGAGCTCACCGCCCGCCTGCAGCTCCTTCACTCAGGCGGTCGGCTGCTCGAGGCCCAGCGGCTTGAGCAGCGCACGATGTTCGACCTCGAACAGATGGAGCAGATCGGCTACTGCTCGGGCATCGAGAACTACTCCCGCTTCCTGACCGGCCGCCCCCCCGGGGATCCGCCGCCTTGTCTGCTCGACTACTTCCCCAAGGACTGGCTCCTCATCGTCGACGAGAGCCACGTCAGCATCCCTCAGGCGGGCGGGATGTACCGGGGAGACCGATCGCGGAAGGAGACCCTCGTCGAGTACGGTTTTCGGCTGCCGGCCGCGCTCGACAATCGGCCGCTGAAGTTCGAGGAGTTCGAGCGGCTGCTCAATCAAGTCATCTTCGTGTCCGCCACGCCCTCGAAGTACGAGCTCGACCAATCAAAGGGGCTCGTGGTCGAGCAGATCATCCGGCCGACCGGGCTGGTGGATCCGGACGTGGAGGTGCGGGGGGCGCTGACTCAGGTGGACGATCTCTTAGGCGAGGTCCGCGAGACCGTGGGCAAGGGTCTGCGCGTGCTCATCACGACCTTGACCAAGCGCATGGCCGAGGATCTGACGGACTACTATCGGGAGCTCGGCGTGCGCGTCCGATACCTGCACGCCGACATCGAGACGCTGGAGCGCACGGCCATCCTGCGGGATTTGCGGCGCGGAGAGTTCGACGTGCTCGTGGGCATCAACCTGCTTCGGGAGGGCCTCGACCTGCCGGAGGTGGGTCTGGTTGCCATACTCGACGCCGACAAGGAGGGGTTTCTCCGAAATCAGACGTCGCTCATCCAGACGATCGGCCGGGCCGCGCGAAACCTTGAGGGTCGCGTCATCCTCTACGCCGACCGCATGACCGACTCGATGAGACGCGCCATTGACGAGACGGATCGCCGCCGGAAGATTCAGTCGGACCATAACTTGGCCCACGGGATCACGCCGCGCTCGGTGACAAAGGCGATCAGCGATCTGGAGCGATCTGCGGCGAACCTCTCCCAGAAGTCGGGCAAACCCGCGTTGGAACTACACCTCGAGGACATCGGCGACCGCAAGGATCTCCAGGCGCGCATCGATGACCGGCGTCAGCGCATGACGGCCGCCGCGAAGGCCCTGGACTTCGAGAAGGCCGCGACCCTCCGAGATGAGATGAAGACCTTCGAACGCGTGCTGCTGGCCCTGGGGTGAACCATGGCCTTTGATCCCGAGACGGATCTGGATCGCCTGCCGACCTCACCCGGCGTCTACCTCATGCGTGACGCCACGGGCTCCATCTTCTACATCGGCAAGGCCGCGAACCTCCGTACCCGCCTGCGCCAGTACTTCGGGGCCACGAGTGATCGGCGGCTCTTCGTCTCGTTTCTTGACCGGCTGCTCGTCGACCTCGAGGTCGTCCTGACGTCGAACGAGAAAGAGGCCCTGATCCTCGAAAATGAGCTCATCAAGCGGCATCAGCCGCGCTTCAACGTCGAGCTCAAGGACGATAAGAGCTTCCTGCATCTTCGGCTCGATGACCGTGCCGAGTGGCCACGGATCGACGTCGTAAGGCGGCCAAGGAAAGACGGCGCGCGGTACTTCGGCCCCTACCACTCGGCGAGCAAGATCCGCGAGACGCTGAAGCTCGTCGAGCGGCACTTCCAGCTCCGAAACTGCGACGAGCTGACCTTCAAAAATCGCATCCGGCCTTGCCTTCAGCACCAGATTGGCCGGTGTCCGGCGCCGTGCGTCTTGCCCGTCAATCGGGAGAGCTATCTCCAGGCGGTCGCTGACGTCTCGCTGTTCCTTCAGGGGCGGCGGTCCGAGCTCGTCAATGAGCTGCGACAGAAGATGGAGGCCTCCGCCGTCGACCTGGACTTTGAGGGGGCGGCCAGATATCGGGACCAGGTTCGCGCCATCGAGGGCAGCCTGGAGCGACAGGAGATCGTGCGCGGTGCCGAGATTGATCAGGACATCTTCGGCATCTACCGAGAGGGCAGCCACGTGGAGCTCGCCGCGATCTTCGTGCGGGGCGGCCGCCTCCGGGGGTCCAGAACCTTCTCGTTCTCCAACCAGGAGGCGCCCGAAGACGAGCTCTGGGGCTCGTTTCTGAACGTGTATTATCACGGAGGAAACGAGCTGCCGGACGAGGTCCTCGTGCCCCTGCGACCGGATGGTCTCGAGGCGTTATCGGAGCGCCTCGTCGAGCTCAAGGGCCGAAAGTGTGTCGTGCGGGTGCCCCTTCGAGGAGGAGCGCGGCGGCTGCTCGAGATGGCCACCAAGAACGCGGAGCAGGCGTTTTTCCAGGCGAGGCGGGCCGAAGCCGTGCAGGACGCCGCGCTCGTCAAGCTCAAGGATCGACTGCGGTTGGCGAACCTCCCGTTTCGCATCGAGTGTTACGACATCTCAATCTTCCAGGGCGCGGCGGCGGTCGGCTCTCGGGTGGTCTTCGAGGGGGGCCTGCCGAAGCGCGCCGACTACCGGCACTACAAGATCCGGGAGGTCACGGGGACGGATGACTTCGAGATGATGCGTGAGGTCCTGACGAGGCGGCTGAGACGAGGGCTCGAGGAGGGTGATCTGCCCGACCTCATCGTCGTCGATGGCGGCAAGGGGCAGCTTGGCGTGGCCCTGGCGGTCGCAGCCGATCTCGGCCTCGTGGGCGTCGACATCATCGGCCTCGCCAAGGCGCGGATCATCGAGGGCGCGCTCGACGCGGACGGCGGCGTCAAGCACTCAAGCGAGCGGGTCTTCTTGCCGGGACGCAAGGACGCGATCCCGCTGCGACCCCGAAGCGATGAGCTGCACCTCCTGACGCGCCTCCGCGATGAGGCGCACCGCTTCGCCATCACCTTCCATCGGAGCGTGCGCGGCAAGGCGACCCTGCGCTCGGTGCTCGACGAGATCAAAGGCGTGGGGCCTTCCCGACGGCGAGCGCTGCTTCGGGCCTTTGGGAGCGTAAAGGGTCTGCTCGAAGCGACCGAAGAAGACCTTGGCCGCGTCGAAGGGATTGGTGCTCGACTGGCAAAAGAGGTCAGATCCTCTCTTCGCAGCGGGATGGACTCAGACTACCATCCAACACACGAGCCGCGACCAGAGGGTGCAGACGAGCCGTGACGAAGCGTGAAGAGTCCAAAGAGAGCCCCTCGACCGAGGCCACGCGCGACGGGATGGCGGTGATTCTCCGGAAGCGCCCGCGGGGTGAGCCGGCGCTGCTCGGGAACACGACGCCCACGCCAGCGTTGGGCGTCGATCCGGCCGAGGCTTGGGGTCGGACCTTGGAGCGGTCGCCCCCGACCCCGAGGCCGTCGAGTGGCGTGGGCTCGGGCGAGCGCACTCCCTTGCCGAGGAGAGGCCGGAGCGCGGGGTCGACGACGGCCGCAGACGGACCGACGGGTGGGGTTGAGCCCCGGCATCGACCGGCCTTCGAGTCGACGCAGGCGAGTCCGTCGCTCCGCAAGCCCTCGACCGCCGTGCCGGAGCTCTTGGTCGATGAGGAGGCCGCCTCGGCGCATCATCGCGCCGAGCGACTCGCCCAAGCCCATGAGGCGCGCGAGGCCGAAGACCGAGGCCTGAGTCTGGGGATATTTCCCAAGCTCCGCTCCTACCTCGCCGCTTTTGCCATTCTGGGTTTCGCGGCCGTCGCGGCGATGCCGATCTTCTTCGATGTTCGCGCCGACTCACGCCGCTTCAGCCTTGAGTCCGCCCTGACTTCAGAGATGCTGAGGCTCATGCAGGAGACGCGTCTGGCCAAGGCGCTCTCGTCGAGAGACGTGCCCGCCCTGCGTGGCGTCTTTCTGGAGGAGCGGCCTCGAGTCGTCAGCGCGCTCTCGCGTGCCGGCTTCGAGCTTCCGGAGGAGGCCGTGCGGCTGCGACTCGTCGACGCAGGTCAGGCGGCCGCCCTATCCGTCGACCTCCCGGGCCGCGGGGACGACCCTGTCGCGGCGACCGCGCGCTCCGGGGAGCGCAAGCCGGTGTCTCCCGCGCTGACCGTTGGGGCCGCGCTTGAGGTCTACCTTTGGGAGACGGTGGCCTGGACCGCGTTGGGCTTGGCGCTCGCGGCGAGCCTCTGGGTGGGGCCCCTGCTTCGGCGCCGCTTCGCCTCGGACCGCTGACCTCAGGGCCCGCCCGGCGGTGTTGAGACGCTCGTCGGCGGTAAAGACGCGCTCGTCGGCGGTAAAGACGCGCTCGTCGGCGGCCCAGACGCGCTCGTCGACGGCCCAGACGCGCTCGTCGACGGTAAAGACGGCGCGGTCAGCGAAGCCGGGGCCGTGCTCTTCTTCTTCGCGTCCCACTCCTCTTTCTGCTTCTTGCCGTTCGCCGTCAGCTTCTCGAACTTGGTCTTCGGCTCGTGACAGTCGTCGCAGAACAC
>SHZC01000176.1 GCA_009692505.1 Myxococcales bacterium
CCCCGGCCCAGCGAAGGCGACCGAAGCGAAGAGCAGCGAGGCCGCGCCCAGACAAGAGAGGGTGTGAATCGAGATGCGCATTTACTTCTCCAGACATTGCTCTTGAGCGACTTCATCGCCCGTTGTTGAGTCCAAGAGGCCAACCGGGCCGCTTCGAAGCAGACAGACGCACGGTGCCGCGACCTATTCAACTTTATCTTCTCTTTTTCTGATATCGACGCTCGGGGCGCCCTCGGGCCCGCTGGTTTGTAGTCGCAGCCCTCCTCGTCCAGACTGCCCATGCCCTGCCCCTATTGCGGGTCAGGTTCGTGTTTCAAGGAGGCTCGACTTGGCCAAGAATTGGGAAGAGCTCTCCGGCGAGCGCGGTCAAACCGTCGCGACCGGCCGTCTGGAGCGGGCGCTGAAGCTCGGCGGTCTGACGGCGAAGGTCACGGGCTCCGCGCTCGCTCACACCTTGCGCAAACGCTTCGGGGGTGGGGACGCGGACGCGACGACCCGGGCGGTCCTCGACAATGCCGAGCGCATCGTCAAGGTCATGGGCGAGATGAAGGGCGCGGCCATGAAGGTCGGGCAGCTCCTGAGCGCCGATCCCGATCTCGTCGCGCCCGAGTTCGCCGATCATCTTTCGAAGCTCCAGAAGAGCGCCCCACCGATGACCTTCGAGCAGGTGCAGCGGCAGATCACGACGTCCTTCGACCGCCCGCTACACGAGCTCTACCGAACCTTCGAGAGCGAGCCTCTCGGCGCCGCCAGCATCGGGCAGGTGCACCGCGCCACGCTCTTTGACGGGCGCCAGGTGGCCGTCAAGATCCAGTACCCCGGCATCGCCGATACGCTCGACAGTGACCTGAAAAACCTGGCCTCAGTGCTCAGCGTCGGCCGCATCATCGTCGACCGCGCGCGCCTCGACGGCTTCATCGAGGAGGCCCGGTCGGCGATCCTCAACGAGGCCGACTACGCCCTCGAGGCGCGAACGCTCCTCCGGTTCCGATCCATGTTGCGCGGTCGACCGGGCATTAAGGTCCCCGACCCGGTCTTCGAGCTCACCGGCCGCCATGTCCTCACGATGGAGTATTGCAAGGGCGAGAAGCTCGACGTCGCGCTCAACGCCCTCCCGGACCAAGAGCAACGCGACGCCATCGTGACGCGCTTCGTCGAGACCTTCGTCTGGATGTTCCACGACCGGCACGTCCTCCACGCCGATCCGCACCCCGGTAACTTCCTGCTCGACGATGAGGGGAACGTGGTCTTGCTGGACTTCGGCTGCACGCGCGACTTCGACCCCGAGCTCTGCGACGGCGTGCTCCGCCTGCTTCGGAGCTTCTGGGCCGACGACATCCCCCTGATGGAACAGAACTTCCGGGACATGGGCTTCGGCACCGCCGGCGGCAAGTTCCCCGACCACGAGGTCATGCGGGCGTATCACCGCCTCATCCTGGAGCCGATTCGACATGACGCGCCGTTCTCCTTTGCCGACTGGTCGGTACACGGACGGATTCGAGGCTTTCTGCGCGAGAACATGGAGATGATCCGGATGCCGCCGCCGCCCGGTCTCCTGCTCTATATCCGCGTCCTGGCTGGGCTGAAGGGGCAGATGACGCGCATGAAAGCGAACATCAACCTCCGTCGCCTCGCAGAGGAGGCCTGTGACCGCCGAGGGGTAGTCTGATGCTCGGACTCGGCCGGGGCAAAGGCGAGATGTCCTCGGTCCCCAGAGACGCGGCGACGGTGATCCTGCTGCGCGATACACCGCTCGGGCCGGAGGTCTTCCTCGTCAAGCGGACCGGGCGCGCCGGCTTCCTGGCCAACGCCATGGTCTTCCCCGGCGGGCGTCTAGACGAGGCTGATCTCCACCCGGAGTGGCCCGATCGTTGCGCCGACTCGCTTGAGGACGCGGCGCGACGCCTCGGCCTGCCTTCGACCCAAGGCACGGCGGCCCTCGCGCTGCTTGTCGCGGGCCTGCGTGAGACGTTCGAAGAGGCCGGGCTGCTCATCGCTCGGCGGGGCGAGTCTCTCTTCAGTCTCGAGGGCAGTGGCGAAGCGTCCCACGTCTTTGACCTTCGCGCCGAGCTCAACGCCGGTCGCCTCTCCTTCAAAGACGTCGTTCAACGACTCGAGCTGCACCTCGCCACCGACGCCCTGCTCTATGTCGCGCGCTGGATCACCCCCGAGATCGAGCCCAAGCGCTTCGATACGCGCTTCTTCATGGCGCGGGCCTTCGAAGGCCAGGAAGGCCGACACGACGAGCAGGAGACGACCGCGTCGGCCTGGATGCGCCCCGCCGACGTGGTCTCGGCCTGTGAGAGCGGCACGCTCCAGTTGGCACCCCCGACCTACCGCATCCTGCTCGAGCTCGCACCGCTCACGGACGTGGAGGCGGCCTTGGCCTCACGCGCCGCTCAGACGCCGCCGACCATCGCGCCGCGTTTCATCGACGATGACGGCCGACTCAGCCTCCTGCTCCCGGGCGATTTTCAGTACGACGGTGGGCAGCTCGACGGCGGCCAACTCGACGGTGGACAGAGCCCGGTCCGCAATCGCATCAGCCTTCAAGACGGGCGATGGGTCAGCGAAGGCCGCGGCTACTGACTAGCGTCCGCAGCCATTTTGTGACGTGACGCGATCCCCCTCGGCCGGGACGCCGTCGTCGGGTACATCGGCGAACGCCATCGCCACGCTGTTGCAAAATGCGCGGCCGCAGCTCTCCTCGCGGACGACATGGGCGTGAGGCCCGGTTGACCAGCCCGTACTGCCCGTCGCGCCCACCTCCTGCCCCTGCGAGACGTCCTCGCCGACGCCGACCGAGACGTGGCTGAGGTGAGCGTACAGGGTGGACGTGCCGTCCTCGTGGCTGATGACGACGTAGTTCGCCTCGTTGATGCACGCCCGACCACCGCCCTCGTAACACGGGTCGCCGGGCTGGGTTCCATCGTAGGCGTGGCTGACTTGCCCACGCCTCGTCGCGAGCATCGGGGTGCGGAGCGGCATGCTGAAGTCGAAGGCAAACGCCGAGTAGGCCCCGTTGTGGCTGAAGTTCGAGTTGTTGCCCTGCGTGACGGTGTAGGTCTCGTCGCAGCGGAACGGCAGGAGGAAGAGGTCGTCGGTCGGCAGGCCGGGCTCCGGAGGTCCGAGGCACTCGGCGAACACGGCAGTCACGAAGCCGCGAAGTGGGCCGCGCTCGATCTCGAACCACAGCGGGTTGCCGTCGATGGCCTCGCCGTTGACGCGGGAGAGGACGTTCGCGACCGCGCCGTCCGGGAGGTTGCCGACGGCCGCCTGCCCCGTGGAAGGGTCGGGTCGCACGTTGAGCCCGATGCCCCCGGTGTCGGCCACGCGGACGCGAACACAGCTCTCGTCGACAACCGTCGCGGCGTCCGGGTTGGGGGACGCAGCGTCAGCGGACGCCTCAGGCGATTCGGCGTCTGGGGCCGGCTCGGTCGCCTGGTCCTGTTCGACGAGGTCGGCGAGGTCGGCGAGGTCTTCGCGGGGCTCTGCGTCCGGCGTCGGGCTCTCTCCGATGGACCCGTCCATGGGCATCGCCGGAGCACTGTCCCCATCGGCCGAGAGCCCCACCTCGAGCGCGCCCGGCTCACAGCCAAAGAGTGCAGTGATCACGACGAGGCGGAGTCGGCTCATGAGCGGTGCTGAGCGATGCGATCGAACTCGCGGATGAACCGAGCCGTGCGGTCCAAAAGCGCCCGCATCCCCGGGTGAAACAGCAGGCGATGCGCGCCGGACTCCTCGCTCCAGACGTGCCACTGACCGCTCTTTGGATGCAGAACGTGCTCATGCGTCGGCGGGCTGAAAGGGATGCCCGACCAGTCGATGACCTCGCCTGTAAAGAAGACAATCGTCTTGTCGATGTCGCGGCCATCCCGCCGGTAGTGGTACCGGACCTGATCTCGATAATCAGGCAAAAGTTCTATTTTTACGACCGTGGTCTCTTCCTCGAGCTCACGCAGCGCTGTCTCGGTCTCCGTCTCGCCCTCGTTAGGTGCGCCCTTCGGGAACTCCCACGCGGCGTCCGGGTTTCGGACGAGGGCGCTGTGCAGAAGCAGAAACTCCAAGCCCGACTCGAGGCGACGAAAGGGCACGATGCCGCAGGAGGTCTCGAAGTGCACGCCCGTCGGTGCGTTCATGGCTTCAGACCGATGGACGCGAGGACGAGCTCGGGCGCGGGGGTGCCCCGCTCGGCGAAGGCGATCCGTCCGTCCCTCCCGATGGCGTAGACGGTCCGCCGCACCTGACGGATGGCCCCGAAGGTGGCGCGATACTCGGAAGCGAGCGCCGCGCCGTCGTCGACGAGCAGATCGAAGCCCAAGCCGAGCCGCTCGCAGAACGAGGCATGGGAGCGCGCGTCGCCGGAGTTGACGCCGAATACCCGAACGCCCGATGCGGACCAGGTCTCTCGACCGGCGTTGAAGTCCCGAAGCTGCATCGTGCAGATGGGCGTGTCGTCGCGTGGGTAGAAGACGAGCACGAAGGGCGTACCGGCGAGGTCGCTCGACCGCTGCCGAAGGCCGGCCTGGTTTTGCAAATCGAAGGCCGGTGCCACGCTGCCCACGCTGAGCGGGGCAGAGGTCGCGAGGTCCAAGGCCCGGTGGGCCGCCTGCATCAAGCCAAACATCATGGTCGACTGTAGCAGGCTCGCGGCTCCATGCCGATCACGTCACTGCGAAAACCTTCGGGGATCGAAGGCCGACCAGTCCAAGCTTGGATTGCCGGTCTGCATATACTCGACGAGCAGCTTGGCGGCGATGGGCGCGAGGGGCAGCCCATGATCGGCGAAGCCCGTCGCGTATATCAGGCTCTGCGCGTCGGTGCTGCCGAGCATGGGCCGTCCGTCGGGAGTGGTGGCGCGCAGCACACAGCCGGCCGTGAGCAACGGGAGGTCTCCGAGGGAGGGCGCGAGGTGAAACGTCTCGTTGAGGAGCTTGGCCAAGCGGCCCGCGGGCACGCGCCGATCGAAGCCGACCGCCTCGAGCGGCCCGGTGATGAAGACGCGACCGTCGGGCAGCGGTGAGACCCGGAAGCGGTCGTGCCAGAGGCCATGAGTGAACGCCCGCCCAAGGCCGAGCACCGCGACGAGCTCGCGTTTGGGCACGATGGGCACCGGGGGCAAGCCGAAACCACCGCTCGAGACCCCGGCCGCGATGACCGTGACCCCCGCGAGGATCTGCCCCTCATTGACCTGCACCCCCGAGACGGCGCGCCCCTGAGTCACGAGGCGAAACACCGGCGAGGCGAGGTGCAGCTCGACCCCGGCGGCGGCGGCCGAGACGAGCAAGGCGGCGTGCAGCGCGTCGGCGTCGACGGCCCGATCCTCACGGAGATGAAGGGCTGCGACGAGCTCGTCGGCGAGGCCCGGTTGGCGGTCCCGCGTGCTGCCCCCGGTCAGGGTCTCAAAGCCCAGCCGTCTGTGGCGCTGCCAGCTCGCGCGATCGTGCACGACCTCAAGCTCCGGCAGGGTCAGCGCCGGGACGAGCGTGCCGCCCTCTCGACGGGGTACGCGGTGGCCGCTCTCGGACTCCACCGCCGCGACCCAGTCGAAGAACAAGGAGCGGCCAGCGAGGCGCAGCGACGACGTGGCGTCGTGCTCATCGGCATCACACTGCGCGGTGACCCAGCCCGCTTCGAACGGGCGTCGCGGCAAGCCCTCGGCCTCAAAGACCACGACGCGAGCGCCGGCCCGCGCCGCTTCACGGGCGATCGCGAGCCCGGTGAGGCCCGCGCCAATCACGGCGACATCGACGGGCGGTCGGCCTGACTCGCTCATTTCAGTTCCCTCTCTTGGCGGGCATTAAGTTCCGTGCAGACAAGCAAGCCGGCGGCGTTCAGGAGCTCGACGACGTTGACTGAGAGCGGCGCGCCCTCGCAGACCAGGAGGCGAATCCGCCCGCCGAACTCGTCGCCGATCTTGGAGAGCAAAAGCTTGAAGGCCAGCGTGTATTGCGTCTGCAGGATCAAGCTCGGCGCCCGGCCAGCCTGTCGCTCGCGGCCGTGCTTGAGACCAACCCGCAGCGCCCAATCGATGAGCAGGCGCGAGGTGCCCGTGGCCTCCGCGCGTCGGTCCATGAAGCGCGCGTAAACGTCCTCGTAGAAGCGCGGCGTGGAGAAGAGGACCGTGGGCCTCACCTCGCGGAGGTTGTGAAGAAACCTCGGCAGGCTCTCCGCGAAGTAGACCTGCGCGCCCACGAAGAGCAGGGGGAGGTACAACCCGGCCAACCGCCCGAAGCTGTCCGCCATGGGAAGGGAGCTGATAATCGAGTCGTCGGAGTTCAGGGTCATCGCCCGCCGGATCGCTTCGCAGCTGGAGATCACCTGGCCATGGGTGAGCACCGAGTGATGGCCCACCGTGAGCGGGTCCGTGGGTTCGATCCGCGCGACCCGAAGACCGAGCGTCTCAACCTCGATCCCCTGCCGACCGAGCGCCTCAAGCGCCGAGAACGAGAGAACGCTAAACGTGACGCCGGCCTCCACGTTGGGCGGCACGTCGACCTGTTCCTCGAACGTCACGACGTGCTCGAGACCCGGCAAATCGGCACGCTCGAGCATGAGCTTGTCGAGTTGTTCTTGACCGCTGACGAAGGCGAATCGACTCGCCGAGGCCCGGACGACAGACGCCACTTCCGCAGCGCTGGAGGTCGGGTCGATCGGCGCGTCCGCGGCACCCGTCGAGAGGATCGAAAGCTCCGCGAGCAGCCACTCCACACGGTCCTCGCTCAGGAGCGTGACATTTTCGCCGGGCAAGAGACCGAGCGCGACCAGCCCTGCGGCAGCCTCGTCGACCCGCTGCCCCACCTGAAACCACGTCAACGGCGTCCAGTGCCCGTGAACCTTGCTGTAGACCATCGGCCGACTGCCCAGCTTCTGCGCCTGCTCGCGGAAGAGGGACGGAATCGAGCGCGGCATCAGGACCCCAAGCTGTGGAAAAAGGCGGCACGCATCATGGCCTCGACCCCGGGCACTTGCAAAGACTCACCCGCCATGGCCGCGCAGGTGTCGTCCCTGTGACAGGCGGCCTCCAAGTGCTATGGTGCGCACGCCATGAAACCTGATGACTTCCCCGTCGGCTACCAGCCGCGCCATCTCCTCGGTGAGGGCTCGATGGGGACGGTGTGGTTGGCCTATAGTGCTCAGGCGAAGGGGCACTGTGCGATTAAGGTCTTGCACCTCCGTGACGACCGCAAGGGCTCGGCCGAGCGCTCGTTCAACCGGGAGGTTCGGGCCATGGCTCGCCTTCGACACCCCGCGGTCATTGAGATCCTCGACTACGGACGCACGCCGCTGGGCTCGCCGTTCGTGGCTATGGAGTATGTGCCCGGCGTGGGGCTGTCGCAGTATATGTCGGGGCCGTGGACCTGGGCCGCGCTCTACACGGTCATCGACTCGCTGCTCTCGGGGTTGTCTCACGCGCACGCGAGGGATCTCGTCCACCGCGATCTCAAGCCCGGCAACGTCCTGGTCGTTCCGAACGCGCTGAACCGCGAGGCCAATCGCGCCATCAAGATCGTCGACTTCGGCATCGCGCTCGCGGTTGATGAAGCGCAGACCGCGAGCCGTCGGATCGAAGGCACCCCCGCGTACATCGCCCCGGAGGCCGCCGCCGGAGACGTGGCCGCGATCGGGCCTTGGACCGACCTTTACTCGCTGGGGATCATGCTCTTCGAGCTGGTGACCGGGGAGCTGCCTTTTCACGGCCGCCACCTCCTCGCCCACCACCAGCGCACGCCCTTGCCGCCGATCATCGTGAGGCCGAATGTCTCGGTCCCCCCGGGCCTCACCGACCTCATCGAGCGGTTAGCTTCGAAGTCCCCCGTCGCCCGCTTCCGGAGCGTCGCTGAGGTTCGAACCGCGCTGCGCGCTCTGGGACCCGCGCCCGAGCTCGTGGCCTTGGGCGATCCCCCCCCGATCTCGTCTATCGACGACGACGACGAACGCTGGAGCACCGGCTCCCACGGCGACTCCGTCGATTTTCCGACGGCCGCGGGTCCGTCCGGACCGGGCCTGTTCTTTCTGCGCGAGCCCACGCTCGCCGGGAGGGAAGCCGCCCAGGAGGTCCTTCGAAAGTGCGCCATCGAGGCGCTCGAAGGTCGGGGACCGAAGGTCGTGCTGATCGAAGGCGACGCCGGTCTCGGCAAGAGCAGCCTCGCCGCCTGGGCCCGTGAGTGGCTCGAGGAGTCGGGCAAGATGCCGTCGCTCATCGTGCGCAGCGAGCCCCATACGCGCGCCGGTGGGGGTCTACGACAAGCCATCCTCCGTCATGTCGGGTTGCCCACGGCGAGCCGCACCGAGGCAGAGCCCGCGCTCGCGACGGTCTTCCCCGACCCGGAGGCTCGACAAAACGCGCTCGACGTCTTGTTTGACACACGCGACGTGAACGATCAGGCCAGCGATACCAACATCGCCCGCGCCGCCCGGGTCATCCGTGATCTCGCCGGTGATGACCCCTTTCTGCTTTGGGCCGACGACGCCCAGTGGTCCCCCGAGGGCAAGGTATTGCGCCTCGTTCACCGGCTCGCGCGCCCTGATGGCCCCAAGCGACTGCTCGCCTTCGTGACCCTCCGCCCGAGCCAACGGACCACCGTGCGCGCCGCCCGTCGCGCGCTGCTCAGCTTGCCGTCGGTCACCCAGCTTGAGCTCGGACCGGTCCCCCCGCTCGTGCTCGCGCCTGCCCTCGACGCGCTCGCGCCGCTGCCCGACGGGCTCGCCACCGCAGCCTGCCTGCACGCGGCCGGCAACCCCCTTATCGCCCTCGAGGCCGTGCGTGGGTTCTTGGAAGACGCGGGGCTCTCGGATGTGCCCAGCGATCCGAACGCGGTCCTCCAAGCTCGAATCCACTCCGTCACCAAAGGCAATGGCGGCGGGGCACTGCGGTCGTCTTTGGCCCGCGCCACGCTGCTCGGGCGGTCGTTCACCGTGGCGCACCTCGCCCGCCTCTGCGGAGTCCCCGGTGATCCCGAAGCCGACGGCTTGCCCGAGGACGTCGCGGAGATTGAGGCCATGCTCGAGCGCGCCGTCTCGGCGGGTCTGCTTGTGGAGCAGGGCCCAGGTCGCTGGCGGTTCTCCCACGATCTCGTCCGCGGGCAACTCCGGCAGGCCTGCCGTCAGCTCCCCAACTGGGCCGCGCTCAACATCATGGCGGCCGAGCTGAAGTCCGCCCGCGCGCTCCAAGACGCCACCGGCATCGAGCTCGAGGTCGTCGCCCGCCACTATGCCGACGCGGGGCAGATGGGGCAGGCCATGCACCTCGGCCGCGAGGGCGCGCGGCGACTTCACGCCGCCGGGCTGATGGGGCACGCCACGGCGTTCGTGCGGCGACTTCTGGAGTGGGACGACGTCGGCCAGACGTTGTCCGCCGAGGAGCGGGGTGAGCTGTGTCTCCTGGCCAGCGAGGCCGCCGAGCATGCCGGTCAGGCCGACGAAGCCGAGCGCCACGCACAGGCCGCGGTGGGCATCGGCTTGCGAAACTACCTCTTCCCGCTCGCGTCCAAGGCCGCCAGCCGCCTCGGGGTCATGCTCGTCCGCGCCGACAAACCGGAGGAGGCCGAGACCTGGCTGCACGACGCCCTGCGATATGCGCGGCGGGCCAATGACACGACAGCCCGCGCCCAGGCGCACCTCAGCCTCGGGCACTTCTACCTGCATCGACGGCACTTCGACCAGGCGGCCGCCGCCTTCGAGGCCTCCTTGGAGAGCGCGTTGGCGAGCGAGCACCCACAGGCCCGCCTCGAAGCCCGCGTAGCACTCGCGCACTTGGCCCGCCTCGAGGGTCGGGTCGAGCGCGCCGAGGACGCCCTCACGGAGCTCGCGGCCGAGGCGGCCAACTCCGGGCTCGAGGTCATGTCCCTGACCGCGCGTCTGGAGCTCGGCCTCTGCGCGTTCACCCGGGCCAACCCCGTGGCCGCCCTCGCGCAGTTCGAAGAGGTTCGGCAAGGGGCCCACGGCAACCTCTACGCGCTCGAGTTCTACGCCTGCCTCGGCGAGGCCTGGGCGCAAGGCGCAGGCAGCCACTGGGCAAAGGTCGAGTTGCTCCTCGTTCAAGCCGAGGATCTCCGCTACGACGTGCGGGTGCACGACGCCGAGGCCGAGCAGGTTAGACGCGCGCTCCGCGACCTCGCCGCTCGGGCCGGTCGCACCGATCTCGTCGAGCGACTCGAGCGCCTCGACGTCCTCGTCACGAAGACGCACTCCATGACCCAAGGCGTGGACGCCACCAAGCCCTGACGACTTCCGCACACGGAGGATTGTCGGCCTCTCGTGGCGGTGGTTTGATAGGAAACATGAAGTTCAGAATCGGTCTACCGGCTTCGCACCACCTGTCAACGAACGGCCACGCCCACCTGCTCAGCGCGGTCTGCCACGCCACGGGGCTCGAGGCCTCCATCATCGAGCTGCGTCTCGCCGAGCCCCTGCCCTGGCTTATGGACGTCGAGGACGTCAACGAGGCCGAGCGGACTCGGATGAGGCTTGAGCAGGTCGCAGGCTGCTCGCTGAGCTGCTTTCCGGTCACCGAGGAGCCCGTCGTCGAGAGCGACGCCCTTG
>SHZC01000177.1 GCA_009692505.1 Myxococcales bacterium
GGGCTGACGACCCTCAACGACGCCAGCGAGACCTCCGGGCGAGGCGTCGGGGTCAAGAGGCGCGAGGTGTGACGGGCTCCTTGCCCCGCGTCTAAGACCGGACCTCCCGTGCGCCTGAAGAGCTCCCTATTTCCTTTAGCCCGCGCGACCGACCTTTGGGCTACACTGCTCGCCGTCTTGACTCAGGTCTACGCATGGCCCAGCCCCCCCTCGACACCGACGCGCTCGCCGCGTCCCTCGAAATGCCGGTCGACCTCCTGCCGGACGTTCAGGTGCGCCTCGACCACCTGACCCGCAAGCTCGACCTCTTCGAGCGACGCCTGAGCCGCCGGGAGACGGGCCTCCAAGGCCTCAAACCCCAGGTCCTGCCCGTGTCTGCCGCAGCCGAGCAGGCGGCCGCAGAGCACGATCGCCTCTCCGATATCGGCCTGCGGATCGAGCGACTCGAGCGCCGCGGCTTCGGACGAAAGCAAGGCGAGCTCTCCCTGGACTTCGCGAGGTTCTCCACGACCGACGTTCTGCCGGGCGTCTCCGTTGTTCTCTCCGTTCAGGCGGAGGGCTTCGAGGAGGGCGACGTCATCACCTTCGAGGTCACCGAGATCGTGATGGGGCTCAGCCTCGAAGCCATTCGCGTCACCGTCCTCGACCGTGCGGCCGGCGCCGTCACCGCACCGTTCCTCGCGCCCCCCGCCGTACCTGAGGCCGGGGCGGTCTATCGCTTCACGGCGAGTGGCCGCGGCCTGACGGCGAGCTCACCCGTGCTCACGGTCCGCGGCGCACCGGATCGTAAGGGGACTTGACGATGTCCGGCGCCCTGATGCGTGATCATGTCAACGGCCGCGGCAACGCCTCGGGTCGGATGCGCGGGGCCGTCGTCGGCATCGTCACGAACAATAAGGATCCGGAGAACCGGGCCCGAATCAAGGTGCGTTTCCCCTGGCTCGACGACGCGCTCGAGAGCCACTGGGCGCGGGTCACGGTCTTCTATGCCGGCCCCGGTCGAGGCGGCTACATCATGCCCGAGGTCGGCGACGAGGTCCTCGTGATGTTCGAGGAGGGCGACCCGAACTTGCCCTACGTCGTCGGCTCCTTGTGGAACGGCAAAGACCAGATCCCCGGGCCGGGAAACCTCGACGGCAAGAACGACACGAAGATGTTCCAGAGCCGCTCGGGTCACAAGCTCATCTTCAGCGACAAGGGCGGCGCCGAGAAGGTCACGTTCGTCAACAACAACGGCAAGCTGAAGCTCGAGATTGACGTCGCGGCGGACACGATCACCTTCCTCGCGACCACCGGCGACATCTTCTTCAAAGCACCGCAGGGGCCCATCACGCTGACCTGCACGGACATGAAGATCAACGCCACGAAGTCGACGACGGTCACGGTCGGAGACGGCCTGGCGGAGTCGTCGAGCACGCGAAGCGAGACCATCGGCGCCAACGACTCGGCGACCGCGAAGCAAAGCTTCACCATCGCCACGAAGGTCATGTCGGTCTCCTTCGGCAGCGGTGCGATCTCCACCGCGTCCGCCTCCATGAGCGTCGATGCGGCGTCGATGCAGACCATCGGACAGCTCGACTTCGAAGGCGCCGTCGTCTCGCGCACGAGCGGGCCCGAGACCCTGACGGCCGGCATGCTGGAGCTGCACGCGAGCGACCAAATCCAGATGAAGCTTTCCGGGCCCGCCACCCTCACCGCCGGGATGACGCAGGTGACGAGCAGCGGCGACGCGGTGATTCATTCAAGCGCCGCGCTGACTGTCATGGGCGGGATGATCATGTACGACGGCGGCGCGACGATCAGCGTCTCGGCGTCTCTGGTGACGCTGTGCTGAAACCCGAGGGCCGCTACGTCGACGATGACGAGGTGCTCGACGGCGTCTACGTCGGCGTGGTCACCAACAATAAAGACCCGGACAATCAGGCCCGCGTGAAGGTCAGGTTTCCCTGGCTCGACGACGAGCTTGAGAGCCACTGGTGCCGCCTGGCGACGATCTACGCGGGCAGCGGACGGGGCTGCTACTTCGTACCTGAGGTCGGGGACGAGGTCCTCCTGGTCTTCGAGCTCGGCGACATGAACCAGCCCTTCGTCATCGGCTCCTTGTGGAACGGGAAAGACGACCTGCCCGAGCCCGGTCACCCGGATGGCCAGGACAACCACAAGGTCATCGAGACCCGCTCCGGCCATCGCATCTGCTTCGACGACACCGAGGGCAAAGAGCGCATCTCGGTCATCGACAGCAGCAACCAGAACCGCATCATCATCGACACCGCCGCCGACGCCATCAGCGTGACCGCTGTCACCGGCGACATCTTCATCAAGGCACCCGCAGGTTCGGTGAACTTCGACAGCAAGAGCCAGTCGGTCAACGTCAAGAACGCCAAGTCCCACACCACCGGCCAGACCCACAGCATCACGGTGTCCAAGTCGGACTACGCCCAGTCCGTGAAGACCTCCAAGACGCTGAGCGCCGGCGCGTCGGCGTCACGCTCAGCCCAGAGCATGTCCCTGTCGGCGACGACCTCGCTGACGTCGACGGGCGGGAGTGCCGAGATCGCGGTGAAGGACACCGGCACCGTGACCCAGAAGGGCCCCGTGACCCAGACCATCGGGACCGCCACACGCAAGGTGAAGGCCGATCTGGACAAGAGCCCCGTCAAGACCTGGACGCTCGGGCAAGGCAATCTCCACGCGGACGCGGTGCTCGCTTTGGAGAGCTCGGCCGCGCTCACGCTCACGAGCGGAATGATCGACGCCAAGGCCTCTCAGGGGCAGTTCTCGCTGCTCGGCGCGCCGGTCATTCACCTCGGTGGCCTCATGAACTTCAAGGCGGGTCAAATCGCCTTCAAGCCCGGGGGCTGAGGCCATGGCCGCGCCGCCCAGTCACGTCCGCCACGACGGCTTCCTCGCCATGTTCGTGCCCGAGAGCGACCTCGACGGCCTCCAACGGTTTCACTTTATCGTCAAGCGGACTTACCAGTTCGTCGACGGGGATCTGCTCGAACCGGCGGAGTGGCAGCGGACCCTCGTTCAAGCCGACCAATACGCGGAGGGCGGCGGTCCCTACGACGCCTCGCTCCTCGACGAGAGCGAGCTGTCTCCCCCCATCGAGAGCACCGACGTCCTCGTCCGGGGCAACATCTACGCGCCCGGCGGTGAGGCCAACTTCTGCCGACCGTCGATCGCCGTGACGCACGAGAAGGGCCTGCAGCGCCGCGAGCTCCTCGTCATGGGTGATCGCTTCGCCATCCTGCGACCGGGCGTGGCCCCCGTCTTCACCCCGGCCGCCCGCTTCAGCGTCCTCCCAATGCGCTGGGAGCTCTGTTACGGCGGCGTCGAGCGGCAGCACTCGGCGTCACCGCTGCTCTGCCCAACCAACCCCATCGGGACGGGCTTCATGGTCTCCCCCCTCGACGGAGACGCGCCCCGCGATCGCTGGACCCCGCTGCCGAACATCGAGAACCCGAGCGATCCGTGCACGGTCGACAACCTCGTCGTGCCCCACGACCGCATCAATCGGGTCCGAAGCCCCGCCTCTTTCCTGCCTTTCCCCAAACACTGGGAGCCCCGAGCCCAACGGGCCGGGATGCCCGCTTCAGCCAAGCCCTTCTGGACGCTGCTGCACGGGAGCGAGACGCAGGTCGGCCAAGCTTTCAAGGAGACCCAGGCCGACTTCTGGTCGAGCGCCGCGCCGGGGATGACGTTTCCGCGCCTCCTCGGTCACGAGAAGATCACCCTGAAGCACCTCAGCCGCACGTCGGAGGAGGTCAGCTTTCGTTTGCCGACGAAGAACCCTCGCCTCCGCGCCGCCTTCGACGACGGCCCGATGTTGGACGTGGCCTTGTCCATCGCGCGGGTCTCGGTGGACGTCGAGCACGGCGAGGTCGTCGTCAACTGGCGCGGCACGCTCAACGCGAGCGAGGGCCTCACCTTGGAGAAGCTCAAGCGCCTGCCGATCGAGCTGGACGGCGCGCTCGCCTTGCCAGCGCCGCTCGTGGGCACCGGCTTCCCGCTCGACCTCCTTCGCGTCGGACCGCCGGGCGCCGAAGGGTCTGCTTATCCGACCATTGAGCTGCTCGATCCCCGCGGCCTACCGAAGCCTGGAGGCCTCTGATGAGGAGTCGCGCCGGAGGTGGCAGCCGCAAGATGCGCGGGCTCCTGGTCGGCATCGTCACGCAGATCGCCGATCCCCTGTCCCAGGGTCGAGTGAAGGTGAAGTTCCCAACCCTCGCCGACGAGGTCGAGTCCAACTGGGCGCGGGTCATCGGGTTCTACGCCGGGGCCAGCCGGGGGACGATGTTCGTACCGGAGAAGGGCGATGAGGTCATGGTCGCCTTCGATGGCGGTGACCCCAACCACCCCTACGTCATCGGGGCGGTCTGGAACGGCAAACACGCGGTGCCTGGGCCGGGCAACAGCGACGGCAAGAACGACCATAAGTGGTTCCGTTCGCGCTCGGGTCACGACCTCGAGCTGCTCGACACCGAGGGCGGCGAGAAGATCCGTCTCGTCGACAAGAGCCAGAAGAACTCCATGGTCTTCGACACGGCCGCGGACACGCTGACGACGCAGGCGACCTCCGGCTCCATCAGCCTCTCCGCCCCCGCCGGGCTCATCCAGATTGACTGCGTCGATCTGAACATCACGACGTCGAAGGACCGGGGCCTCGTCGTCGGTCAGGGCCACACCATCAAGGTCGGCGTCAACCGCAAGGTCGGGGTCTCAAAGGGCAGCTATAACGAGGCCGTCGGCAGCAGCTACAGCGTGTCCTCGCCGAAGGTCTCCACGGACGCGAAGTCCCACACCGCGGTGTCTGCGGGCGCGGTGAACGTCAATCAGGGGCAGCTGAAGGCGAGCGTGAAGAATACGCTCGAGCTGGCGCAGTCGGCGGCGGTCACCCGGACGGTCGGGCAGCAAAAGACGGACACCGGCTTCTACGCCTCGGTCGCGTCGGACGGCGGGCCTTCGGGGGTCCTGACGCTCACCGCCGGGCAGCTCATCCTCCAGGGCGACAAGGCGGTCTATCTCAAGGCCAGCGCCGTGACGGTCATGGCCGGGATGCTCAACGTCAAGGCCAGCTCCATCCTCGTCGCGAAGGACATCAAGGGCGGCAAGGCACCCCTCGCGACGTTCATGGGTGGCCTGCTCCTGCTCAACCCCGGGGGCATCACTTTTCCGACCGCGAAGATGCTCGATCTCATCGTGGGCTTCGACCTTCACGGACCCACGACGCCCGTGCCGCCCGCGCCTCCGATCCCCGTCCTGCCCATGCCGTTCATGGGGCCCATCGTGCTCAGCGTTCAGCCGACGGTGCTCGTGAACTTCATGCCCGTCGCCGGTTCGGGGGCCATCGCCATCGGCTTCCACCCGCCGCCCCTGCCCTTCATGTGGATCCCGATGACCTTCGGGGCGATCATGAAATCGGCGATCTTGGCGCTCGTAACGGCCCCCTTCACCGCCCTCCTGGAGCTCGCGCGCGGCCAGCTCTCGGCCTTGGCTGCGGGCAGCACGAACCCGGTCATCAAGAACGGCTTCGTCCAAGGTTTCCTCGGTCAGGCGCCTGCGGGGGATGCCGGCACGGACCTGTCCATCAGCCGCTTCTTCCCCATGTTCGGGAGCCCTCAGGCGTTCTTGGGCTTCATCGCGCAGTGCATGCCGCTGCCGGTGGCGAACGGCCAGACGACCATCGCCTCGCCCACCGTCAGCGCGTGCGACTCGCCCCTCTCGCTCGCGATGCCCATGGGCGGCAACTCCTGCAGCAACATCCCCGTCGTGCCCAACGCCTCGGTCATCGGGTTCAGCAACGTGCTCACCGGCATGAGCCTCAGCCAGCTGATGGGCATCATGGCCTGGAACGCCCTGAGCGCCGGGGTGGGCGAGGGCATCAAGGCCGGCACGAAGGCCATTGGGAACGCCGCGGCGGGCCGCATCCAACGCTCGAACAACCCTACGCTCAGAAACGCCGCCCAGAAGACGAGCGACTTCCTCGGCAACAATCACTGCATCGCCGAAGGCCACCCGATCGACCCGGTCAGCGGCACGCTCTTCGACAGCGTCCTGGACTTCGAGCTGCCCGGCCCGCAGCCCTTCGAGTGGGTCCGTTTTTATTCGAGCCGCAGCGTGAAGCTCCCCGGCGACGCCTCTGAGCTCGGACCGGGCTGGCGCCACTGCTGGGACGAGCTCCTCATCGCAGACACCGACGATACGGGCACACGCACGGTGGCTCTTCGCACCTTCGAGGGTCGGGTCTTGGGCTTCGTCTTGCCGAACGTCGACGGCGATGAAGACTTGAACGCCATTGAGCGCACCACCCTGAGGCGTCTGACGTGCCGGTTGTTTGAGGTCGTCTCGCCGACGGGCACCTTCGAGTTCAAGTTTCCCGGCGGCGAGAGCGCCAAGGAGCTGCCCCCGGACGGCGCGGTCGCCCGACTGATCAGCTTCCGGCGAAATGAAGGTCGCGCGACCTTCTTCGAGCGGGAAGTCAGCGGTCGCCTCATCGCCATCGTCGACGCCCACCAGCGCCGCCTGAGCCTGAAGCATGACGACCGCGGGCGGCTGCTCGAGGTCCGGCTCGTCGGCACCTCGAGCCCCACACAAAACGAAGGCACCGACGACCTCCTCGCTCGCTATCGGTACGACGAGGCCGGTCGATTGACGGCCCACACGGACCGCCTCGGGCATGAGCGCCAGTACGCCTACGACGCGCGAGACCAGATGGTCCGCGAGACGAATCGGAATGGGTACACCTTCCACTTCGTCTACGACGCGAAGGACCGGGTCATCCGAACGTTCGGCGATGACAACGCCTATTACACCGAGTTCGAGTACGTGCTCGGGACGGCCACGCGGGTCCGCAAAGAGCGCGGCCAGACCGTGCTCTACGTCTTCGATGCCTCGTCCCGCGTGACCGAGCGGCAAGACGCGCTCGGCGGCGTCAGCAAGTGGGCGTACACCGAGGAAGGCTACACGGCGGCCTACACGGACGCCGCGGGGGCCTGTACCGAGTACGCCTACGACGACCGCGGTCGCCTGATTGAGACCCTCGAGCCCGACGGAGGATCCGTGCGGCAGGCCTACGACGAGGAGGGCCGCCTCGCCGAGACCGTTGATCCCTCCGGGCGACGCAGCGAGATCGAGCGAACCGCTGATGGTCGCCGGGTCGAGCGCCGACAATCCGACGGCTGGTTCCACCGGGTCGAGCCCCTCGGCGATGCCAACGGCGCACGCAACGCCTACGCCGACGGTTCGAGCTGGGTCCGTCGCTTCCGGGAGGACGGCCTCGTGCACAGCGACGCCGACGAGGGTGGCCGAACGCTCGCCTATGACTACGATCGCCGAGGTCGTCTGGTCCGTGTCGTCGAGACCGCCCCAGGCTTGGCCGAGCGCGTGGAGGTCCGAACCTTTGACGGCGAAGATCGGCTGCTGACCCTCAGCGTGAACGGCACGTTGCGCGCTCGGTACACCTACGATCCCGAGGGCAACTGCGTACGGACGGAGCATGGGCAGCGCACGGTCCTTCGCCGGTACGCGAGCTTCAACCGGCTGGTCGAGCACACCGATCCGCTCGGCCGGTCCACGCGCTTCGAGTACGATCTCCGCGGGAACCTCCTGCGCCTCATCGGGCCCAACGCCGCCGAGTGGACGTTCGAGCGTGACTTTGAGGGTCGGGTCTCTCGGGTCGCGCGGCCCGATGGTCGAGTGGTGCGATACGAGCGGGACGCCTCGGGTCGAATCACCGGCCGCGTCGAGGGGGGTCGAGGGGCGCTCCGACGCAAGCTCGACGCCGCGGGCCGGGTCGTCTCGGTCCAGCGAAGGGACGGCCAAACCGCCGAGTTCGAGTACGACGCCGCCGGTCGACTCACGAGCGCGACCGCGCCCGACCGCGTCGCAGTTCGTCAAGTATTCGGACCATCGGGTCTGCCGGCGCTCCAGGTCCAAGGGGAAGAGTGGGTCCGCCTCACCTTCGATGCGGCCCGCCCCCGGAAGCGCAGCACCTCGACCGGCGGCTCCGTCACCTTCAACTACGGCCCGCGCGGCCGCCTCGACGCCCTGACCGACGCCTCCGGTGAGCGGCACCTCTTCACGCACGACGCGCTCGGTCGTCGCACCGGGCGGCAGTTGGGCGCGGGCCTCGTCGAGCACGTGCAGCGGGACGCGGCCGGGCGCATCACCGAGTCAAGCGCCGCCGATGGGCGCGGCCGGGCCATCGTCCGCCGTCGCCTCAAGTGGAGAGACGAGGGGCTCGACTCGACGATCGAGTCCATCGACGAGTGGGTCTCGGGCTCCGTCGATGACCGCAACACCCACGCCCGCTACACCCACGACGCCTTCGGGCGCCTCTCGTCGTGGCGGCAGGACGACGGCGAGCCCCAGCCGTTCAAGTTCGATGACCTCGACAACCTCGTCGCCGCCCCCGGGCACCCCAAGCGGTCCTTCGTCGCGGACGGTCGGCTGACGGACGACGAGAGCGGCCGCCGCTTCCGCCACGATGAAAACGGAAGGCTCGTCGCAGTCGATGATCGCGAGTCCTCGAGGCGCTTCTTCTACGACGCGGACGACCTCCTCGTTACGGCCCACATCCGCAGCCATTCCGGCCCCACGAGCGGCGACAGGCTCGTTCGCCACACCTACGACGCGCTCGGCCGTCGGGTCCGCACGGTGGCCGAACACGCCGACGGCTACATCTCGGACGAGCGCTTCGTCTGGGACCGCGATCAAGTCGTCCTGAGGCTCGAAGGCCTGACGGCGGAGGGCCGACCCGCGCGCGTCGAGGAGTATGTCTACGACCCAAGCGGCGGCGCCCCGCTCTTCCGTATGGTCACCGAGGGTTCAAAGACCCGGCGAGAGACGTACTTCTGCGACCAGCGGGGCGCGGCGATCGCGCTCATCGACGAGGACGGCCGGGTCCTGTGGCGCGGCCTCTACGATCCCTTCGGGCGATGCGAGGAGCAGGGACCGCTCTCGGGCGCTCAGCCCCTGCGGCTCGCGGGACAGCTCTTCGACCACGCCTCGGGGCTCTCCTTCCACCGACATCGTGTCTACGATCCGGCGTCCGCCCGCTTCCTCACGCCCGATCCCCTGGGCCTCATGGGCGGCTTGAACAGCTATGCGTTCGCGACGGATCCACTCAGCCAAATCGACCCGCTCGGCCTGCTCACCGAGTATGCCCAAGGGGACGCTCAGGGGCGGGCCACCGCGGCCCAAGCCGAGCTCTCACCCTCCGACCTCAGGCCCGCGGGCGGGGCTCGTGGACCGGTGACGGTCAATCCCCCGGGCCTCAACGCGGCGCACCCTGACCACCACCAGCGAAGCCACCTCATCGCCGACCGATCCAACGGCGACGGCACGGACGCGCGCAACATCGTACCCCTGACTGACGGCGCGAACGGCGACGCGCAGGGGGCGCCGGGCATGAGAGGTGCCGACACGCAGCTCGGCAACCGACTGCGCGCAGGGGACTCCGTGACGACGGAGGTTCGGACCGTCTACAGCGGCACCAGTCCCGTGCCGTCCGCGGTTCACATCACCGCGCTTGATCAGAACGGCGGGACCACCGTCGCGTCGACCATCAGCAACGGGCAGCTCAGTCGCCATCGGGCGGCGGGGTGTTGCTGAGCGGCCTCCGAGGTGATGGTCAAGCGACTTGACCTCATGCGAAGCGCGAGCCCCGATGAACGGCGATCTCCGAACCGACGGCGATGAGCGCGGAGTCCGGTGGACGAGAGAGCGAACGACCGAGATCCGGGCCGTAGAGCGCCTCCAGATCGCCGGTGAGCGCGGCGTCTTTGACCTGGTGGACCGTCCACTCCGGGTGGACGACCTCGTATTCGGCGGTGGCGGCGTCGGGACACGCGGTGTAGCCCCAGTAGTGCTCGGTGATGAAGTGCGCGTGGCTGCCGGGCACGGGCGGCCCAGCCTCCGACGCCACCGTCCCCCGGACCTCCCCCCACCCCTTGCCGATCTGGAATCCGTACGAGACCGAGTCGCCGACGGAGAGCGCGGCCTCGTCGTCGGGCACGCCGTCTGCTCGCAGGATGGTGTGCCGCATGGAAACGGCCTCGTAGGGCTCGTTGTAGACGAGCCGGGCGATCGTCGCGATGGCCCACCGGGGCACCAGCTCTTTGACGAACGCGACGCCTCGCCGGAACTCCACCCCACGCGCCGGATCCGGGACGTCCCGCCGGACGTAGAACCGGAGGTTCAGTTCCTCGAAGTCCCGATGCCCCGGCACCGGCACGCCCATCACGCGCGTATCGAGGAAGAGGAAGCCGACGACGCTGACCCAACAGCGATCGTCGTGGAGGTCGAGGACGGTCCCGTGAGGGATCCGCGCCCTGAGCAGAGCGGGGTCGACCGCGTAGTTCAGCATGACGAGGTGCCGCCATCGGGCGGTCAGAAACGTGCTCACCGTGTCCCCGGTCGTGCGAGCGCGCGCAGGATGGGGTTGAGGCCCTGGTCGATCATTTGACCGTCAGATC
>SHZC01000178.1 GCA_009692505.1 Myxococcales bacterium
CCTGCAGACGCCGGCCCTGCGCGGCCTCTCGAGCCGTGAGTTCTTCATGCACGGCGGCTGCGCCAAGTCCCTGGAGGACCGCTTCGAGGGCGAGTGCGGTGGCGCGGCGCACGGCCAGACCGAACACCTCTCCGGCGATGAGCTCGCCGACCTCCTCGCCTACCTGAGGAGCCTCTGATGAAGACCGGGATCACAGTCGTCCTCACGCTCCTCGTCTCCCCATGCCTGCCGCTCGCCGCCTTGGCCTGCTCCCCATCACCTGAGGTTTGGGAGGTCAATCACCAATCCCCGACGGCGGACGCGGTCGAGATCCCCACCGACGCCTCTGTGGCCTTCGTGGGGCAGAACTTCGGTGGGCACGTCCCCATGTCCACAGTGCTTTCCACCCAGAGGCTGGAGGTCCGGGGGCCGGGCGGGGAGGTCGTGCCCGGTGAGGTCTTGCTCGGCCGGGTTGAGACGACCCTGGTCTGGAACCCGGTTTCAGACCTCGAGCCTCTGACACGTTATACCGCCGTCCTGCCGATGGAGGCCGAGTGGAGCTTTCGGGAAGACGTTCTGGAGTTCAGCTTCACGACCGGTTCGGGCACCCGTGACAGGACGCAAGAGGTCGAGCTCGTCGGGCTCGAATTCGAGACGGGTGAGCGAGACATTGCGGGCGCCTGCGGTCCTGAAGATATCGGCCCCTGCGGGGGCTGTTCCCCGCCGGTGGTCGACCGCGTCGCCACCTTCAGCGCGTCGGCCCACGTTGACGTTCCGGCCGAGCTTCAGGCGACCGTCTTCTTCGCGCGAACGGGCATGGGCACGACCCGGGCCGAGGCGATGGCCGTGCGGGAGCGCTTGGGATTTGGCGTTTTTCAAACAGTAACGGGTCGAAACGAGCTCTTCGTCCTCCACGACCGGCGAACGCGCCCCCTCGGCCAGCCTCCTCCTGCTGATCCTCGCGCTTCGCCGTCGACGCCCTCGCGCCGCTTGATCAATTCTTAGATCGAAGTCGACCCTCGGGCGTATCCGTCATCACCCCCTGACTGGAGCCCCTCGATGTTCTACTTTCGCACCCTCATCTTCAGCCTCAGCCTGAGCTGCGCCGCCCCCGTGAAGAGCGAGCCGATCATGTCCATGAGCCGTGGCTTCACCGTCTCGCTCGAGGACCTCTCCGGCCGCGTCTTGCCCGTGCATAGCCATCGGGGTGGGGCGTTCATCGAGGGTCGGATGGGGGAGGCCTACGTCGTGCGTTTCGACAACCCCACGGCACAACGCGTCGAGGTCGTCGCCACGGTGGATGGGCGGGACGTCGTCAGCGGCGAGCCGGGGGACTACGCCCGACAGCGAGGCTACATCGTGGAGCCCTTCGGCTCGCTCCGGATCCCGGGCTTCCGGCGCAGCCTCTCGGAGGTCGCTCAGTTTCGATTCACCGGCCCCGGCGACAGCTACTCCTCGCGGCGCGGCACGCCGGAGAACGTCGGCGTGATTGGCGTCGCGGTCTTCGGCCAAGCGGCGCCGCCCCCGACGGCTTATCGAAACCGTGACGACTCCGACAACGAGCAATCGAAGGGCGCTCAGGCGCCTGCGATGGAGGCCCCGGCCGACGAGCGCGGCAACCTCGGCACCCAGTTTGGCGAGACCCGAGGCGCGCCGGTCGTCGAGGTGCCCTTCGTCCGCGCCCGCCCGTCCGCGCCCGACGCCGTCCTCGCCGCGTACTACGATGACCGGGAGGGCCTGATTCGGCGCGGCATCATCAGTCAGCCCGCCCTGAGCCTGCCGGGCCCCCAGCCTTTCCCCGAGAATCAACGGTTCGCCGTCCCTCCTCCCTGAGCAAGGTTCCCGCATTTCATCGGCGGTGCTCTATAGTCCGCGCCGATGGCCAAACCTTCCCCCCAAAACCCTCCGCCAGCCGGGCCGCAACTCTCGGTTAAACCCAACGCCGCGGTCCCGATCCGAATCGTCTACCAAGACGACAACGTCTTTGTCGTTTGCAAACCCGCCGGGGTGGTCACGCAGCCCGGAGAGGGGCACGACCGCGACTCTGTCCTCAACGGGCTCTACGCCATTGACGGACCGGGCCTGCAGAACTTGGGCAAACACCGCGACTACGGCCTCTTGCATCGGCTCGACCGACCCACCGGTGGCCTGCTCGTCGTTGCCAGGACCATCGTCGCCTACGACTCCTTGCGGGAGCAGTTCGCCAAGCGCAAGGTCAAGAAGACCTACGTCGCCTTGATCCACGGGATGCTCGTCCCGGCCTCGGGCATCGAGCGCACGCCCATCCGCGAGGAGCGAAGCGGCTCGGGCCTGAAGCTCGCGCGTGTCGCCGAGCACCCGCACGCGCAGGTCGCCGTTACGCATTACAATACGCTCGTCCATACACGCACCGTCGCGCTCGTGGAGTGTCAGCCCGAGACGGGGCGGCTGCATCAGATCCGCGCGCACCTCGCGTTCAAGGGCTGCGCCATCGTCGGGGACCGGGACTACGGCCCACGCCAACCGCTCGACGCGGACTTTGACAAGGTCGTCCGCCGCTCGGTCTTCCTTTGGTCAAGTATCTTGACGTTTCTGCACCCGGTGAACGGCAAGATCATGACCTTCCACGAGGGCCTGCCCGTCTCGTACCTCCGCTTCCTGGACGGCGTTGGCATCACCTGCCCGCGAAAGTTCAGAGGAGATGCGTGAGCCGCGTCGGGCTCATCTTCGCTCTGGGTGTTTTCTTGTGCGGCGTCGCCCACGCGCAGCCGGTCAAGACGACCTACGAAGATGAGCGGACCGCGCGCGCCCTTGAGGCCGCGTCCCTGAAGATCGACGAGGCGGCGGAGGGCAAACGTATCGCCTTCGTCCGCCTCGTGCGTCAGGAGGTCTTCGCCGACGACGAGCTCATGCCGACGGTCTTCAACCTCCTTCACCGCGTCACGGATGAAGACGTCATCATACGAGAGCTGCTCATCAAGAGCGGCCAAGTCTTCGACGCGCGGATCGCGACCTTGCTCGCCGAGACCCGTCGAAACCTGCGGGCGCTGGGCATCTTCGCGCTGGTGCGGGTCGTCCCCGTGCAAGTGTCCACGCCCGGTGAGGTCGGCGTGCTCGTCTACACCCGCGACGTCTGGAGCCTCCGGCTCGAGCAGCGGCTGCAGTTTAACGGCGGGCAGCTCGACGAGCTCAACCTCCAGCTCACCGAGCTCAACCTCGGCGGCCGGGGCAAGAAGGCGACCGCACGTTTCCAACTCCGGCCCTTCGAATACGCCGCGGGCCAGGTCTACGTGGACCGACGCCTCCTCGGCGGGGAGCTCGCGCTCTTCGAGTCGGGTGATCTCATCTTCGAGCGGGAGACCGGCAGCCTCGAGGGCGGGCGTGTGTCCATGCGCCTCGACAAGCCCCTCCGAACCTTGGACGACCATTGGTCCGCAGGCTTGAGTCTCTTGTACGATCAGCGGGTCGTGCGACAGACGAGCGGCGGGCAGCTCCTCAAATACGACAACCCGTTCACGCCCGAGGTCGAGTCGCTCGATCGCCAGTGGGATCAGCGGGTCGTCGGAGCCTCGCTCGGCTATATGCGTCAGGCGGGCGACAAGACGCGGTACCGATACGGCGGCGGCTTGGGCTTCAGCGACTTCAGCGCCGAGAGCGAAGGTCCACTTCGGCCGCTCGAACGTCGACGGGTCTTCCCGTTCCTCTCGGTCGGCGGCTTCTTCCCAGAGTGGCGAACGTATACGGATCTCTCGACCTACGGCCTGTCGGAGGAGCTCAGGCTGGGGCCTTCATGGTCCATGCGGGTCTCCGCGCCCATGGCGGCGTTGGGGTCCACGAGCGACGGCGTTGAGCTCGACTTGGCGGTCTCCGAGGTCGTCGCGATCTGGGGTGATGGACTGCTGGAGGGATCGATCGGGGCCGAGGCCGATGTCGAGCGCGGTGGGCACCTCAGCCAGCTCGTCTACGGTCGGGCCCGAGTCGCGAGCCCGAGCCTTCACATCGGTCGCCTGGTCTCGCGCGTCGACGTCTTCGCCCGGCGGCTCGGACAGGGGCGGCAGGCGTCCACCCTGGTCACGCTCGGCGGCGATAACGGGCTGCGGGGCTACCCGAGCCAGGCGTTCCACGGCTTCGGCGACAACCTCGCGCGGGCGAGCGCCGAGTGGCGGACCCGACCCCTCGTCCTGAGCTCGATTCATCTCGGGGGCGTGCTCTTCTACGACGCGGGCAGCGTCTATCGAGACGTCCAGACCGCGAAGGTGCATCAGGCCGTGGGCATCGGCGCGCGGTGGCTCGTGCCACAGTTCAATCGCGTGGTGTACCGGCTCGACGTCGGCGTCCCCCTTGAGGGCTCGGGCCTCGTCTTGAACCTCAGCGGGGGCAGCAATCAGGCGACGCCGATGACCGAGTTCGAGGACGACTTGTATGAGGTCGACGTCGGCGGCTTGTCCGTCCAGCCCTCCGGACCCCGGGGGCTCTTACAGTGACGCACATGATTGAGGCGGTCCGAATCGTCGGCCTCGGGCCTCTGGTGGATCTCAAGTTCGCCTTGACCCCCCTGCACGCGCTCACCGGGCCAGACGACTCGGGAAAGACGACCGTGCTCGACGCGCTCCGTCTGGTCGCCGGTGCTCCGAACGTGGACCGCGGCCTCGCTGATCGCGCGGCGGTGAGCTACATCGTGGATGGCAAGAGAGGCGAGGTCCGTTTCGACGGGACACGCTTCGTGGACGACCACGCGGCGTCGGCCCCGGTCGGCGCTCTCTTCCTCGCCTTCGAGCCCCGCGCCCTCGCGAAGCCCTGCCCCCCACTGGCCGACGATGCGGCCCTGGGCTTCGATGGTCCGGAGGGGTCTGGCCTCGCGGCGATCTTTCACGCCTTGGGCATCCGGGACCCCAAGATGGCCGCCGAGATTGGGGAGGGGATTTGCAGCCTCTTCCCCCACTTCGAAGCCCTGGGCGTCGCATTTCGACCCGACGGCGACGTCGAGCTTCAGGCGACGCTCATCGGTGGGACCACGGTGAGGGGCGCGCAGCTCGGACACGGCTTGCTCTTCTCGCTGGCCTACACCCTTGTGCCCCTCTTGCCTTACGCGCCGCTCCTGCTCATCGACGACATCGAGCGGGGTCTGCATCCCGCGCGCGTCCGGATGTTGCTCGCCTGGCTTCGAGACCTGAGCGCGGATCGTCAAGTGATCTTGACGACCCGCAGCCCGGTGGTCTTGGACGAGCTCGAAGGCCTTGAGGTCACGCTCCTGTCTCGCCTCTCCGAGAACGGGCCCATCGCCGTACGGCTTTGCGACACGGCGAACTACGAGGCCCGTCGCCTGGTCTATAGCCACGGGCAGATGTGGCTGGAGTACTGCGATGGTCTGGTCGACGCGGACCTGATCTACGGCCCGGGGAGCGCGGGCTGAGCCTGAAGAACGTTTTAGGTTCGAGCGTCGCCGAAGACCCGGACGTGAACTGATAAGTCCCCTGAGAGCTCCGGGTGGAACGTCGCGCCGAAGACCCGGCCTTGCCTCACGAGGACCGGCTCGCCGTTCAGCGTCTCGAGGACCTCCACGCCCGGGCCTACCGACTCGATGCGGGGCGCGCGAATGAACAGCAGCGGCAGACGGCCTTCGCCATCGGCCACGGCCTCGAAGCTGTCGACTTGCCGACCCCAAGCGTTGCGGGATACGCGCACGTCGAGAAAGCCGAAGGAGCGCTGCGCGGGAGAGACGACCTCACGCGCCGCGAGGATGAGCCCACAGCAGGTCGCAAGAACAGGGCGCTCCTCCCGGACGAAGGCCTCGAGCGCGAGCCAGAGGCCGAACCGTTCGAGCAAGATGAGGTGCGTCGTGCTCTCGCCGCCGGGTAAGACCAGCCCCGAGATCTGGGACAGCGCCCCGGCGGTCCGCACCTCGATGACCTCGTGCCCAAGCGCGCGGAGAACCTTGGCGTGGGCCTCGTACCCTCCCTGAAGCGCGAGGACCCCGAGGCGGGCCATCACCAGCCTCGCTTCGCCATCCGATCGGCGTCGGTCAACTTCGACAGCTCAAGGCCCGGCATCGCGGTGCCCAAGCCGGTGCTGATCTCGGCGAGCTTCTTGGCGTCGCGCCAGTGGGTGACGGCGTCCACGACGGCCCGAGCCCGACGGCGGGGATCCTCGCTGAGGAAGATGCCGCTGCCCACGAAGACGGCCTCAGCCCCGAGCGCCATGCACAAGGCGGCGTCAGCGGGGGTGGCGATGCCGCCCGCGGCGAAGTTCGGCACGGGCAGCTTGCCGTTTTGGGCAACCCACTTGACTAAATCGTAGGGCGCGCCGAGGTTCTTGGCCTCGGTCATGAGCTCCTCGCCGCCGAGCACGGACAGGCGACGGATCGACTGGCGCACGGTCCGTAGGTGGCGCACGGCCTCGACGATGTTGCCGGTCCCGGGCTCGCCCTTGGTGCGGATCATGGCCGCGCCTTCACCGATGCGCCGGAGCGCCTCGCCGAGGTCGCGGCACCCGCAGACGAAGGGCGCCTTGAAGTCGCTCTTCTCGATGTGGAACTCCTCGTCGGCGGGCGTGAGCACCTCGCTCTCGTCGATGAAGTCCACCTCGAGCGCCTCGAGGAGCCGGGCCTCTATGAAGTGCCCGATGCGGCACTTGGCCATGACGGGGATGGTGACCGCAGCCTGAATGGACCGGATCATCTCGGGATCGCTGGCCCGGGCGACGCCGCCGTCCTTGCGGATCTGCGCCGGGACGCGCTCAAGCGCCATAACCGCGCAAGCGCCGGCCTGCTGGGCGATGCGCGCCTGCTCGGCGTTGACGACGTCCATGATGACGCCGCCCTTCAACATCTCGGCGAGACCAACCTTCGCGGCGAACGTGGACTTGTCCATGGCAAACCTCAGTGACGTGCTCAAGATAGACGCGCGGGCTTTTAGCGGGTCGCGCTAGTCGATTCAATATCTCGACGAGACCCACCTCAGCGCGAAGCGTCTTCGATGCACCTCATGACGACGCTGAAGTCGCATCGGCCCCCGCCGATCTCGCTGAAGACGCAGGCGATGACGACGGCGTTCTGCGGGCCGTTTTCTACGTTGGCCTGCTCGCAGCCGTCGACGCAGTCCGGCTGCGGGGGGGAACACTCGGCGAGGAGCGCGCAGGCCTCGAGACAGCCGCCGGCGAACTCGAAACACGCGAGGGCGGCGTCCGCGGCGCAGGGGTCTCCGAGGCCCCCCGTGCAGGCGTCGAGGTCCCGGAGATAGTCGGCGGGCGCGCCCGGGCTCTGCGCGCGTCCGGCGCAGGTGTCGAGGCAAGCCGCGTCGTCGGCGAAGGCGCCACACGCCCGAGCCGAAGCACAGCTCGCGGCACACCCGGCGGGCGGGACCGGGCCCAAGTCGGCGCAGGCGTCGAGCTGATCGCAGTGGGTGATGAGGACGCACTCGGTCCGCACCGAGAGCCCAAGGGGGTCGGGCGTACACTCGGCGTAACAGCGGAATGGGTCCTCGCCGGTACACGTCTGGTATCGGCCGCAGTAGGCCGCGCAGTCCGCCGACGGCTCGGGCACCTCGATGCCGACGCATCGGGCGACCTCGGTGCAGCCGGCGTTGCGGCGCGTCACGTCGAGCACGCAGCCGGCTTGCGCGCTGTTGGCGCAGACGTCGACGCAAGGGGCGTCTACGTCGAGGCCGCAGGTCGAAAGCGCGGGGCAGACGGCATTGCAGTCGATTGCCACGACGGGGTTCAAGACGGCGGCGGCCTCGAGACAGCCCGTCAGCGCCTCGCAGGTCGACTCGGCGGCGAGCAGGCACGGTGCCGCGGCGGCGACGAGGACCGCACGTCCGGGGTCCAGACTCGAAGCGCAGGTGGCGATACAGGCCTCGAAGGCGCGTGGGCCGTCGCAGAGCAGGTCGGCCTCGCAGGCTCGGGCGCAGGCGTCCACCGGGGGGGCCGCAAAACAGTCGCGGAAGCCCGGTCCGCAGGCGACATCAAAGCCCACGCAAAGGGACTGCTCGGCGGCCGCGATCGGGTCTCGGAAGGCGAGCGAGTCGCAGACCAGGCGGCAGTCGTCGTTGGGGCCGATGCAGTCCGCGGCATGGGCGCAGCTGAGGTCGCAATACGGAGCCTGAGAGAGGGTGCCGCAGGCCTCGATGGCCACGCAGTCGCGGCCTGCAGACGAGACGCAGTCCCGGTAGGCCGTGTGGGTCGCCAGGAGATAGCGGTCGTCACACTCTGCTGCACAGACCGCGGCGTCGGCCCCGCACGCGACGCGGCTCTCGCAGAAGAGCTCGCACGCCGCGGGGTAGGAGCGGGTGGCCACGCAGGCCTCGTAGTCGAGGCAGGTACCGGCTTGGTGGCAGCGCCCGAGGATCGCGTCCCGCCGAGCCTCGGCGACAGGAAAGGGGCCGGCAACGAAACAGATGTCGACGCAGCGGTCCGAGTTGACCCGTCCATCGCCGATCGAACAGAGCTCCTGAGCGACGCAGCCCGCCACGCAGCTCGGCTCGGTGGCCCGACCGGTGAAACACTGACTAAAGAACTCGTTAAATGAGGCGGGGCAGCCGCGGGAGAGGAGGTCCATGACACACTGGACTGAGCTTGGGCCCCAGTTGTCGAGGCCAGCTGTGTGCAGCTCCTCGCAGGACAGGTCGAGGTCGTTCGGGCAGTTGCTCACCGCCTCGCAGAAAGTCATCACGTCGACGGGCTCGACGACAACGGGTCCGGAGAGACAGACGCTGAGCGTCTCGCAGTCGGGCGCGGCCTCCACGCACCCCGCTTGCTCCAGGGCTCTCAGTCGACTCAGCGGCTCGTTCTCGCACTCGTCAAGGCAGTTGACGGTTCCGAGGCCGCAGCCGTCCTTGGCCCCACAGAGGCTGGGGCAGTCGAGCGAGGCCACGTCCGGGGCGCAGGAGACGATATTCGGGCAGGCGCCGAAGGGCCCACGCTGAAGGTAGCAGCCGAGGCCAGCGAGCATCTCAAGATGCGTATCGCTCGTCGGATCCTCGCACGACGTCAAGCAGGCGAGCATCTCGGCATCTGGCCGGCCTCGGCACTCGACTCGAGCCCGGCAGTGGGCGGCGCAGCTACCGCCGGACGTGAAGAAGTCGAACTCGCACATGGCCACGGAGTCCGGCTCTTGAAACTCAAACTCGACCGCGGGATCACCACACGAAGAGGCCCCGAGCACGCACGCCACAAGAACAATACCGCTGATCCGATCGCCCACGAAGATCTCCTCGCAGGCTCGGACGCAGGTGTCAGCGTCTACGTTCGCGTCGCATTCCCGGCGGCGCGCGCACTGCTCCTCGCAGCCGATGGCGAGGCTGCGTGGGCACGCGGCGACGACCTCACATTGAAGATCCGCCTCGACGCAGGCGAGCCAATCGCGCCAGGCCGGATGCACGAAGTCGGCGCTACAGGTCTCCGTGCAGTCCACCTCATTCTCATCGGCTCCGCAGGCGACGGCGCGACCGCACGCGATCGCACAGCGGGTCTCTGGCGCGCGCTCGAGCTGGCAATCCTGAAAGGCCTCGCACGTCCCCGAAGCGCGGCCACAGTCGAGGACATAAGCCAGCGCCTGAGCATCGAGACCCTGGACCCGAACGAAACACGCTTGGACGCACTCTTCCTCCGCCTGGCCCGCCGGCAGGGTTCCGCACAGCGCGTGGGCGTGACAGGAGCCCGCGCAGTCTGGCTGGGCCTGGCGTCCCCCCTGACAGTTGGTGATCGCATCAATCGACGGACACGGATCGGTCAAGCCCTCGTGCAGGCAAAGCTCCACGCTGAACGACAGCGGCTGGGGGAAGTTGTATCGAAGGAAGTCCGCGCACGGGCCGATCTGGTCTCGGAAACCGCACCCGTCGTACCGTTGGCAGAACGTCGCCCGATCGAAGTGCGTGCTCGCGTTCTCGACACAGACGGCCGCCCGCTCGCAGTCGGCCGCCGTTCCGATGCACGTCAGGAGCTGTTCGGCGCGCTCCCGAGCGAGGCCATCGGAGAGACCGAGCGCGGAGAGGCAGTCAGCCGCGCACCGCGAGGGGGTCGTGAAGCCGCATCCGGGGGCGATCTGACAGTACGCTTCACAGACCGGCAAGGCGGCCTCGACGACGCAGCCGGCGAACGCCTCGCCATCGCAGAGCCCGAAGCGCAGGTGCTCGCCGCAGGTGATGACCGAAGGCGCCGCGCCAGACTCGCAGATCGCGCGGCACTCGGGGTCGCCGATCGGACCCTCGCACCGTTCCACCTCGTCGCAGACGCCGCCACAGGAGAGCGCGGGCTGAGAGGGGACCGGGCAGGCGACGAGCCCGTCGCAGTCTGATCGACGGACGCAGTCCCGCCAGCGAAGCCCCTCATCGGCGGCGTCCGCGCAGATCGTGTCGCAGGCCGCTCGCGTGACGAAGACGTCCTCGGTCAGCGAACACTCGTCGTACTGCGCGCAGGTCGTCTCGCAGTCCGGGACGAGCGGGCCGAGATCAGGTTCGAGGCTGCCGTCGGAGGTCCCGAGATCAGC
>SHZC01000011.1 GCA_009692505.1 Myxococcales bacterium
CATCGACATCGCCGACGTGGCCATCGGCCAGGTCTCGTCCATCCGCGGCAACCTCGGCGCCGTGCAGAACCGCCTCGAGTCGACGACCAATAACCTGACGGCGACGTCGGAGAACCTCTCCGCCGCGCGCAGCCGAATCCTGGATGCCGACTTCGCGTCTGAAACCGCGCAGTTCAGTCGGAACCAGATCATCCAGCAGGCGGGTGTCTCGATCTTGGCGCAGGCCAACCAGCAGCCGCAAGTCGCGCTCTCGCTCCTGGGCTGATCCATAGGGAGGCGCCGTCCCCGGGCCGCGCCTCAAACTCAAGCTCCCTTCATCAAACAAACGGCGACGCGGCCCCTGGCTCCGTCGCCGTTCTTGTTTCCGCTTTGGGCCACTCCTAATCGAACTCCCCAACAAAAAAGCATGGACCTCGATCTTTTTCCTCCAGTTCTCCCAAAACCGGTCGATGCCAGAGATTGGAGGGACTGGGCCTACAGAGTCGCGGCCGTCGGCCGAAAGTTTCCGGAGCAAGGGGAAGGAGGACACGTTACTTGCTCGAGCGCTTGGTCAGCGCATGGAACCGACACCGGTCTGGAACCCCGAAATTGAAAGCAATCGTCGTCGTCGGATGGGTCTGCGGCGGTGGTTCGGAGTCCCCATGGTCAGGGGACACCGCGAGAGGCGAAGGATGCCTCCCGGCAAAACGCTTCAAGGAGTGAAAAAATGGGCCTCTATATCAATACGAACGTTGCGTCGTTGAACGCGCAGCGAAACTTGACGGGAGCGTCGGCCAACCTCGGTCGGTCGTTCGAACGTCTGTCCTCCGGCTTGCGCATCAACAGCGCCAAAGACGACTCCGCCGGTCTGTCCATCGCCAGTCGATTCACCTCGCAGATTCGAGGCATCAACCAGGCGATCCGAAATACCAACGACGGTGTCTCGCTGGCGCAGACTGCTGAAGGCGCGCTCCAGGAGTCGCAGAACATTCTGCAGCGCGTTCGCGAGCTGGCCGTACAGGCGGCCAACGATACGAACAGCACGTCGGACCGGAGTTCGATTCAGTCGGAGGTCAATCAGCTCGTCGACGAGCTGGACCGGATCGCCACGTCAACCCAGTTCAACGGAAGCCGAATCCTCGACGGCTCGTTCCTGGGTGCGCAGTTCCACGTCGGCGCGAATGCCCGAGAGACCATCACGGTCAACGTGCAAGACAGTCGCTCCACGGCCCTGGGCCGTCAGTCCCGAAACGACGGCGTCTCCTCCAACCTGACGAACGACTCGCTCGCCGAGGGCCAGGTGAACATCAACGGCGTCTCGATCCGCGGAACGGTCGACGCCGACGACGGCGTGTCCACCTCGTTGAACGCGAACTCGGCCATCGCCAAAGCCGCCGCCATCAACGACTCGTCGAAGTTTACGAACGTCAAGGCCATCGCGAATAAGGCTGTCGATGACAACAACGACGCCATCACGTCGGGCACGTTGAACAGCACCGACTTCATCCAGATCAACGGCGAGACCATCACGGGTGCCGTGATCCAGAACAACGACGCGGACGACACGCTCGTCAACGCGATCAACGCCCGCTCGGCCGAGACTGGGGTGATCGCCTCGCTCGACGCGGACAACGCGCTCGTCTTGACCGCCAACGATGGGCGAAATATCGAGGTCGTCGCCGCCGGCAACGGGGGCGCCATCACCGGCTTGAACGGGGGTATCGCGGGCACTCAGGTCTTCGGCGGGTCTTTGACCCTCCAGTCCGAAGAAGGAATTACCCTGACGCTCGGCCAAGCCGGCACCGCCGACAGCATCGGGCTCGGGACTGACAGCGGGACCACCGTCTTCGGCGTCAACAGTCAGTTCTCGGTGAGGAATATCGACGTCAGCACCCGCGAGGGCGCGAACCTCGCCATCGACATCGCGGACGTGGCCATCGGCCAGGTCTCCTCCATCCGCGGCTCTCTCGGCGCAGTCCAAAACCGCCTTGAGTCGACGGTGAACAACCTCTCGGCCACCTCCGAGAACCTCTCCGCCGCCCGAAGCCGGATTCAGGACGCCGACTTCGCGTCGGAGACCGCCGCGTTCACTCGAAATCAGATCATTCAGCAGGCGGGCATCTCGGTGCTCGCCCAGGCAAACCAGCAGCCGCAGGTCGCACTGTCGCTCTTGGGCTGATTCGGGCTAAATTCGAGCTCCAGAGGTAGCCCATGGCTTTCCAGATTCACCAGCTCATCTCGGGCCAGGCGGCCATTCGGCCGCCGACGCCCGATGTCCTCTCCGCGCGTGCCTCGTCTCGCGCGGCGGCGTCCGCGGCTTCTACGACTGAGCTGGCGAGGGCGGCGGCGCCCGGTCAGACAGCCTCCACGACCGAGCTCGCCGCGGTCGAGGCCGGGGCGCCCATCGAGGCCCCCGAGCTCGACCACGCCATCGAGGAGGCCAACACTCTCGCCGAGGCGTCCCTGCGCGCCACAAACCGCTCGGTCACCTTCGGGCGCGACGAGGGCTCCGGGCGGGTGACCATCACCATCAAAGAAGAAACAAACGGCAAGACGGTCGAGCGACAGATTCCACCGGACTCTCTCCTTCGACTCGTCGAGCGGCTCCGGTCGCTCGGTGAAGATCGACGGGCGACCTCTGGAAGCATCGTCGAGATCAAGGCCTAAGACCTCCCCGTTCTTCTCCCCTCCCTTCTCTCTCCCCTGCCCTTCCCCGAGAGTCCGCGACTCGCCGCGTGTGAAAAACGCGGTGGCATCGCGCTTGCGTAGCACACCCGATAATTTGGGCCTTCACTCGGCGGCCATTATGCCGATAGATCGAAGGAGGAGCACGCCATGGGAATTTCAGTCGGTGGTCTCGCCAGCGGACTCGATGTCAATGCGATCATCGGGCAGTTGATGTCGCTTGAGCAGCGCGCGATCCTCCAGAACCAGCGGAAGATCGCGATCGCCGAGAGCAAGCAGGCGGCGTTCAACGATCTCGATGGTCGCCTCAACAGCCTCCGCAATACGTCCCGCAGCCTGAACGACGAGTCGTTGTTTCGGCGGGTCTCGGGCACGACTTCGAACGACGAGATCGCGACGATCTCGGCGACGAAAGACGCGGCGGCGCGGTCGTTTACGATTCAGGTCCAGCAGATCGCCCAGCGGCATCAGGTCGCCGCGCAGGGCATCGCGGACCAGTCCGCCGGGGGGATCGCGGCGGCGGCGGGCCAGTTCCGCTTCCGCATCGGCAATGGCGCTGAGCACACGGTGGCCGTCGACAATACGACGACGCTGCGCCAGTTCGCTGACGCCGTGAACGCCCTGAAGACGGACGTGTATGCAGAGATCGTCAACGACGGCAGCCCGTCGAACCCCTATCGGGTCGTCCTCAACTCGAAGAAGGACGGGCTCGCCGGTCAGGTCAACGTTCTCAAGAACGATACGACGCTGAACTTCGCGACCAAGCAGATCGAGGGGGCCGTTGCAGGCGTGCTCAACTCTGGCAGCTACACGGGCGCAGCCACCTCGCTCGGCACCTATACCGGCACGACGAACTCCACCTACGTCGTCGAGGCGATCACCACCGGCGTCGCGACCAACCAGGTCGGGGTCGGGGCGACCTTCCGCGTGTCCACCGACGGGGGCATTTCCTTCACCGACAACGGGGGGGCGGGCTTCATGGTCGATGGCGGCGGCGAGCTTTCCTTGGGGAACGGCGTCCGCATCGCACTGACCGACGATGGCTCCGTGGTCACCGCCGGAGATCGCTACAACATCGACGTCTTCAACCCGCAGTTGCAGAGCGCTCAGGACGCGGTCGTCAAGATCAACGGCATCAACGTCACGAAGAGCACCAATACGATCACCGACTTCGCCGATGGGGTGACCATCAACCTCAAGAAGGCGACGCCGGGTACAAACGTGACGCTGAACGTCACGGAGAACGTGGGCGACGTCGAGACGAAGCTCACGCAGTTCATCGGCTCGTACAACTCGGTCGTGGGGTTCCTCAACGCGCAGTTCGCCTACAACCCGACGAGCAATACTTCACGGCAAGGCGCGCCGCCGCTCAACGGTGACTCCGCCGCCCGGCAGGTCCAGAGCAAGCTCAAGCAGTTCGTAACCGGGCGTATCTCGAACCTGGACAGCCGGACCCTGAGCTCGCTCAGTGAGCTCGGCATCGAGTCGAACGAGAAGACCGGCCTCCTCTCTTTGAACACCTCGGAGCTCGAGGAGAAGCTTGACGGCGATCCCGCCGCCGTTCAGCGACTCTTGACCCGGTTCGGCGAGGGCATGTCTGGGGCCAAGTTCTCGTACCTGCGCCGATCGTCCAAGAGCCGGCCCGGAGAGTACGAGGTCAACGTCACCCAGGCCCGAACCCGTGCGGAGGTCGCCGGAATCGCGGCCATCGACCAGAACCTCACGCAGAACGAGACCCTGACGATCAACTACAAGTTCGACGCGACGGACATCGCGCACAATGGGACCGACATCAACGTCGGGCTCCAGATGAACGACTCGCCCGCGACGGTCGTCAACCGCCTGAACCAGGCCTTCGTCGACAATAACTTCAAGCTCGACGCCTACCTCGATCCGCAAAACGTGCTCCGCATCCGCGCCGAGGAGTATGGCGACGACTATGCCGTCTCGATCACCTCAACCGAGGATGACTCCGGGGGCTCCGCGCACCTCACGGCCGCCGCGATCTCAGGCGCTGGATCGAAGCTTGTCGGCACCGTCGGCGGTCGACCGGCCCGGGTGCTCGATGAGACGCATCTGAAAGGGGCCATCGGCTTCGACGCCGAGGACGTTGAGGTCGTCATCGCTGACGACACCTCGGGCCTCCTCGGACGCGTTCGAATCGTCGATGGCCTCGGCGAGTCCCTGCCCGATGTCCTCGACACCTTCATGGCCGGCCGCGGCATTCTGAAGAGCCGGACCGCAGGCCTCACCGCGACGATCGAGGACCTCGAGGCCCAGATCGTCAAGCAGGGCCTGCGCCTGGAGAAGGTCGAGACCCGGATCCGTCGCCAGTTCACGTCGCTCGAGGTGACCATGGGCCAGCTTCAGGCCACCGGCGCCTTCGTGACCGCCCAGCTCGCGGCCATGAGTCCACGCCGGAAGTAAGACCACGTTCGCTCAGAGACGACCGAGCTTCGCCCCGGGCCCTCGCTGATTGGCCATGGACTTCGCGTAACCCGAGACGCCCCGGCGTCCTTGGTCGAGGGTCGTGAGCTTCTCCTGCGTCTGCGCCAGCTGTCGGCCGACCTCGTCGACGAGTTGGGTATTCACGTCGCGGAGGCGCTCGAGGCAGGTCCGAATGGCCTCAAGCTCGGCCGCGTCGGGCTGCACCTCGCCTGCGGCCTGAAGCTCGTCGAGCAACTCCGCGCGGCGCGTATCGCGTTCCGGGTCGAGTTGACTGCCGGATTGCACCTGAGCGAGCTGCGCCTGAAGGACGATTAAGAGGGCGTTGAGCAGTTCAAGGCGCGACTGGGTCAAACGGTATAATCCTCGGGGTCCGGTGGCGTGCTCTCCCCATCCGAACCAGCTTGGCCCGACATGGAAGGCGACCGGTTGAGAGTGGGGTCCGACGGCAGGCTCGTCAAGGCCTGTCCCCAGCCTTCACGCAACGTCGTCAGCAAACCGACGACGACATCGATGGGCTCGGTCTTCAGCCGGATGTTGGCCTCGGTGAGCTGCTCCATCATGTACATATAAAGCTGCTGAAGCTGGGTGCACAGCTCCGGGGCGATGGAGAAGTCGAGGCTGCTCATCAGCTCGCTGATGATGGCCTGGACCTTGCCAATATACGTGCCCTTGCCGGCGAGATCGTTCTCGCCAATCTTCATCTTCGCGATCTGCGCGAATCGAATGGCCCCATCGTAGAGCATGAGCATGATCTGCGCGGGCGACGCGGTCTGAATCTTGACCGCTTTGTAGCGCTGCAGATTGCTCTGTCCGTATCCACTCTTGGCGTACATCGGCTCTCCGCTTCGTCTTGGTGCGTCGCCGCAGCCATGCATTCTATCGTCGGAGTCGAGGCCGACTTGAGGACTTTTACAGTTTCCACCGCATGACCTTGCGCTCGTACTTGCCGCGCGGATTCCTGCGCCTAAAGCTCTCCGCGCTGGCCTTCCGACGGAGCGCCTCGAGGCGATTAAGCTCGTCCTGGGTCAACGGCGGTGGCGGGACCGGGGGCGGCGGCGGCGGCGGCAGGACAACTGGGAGCGTCCACCTCAAGATGTCGCCGGCCATGACGGCCGAGAGCTCCACGGGGACGGCGGGGCCACCACCGGCAGGGCCGAGCGCGTCTTGAACCACCCGCCCTACGAGCACGTTCCCACGAACATCGACGATCTCGACCTTGCCGACCTCGACCTCCATGGTCTGCGCGGCAGGGGGCTGCGGTCGAGGTCGACGGATGGGGGCCTCCGGTTCGACCTTGGAGACATGAATGCTCGCCGGAAGCGGAGGCGGCGGGGCAACCGATGGCGGCGGCGGGGCAACCGATGGCGGCGGCAGGGCAACCGATGGCGGCGGCGGGGCAACCGATGGCGGCGGCGGGGCAACCGATGGCGGCGGCGGGGCAACCGAAGGCGGTTCTGCCGACCGGCGACGCAGCTCGGCGAGCCGCTCCGCTGCGGACATCAGGTGGGTGCTTGGGGGGCTCCGGGGGGCACTCGGCGGTGCGGGGGCCACGGTCGGCGGTGCGGGGGCCACGCTTGCGGCTGGGGGGGCCACAGCGACCGCAGCCGCCGTTGGGGGCGCGGGTGGGGCGGAGGCCACAGCGCCCGGCCTGCTCAGAGGCAGCGCGGTCGGGACGGCCACGCGCCGATACATCGGAAAGACGCGCCCCCGGAGCTCGTCAAGTCCCTTGACCGTAGGCTCGCGAGGCTCGAGGTAGATCTCTCTTTGAACCACGACCGTGCGTCCAGACAGCTCCACCGGCCGATAGACACCGACGACGACAAGCTCGATGACGAGGTCCCTAGTGGCCAACGGCGGTTCGCTCGATGGGGACGGCTTGACCGGCTCCGCTGCGTCCACGCAGAGCGCCGACGACGCCGTGAAGCCTACGACTGCCAAGAAGAACGCGCGAAGCCTCATACGATCTCCAGCGGCGACGAGCCCGGTATCGGGAACCCGCCACGAAAGGGCGTCGTTCGGCGCCAGTGTTTCCCAGCCGCGCCCTGAAACGAAGCGAGGGCGAGTACTATCCAGCGTTCGGCCATCTGGACGAGTCGGAGTTGCTTGCCCACGCTGCCTGGGTCGTCTTTGCCGTTGGCGGTCTCGCCGAAGTTCACGTCACAGGCGTCGATGGTGAACACTTCGGCGTCGTAGAGGGTGTGCTCCGAGAGAAGCCGCCGAACGAGCTCAAAGACGAACGAACGGCCAAATTGCCTGGGCCCGAAGATCTGGTTGCCGAGCCTGAAGTACAGGCCCTGCCGCCCCTCGCGGAGATCGCCCTTCAGCCAGAGCTCGGACTTCCGGGCCCTCGGGAGCTGAAGCAGCGTCAGGGCGCGCGCGGTGTCGTCGGACAAGACGGTCTGACTGCCGAGCGTGCGACCATCGCGGCACTCGTAAATGCGGAGGAGCTTCCGCAGGTCCGCAGCGGTCTTCACTCGGGAGCGCGCGTGATAGCCGACCCGCCGAATGAGCCGCGACAGGACGCGGTCCGCCTGCGCCGATGGACACTCCAGACCGAACATCCGTCCACTCTCGTCGAGAACGAGGACACGCGTGACGGTCCGCTCCGTCCGCCAGCCGATGAGCACCTCGCTGTCGAGCTCCAGCCGCGCGCGATCGACGAGCGCGCGAAGGTCACTCAGGCTCGGCGAGAGGTGATCACAGGTGGTCTCCTGCACCATCGTCCCCATCCTCCCGAGTTGGCGCAAGACGCCCCTGACTGACCGCGCACCGACCACGGTCAGGCGAGCGTCCTCACGCCGAATGACCTGGAATCGCCCGCCCACTTCATAGGCGAACACTCGGCAGCGAGAACCTTGCTGCTCGCCGACGCAGGTCTCGTACAGGGTCGAAAGCAGCTTACCGACTCGATTGCGGAGCGCCTGATATTGACGTCCATGAGGCGCGAAGACCTCGGGCATCGCCTCGGGAGGTGCCCTCGGATCGAGCCTTCGAAACAGTGTGTGGACCACCCGGCTGAGCGCGTCGTTGCCGGTGAACCTCACGCAGAACATCTCGCCCCAGTTATTGACCGTGACGAGCGCGACCTGAACGATCTGGCTCTGGCGCGCACGTCCATAATTGAGGATGTCCCAGTTCTCCGGCAGGAAGTAGACCCCAGCCTTGTCGCTGAGATCCTCATGCTCGCGCGGCAGATCGAGGTTGACCACGAGCGCGACACGCGCCATCCGCCTCGGGGCGAGAAACGTCGCGGGCGGGATGGCGAATGGATCGGGTGACTCGAACATCCCGGAGAACTTCTCGAGCAGGTGCCGAAACTCGGTCACGGACGTGCGGCTGGTGGCCGCGACCAGGCCCACGACGGTGCTCTGGGAGAACAGCCCGTTGAAGACGAGCCAGGCGGCGACCTCACCGAGCTCGGCCGCGGCGAACATCGAGGACTCACGACCGGCGAGCTGCCCGCGCACAAGGCGGCGATGCACCTCCCATCGCTCGTTGGGTGCGGCCTGCGGCACCTCAACGACGACGAGGCGCTCCTCGACCCGCGGCTCCTTGAGGAAGTACGTAAATAAGTGCTCGACCTTGCCGGACTCGGCTGCAAAGCAGGCGTAGAGACGTCGGCCAAGGACGTTGAGGTCCTCATCGGCGACCGCCGCGACGTCGGCCCCCGAGCTTCGGGCCCCCAAGACGAGCTGGCGATAGGTGCTCAACATGAAGGCGCGGATGGCCCGGCCCAACGCGTCGATCCGGTCGGCCGACCAGGTGTCCATGCTGTCGAGATCGGCGAGCAGGTCGCGCTCCCAACCCCAACGAACGATGTAGGCGCGCATGACGCGGAATCGCTGCATGAACGCGGCCTTGTCCCGCCGGTCGCGGGAGAGCTTCAGGCCGACCTTGAGATAGAAACACTTCTGAACGAGCCGGAAGGCCGTCCAGTCGCCGAGGGCGGCGTAGTGCTCGCTGATGGCGTCGAAGAGGAGCACATAGGGGTCGGTAAACTGCGGCGCTCGTTCACCTTCGAAGACCCGCTTCTTCAGGACATCGCAGAGCAGCGTGGGCCGCGCCTGGTTCATATAACGCGAGAGGAGTGCCATCTTGAGCAGGCTCTTGAAGGGGCTCTTCAGGCTCTTGTTGATCTGCCAGAGGCCGGCCCCCAGGAACTCCTGCTGCTCAATCGTCGCGATGTAGCCGAGATCGCAGTACCTCAGGCCGGGGATGAAGGCTTGGCTTCCGGTGATGAGGCCCGCGAGGCGCTCATGCTCGGACTCGGTGAGGCCGAGCGGGATGACCCACCACAGGGGCAGCTCACCGCTGAGATAGACGGCCGTGCGGTAGAACTCCTCTTTGAGCAGCTTACCCATGGCCGAGCCGCCCGACTCCCCTTCGTCGACCGCGCGCCCGAAGTCGTTGCGTCTCGCGCGTTCAACATCGACCAAATAGAGATGAGCATCGAGGCCGCGGTCCTTGGCCCAGGACTCGATCGCCTCGACCTTCCTTTGGAACAATACGCGCTCGTTTGGGTGCATCCCGGCTTCGTCGTAGACGACCCAGTAGTCGAAGTCGCTGCCGCCGCTGTGACCGATCGTGCCGACGCTGCCCATAGCGAGCACGGAGCGGATCACCGGCCGCTGAGACGAGACCGCCCTCTGGCTCATGGCGCGCGGGAAGACCTCGGACACCGCCGCCTGCATCGTCGCGTTGAAGTCAAAGTCGCGGACCCCGTAGACCGGCGCTGGGTGCGAGGCCGCCTGAAATCCTGGCGTACCCGGCACGTTATTGTGAAGCAGCCAAGGAATCATCGAGAAGGTCGAACGGTCCTTGGGACGAAGGCCCTGATACAGATAAGCGAGTCGCCGCCGCGTGAACTGCAGGTAGCAGTCGATGTTGCGTTTGAGCACCCCAAAGACCTCGCGCTGACGGTCAGTCTTGGGCTCGATGGCGCATCGCAGCGCGCGGAACGCCTCGACGAAATAAGCCTCGGAGAGCGGGTCGCGCTCGAGGCCTTCATCGGCCGGCGCGGGCGTCAACTCGAGCGGGCCGGTCAGGGTCGGAAAGGCCGGCGTCTCGTGTCGAAGCCCGACATCGGCTCTGGGGTCGGGGCGCTCGGACAAGCGGCGAAGCCAAGCACTGACGGCCTCCTCATCGGGATCGTCGGGACGAGGGGCGTCCGGCGCCATCACCAAGTCCGCCACAGCGCGCTAGCGGAGCGAGATGGAGCGCAGAACCTCTGTGGCTCCGACGGGCGGCTCGCCAAACCCCTCATTCTGGTCCTTCAAAACGAAGTACTTCACCGGGAAGCGGGCGTCGGTCAGGACGTATTGCACCGCTCGCCGATTGACCACGTTGAAGATGAGCGGAGCCAAGAGGTTCGCGCTCATCTGCTGCGGGTCCTGCGGGACCGTCATGATGACCGAGAGCACGAGGTCCTCGTCGGCGACCGCCTCGATGATGGCGATCTCCTGGCGACGAACGCTGACGTGGAAGTCCCGCTTGAAGAACAAGGGGTCGCTGATGATGAACGCCAGATCCGGGTCCTCGACGCTTTGCAGCCACTTGAAGGGGCTGTCCTCGCGATGATCGAGCACAAGGAAACGTTTCAGCTTCCCGAAGCCTAGGAGGCCCATCGGGAAGGTGAAAAACGTCGATTCATCAATCTCGATGTCCCCAAATCGTGCAGTTTTAACCAGCATCGGGCGTCCCCCCCTTGCGAGGCTTCCCTGTCTTTGGGGCACCAAAGAGTCCGCTGATGGAGTCAAGAATGTTCACATCTGTGCTCGTGGCCATCACGTTTGCGGATTGAATCTTCAAGTATAGCTCTTCTCGGCATACATAAACGTCGGCCGGAGCAATGATACCCAGGCGAACCTGCTTACCCTTGATCTCCTTGACGACGATTTTGATGTCGTCGCCGATGCATACGGATTCTCCGACCTTTCGGGTCAATGTCAGCACGAAACTACCCTCCTAGCAGTTCTTGAGGTCACGGTTGTGTTCTACCGCAGAAAGTCCAGAAGTGTTGGGCCATTCAACACGCGACCCGCAGTCTGCAGGGTCGCCTGCAGCGCGTTGTCGACCAGTGTGAGCTCGCTGATGGCCGCCGGCATGTCGGCGTCGGCGATCGCGGAGATGTCGGCCGGCACGCGCTCGTTGAGGAACGCGTTGACGTTGCGGGCCGCCTCCGTCTGGGCGATCCGGATGCCGATCTGCGAGCGGGCCTGAATCATCTGTTCCTGGGCGAGCTGAAGGTTGGCGAGCTCAGCCTCGATGTTCGCGAAGGCGAAGACGTTTCGGATCGGGATCTGCGTGACCAGGTTTTGAAGCGTGGCGAAAACGTCCTGAGTCCCCGCCGTTCCATCCCCGAAGGCCGCGCCGCCGGGGACCGTGATGGGGACCACCTTGCGGTCCTCAATCTCCAAGGTCACTTGGTTCGTATCCCCCTGAAAGACGCCCGCGGCCGTATAGGCTGGCAGGTCGTACAAGAAGCCCGCGAAGATGTGTTGGTCACCGACCCGCGTATTGGAGATCGAGATGAGGTGCTCCCGGATCGTCGCCACCTCTGCCGCGAGACTGTTCGCGTCCTGCTGCGTGAGAACGGCGGAGATGGACTGAATCGTCAGCTCTCGAATTCGATTGAGCGAGTCCACCGACTCATTCAGCGCGCTGTCTGCCTGATGCAGGAACGCGCTGCCCCGCTCCAGGTTTCGCTGGAACTGTTCAACCTGCCGCTCTGTCGTCTGATAGTTGGTGATTCGCATCGTACCGAGCGGATCATCGCTTGGACGATTGATCCTTCGGCCGGTGGAGACCTGCTCGTTGATGTTGGCCTGCCGAGTCCTCAGGTCTTCGATCCGGGCTCGTGGAAGGCCGATTCGGGTCTTCTCGGTTACTCGCATGGGGCGCCTCCCTTTGCATGGCCGCTCACTGGATGAGTTGAAGAACGGTGTCGAGGAGCTGGTCGACCGTGCTGATGACCCGAGAGCTCGCCTCGAAGTGCTTCTGGAACTTCGTAAGGTCAATCAGTTCGTCGTCGATGCTCACGCCCTCGACCGACTCCCTCAGGTTCTCCGACTGCTCGGACTTCACCTTCGAGACCTCCAGCCGCTGTCGATTGTCTTGCGCGCTGAGCCCGACGTCGTGCAGGAGCTGAGAGAAACGACGGTTGAAGGTCACGTTGCCGAGGCCGGCCTGTCGGAGGTTCTGCAGATCGGCGATCAACAGCATGTTCCGGTTGTCGCCGGGCAGCGTGAGGCCGCTCTGCGACGCCGCGATGAAGTCGGGGTTCCCCAAGATGACCGGGTCCACCGCGAGGTTCGCCGCGGTCCCCGGAGGCGCGACCGGCGGCAAGAAGAACTGCCGGTTGCTCGTGCCCGTAAGATCGAACCCGACCTGATGCTGGGTGTTGACCTCGGTCGCGAACGTGGCGGCGAGCTGATCGAGGCTCGCGAGGTCCTGATTGAGGCGGACATCTCTGACGTTCAGCAGTCCGCCAATCTCTCCCGTCGTCAGAAGTCCGGTGAGGTTCTTGACCTGATTATTGATACCCACATATTCGACGTCGATGAGCCCAAAGTTCGCCGCATTGGGTGTGCCTTGCAGACGCGCCGACCGATCGCCTTGAACGAGGAGCGCGAACTTCTCAATCTCCACCGTCATCGAGCCGTCGGGCTGCGCCATGGCGTTGACATCGACCAGAGTGGAGAGCTCTCGAAGGGCCTGCTCACGCACGTCCCGAAAGTCATTGGCTTGCCTGTTTTCGAGCTCACTGGAGACGATCTTGGCGTTCATCTCGGCGATCGTCTTCCCGAGCTCGTTGACCCGGTTCATCTTGTCGGTGAGCGTGTCGTCAATCCCCCGCTGCAGCGTCCGCATGTCCCGATCGAGGGTATTGAACGCCAAAGCGACGGTCTGCGCTGACTGAGAGAACGCGCGGCGCACGCTGAAGTCACCGGGCTCCTGGGTCAACTCACGCGCGGTATTGAAGAACCCATCGAGCGCGCCGCCGAGGTCGGGATCCGACGACTGCGAGTAGAGCCGCTCAATGGCGTCCATCGTGCCTGCCCGGGCGTCGAGGAAGCCAAGCTGCGTGAGGTCCCGCCGGCTCTGGCGTTCGAGGAACTCGTCGTTCGCCCGGCTCACAGTTTGGACGCCGGCACCGTTCCCGTAGAAGTGGGGGCCGGCTCCGAGCAGCGTCGGCGCATTCGCCGCGAGCTCGACGCGCTGGCGGCTGTAGCCGTCAACGTCGACGTTCGCGATGTTGTGCCCGACGGCGGAGAGGCCCGCCTGACTGACCTGCAGTCCCGAGACGCCCGTATGCAGCGCACGCATCAACATGATTCAACCCCTTCCATTGACGGAGGCTGTGACGCCGGGCAGCCGCAAGCGACCATCCGGGCGATACATGGCCGACGGCCCACCGCGGCGTCGCGAGAGGTGGTTGAGGGTCGAGGTGACCCGCTCGTGACCGCTGCGTGCATAGGCTTCGTTCATGCGAGCTTTAGTCTGCAGTCCGCGTACCAACGGCGTCAGGAGCCGCTGCCGTTCGAGGATCGGCCTTGAGGCCACCGCGCCCTCGCTGGCGCCCAAGGCGGCACCCAACGCGGCGATCAGCGCGGAGAGGTTGTCGATCTCGCCGAAGCCGACGGCGATGAGCCGGGCCCTTCGCTCGCGCGAGACGTGACTATGGAGGTCGAGTGCCGCGGCCTTCTCGAGGGCGATCCGCGAGAGGACCTCGGCGTCGAGTCGCCGCAGCGCACGTGCCTCGGCGTCGAGGCAGCGGTCGAGCGCGACGAGCGACGCGTATTCGGCGTCGAGGTGCACGATGAGGGCTTCGAGGGCTTCCGGATTAAACATCACCACCTCCACGGGCGGGAGGGCGGTGCATCGGGCGGCTTTTCAGCGGATATCGAAGAGCGTCGCATAAGCGAGCATGAGAGACTCGGGCGGGGCTTAGGTCTTGCCGAACTGCATCGCTTCGTTGATGACGCGTTCAGCGACGACCCGCAGATCAGCCTTGTATTCACCGCGGGCGACGGCGTCGCGGAGCTCGGCCACTTTGGCCTCGTCCACGTCGCTCACGTTCCGCGCCGCCACCCGAGCGACCGAGACGGCCTGCTCGTTAGCGGTCAGCTTGACCTGGTCACCGCTGCCGGTGACGCCCTCACTTTTGTTCTCTGCCTTACGCGACGCCGGTCGACCCCCTGGCCTTCCGATGCTGCCTGGCGAAACCTGATTATTAATCTTCACCATACTGACCTCTCGGTCTGCCGCCCGTCCGTGGGCTTTACAGTCATACCATCGTCCATGAAGGGCCAGACTTGAGGAAAATCTGGGACCGTCACGCCCGATGACATCACTCGGCACACGGCAGATCGACGCATGATAGGTTTCGCGCTGCTCCCGTCAAGTTCAAATTTCATCGCAGCCCCAGGGGGCGTGCAGGGTCCACGGACTCGCCGTGGTGTCGTACTTCAAAGTGTAAGTGGGGCCCGGTACTGTGACCGGTGCTGCCGACCCTCGCGATGGGCGCGCCGCGAGAGACGGTCTGGCCGACGTCGACGAGCAGCTCGCTGGCGTGCCCATAAAGCGTCGTGGTGCCGTTGCCGTGGTCGACGATGACCGACTTGCCGTAGCCCTTGATCCAGCCGCTGTGCACGACGGTTCCCGGTAGCGCGGCGCGAATCGGCGCGCCCTCCGGAGCCGCGATGTCGAGGCCCTTGTGCATCCTCTCCGCGGCGTCGTCGTCGAGCTTTCGCATCCCGTAGTTGCTGGAGACGCGGCCACCCGAGACGGGCATAGACATGGTCGCGCTCGCGTCCACGCCGGCATACGCCGAACGCGCTCGCATGGCGCCGAGCTCACGCGCCGCTGATCCCGACACACCCTGGGGTCTTCGGGGCTCGTGCTGACCAGTTCCAGACGTAGGCGTGGCTCCACTCAACTGTTGCGTGACCATATCAGCCAGGCCGATGCCGCCTTGGCTCGCCGATGACTTCGCGTACTCCGCATCGAGCATATCGGTGAACATCTCACCACCCATGCCCGAGTTCATCATGCTGTCTTCTGAACTGCCGATCGTCTGTCTCATGCTCTTGAAGAGCTGGTGCAGAAACAGGGACTCGAACTCCTTGGCGACCGCCTGAACCGCGCCCGGGTCATCAGTCTTGACGTTCTGGCCGAGATCACGCGGATCCAGCCCGGACATGACCGGTTGCTGCGGACTGGAGATCAGTGGAGTCAGGCCGGCCATCTCACATGACCTCGATGTCGGCACGCAAGGCCCCGGCTCGCTTTATCGCTTGCAGGATCGTGATCATGTCACGCGGTGTAGCACCCAATCGATTAAGGCCCTCGACCACATCCTGAAGCGTGGCGCCTTCATCGAGCTCAACGAGAGAGACCTTGTCTTCTTTGACATCGAGCGTCGTCGCTTCGGTGACGACCGTATCACCCGGCGTGAGCGGGGCGGCCGGGGTGGCGGTCTCTGTCTTTCGAATACTGACCGTCAGGTTTCCGTGCGCGACGGCGATGGGCGCGATCTTGACATCGAGACCCATGATGATGGTCCCCGTGCGCTCATTGACGATGATCTTTGCGACAGTGTCTGGCGTGACCTCCAGGCGCTCAAGAATGCTCACGAAGTCGACGACTCGACCTGTATACGGCGGCGGAACCTGTACATCGACGGAGCCCGGATCCTCAGTCGTGGCGAAGGGCCCACCAAGGTTGAGGTTGATGGTCTTCGCCATACGGGCGGCGGTTGTGAAGTCGGCGTCTCGAATCTGTAACGTGACGCGATCCCGTGAGTTCAAATCGACACGAAGCTCACGCTCAATCATGGCTCCATCCGGGATGCGCGCGACCGTAGGATGATTCCGCGTCTCAGACGCGCCCCCGCCCGCAGCGCCCACGCTGAAACCACCCACTGAAATCGGCCCCTGCGACATCGCGTAGATCTGGCCGTCGTGACCACGCAGGGGCGTCACGACCAGCGTGCCCCCCGTCAAGCTCTTGGAGTCACCGAGGCTTGAGACCGTCACGTCGATGTGATTTCCGACCCGAGCGAACGCGGGCAACTCGCCGGTGACGACGACCGCGGCCACGTTCTTCAGCTTGAGCCCCTGAGCGTCGACCCGGATGCCCATGCGGCTGAGCATCGAGACGACAGACTGAATCGTGAAGCGCGTCTTGTCGGAGTCGCCCGTACCGTTGAGGCCGACGACGACGCCGTATCCGATCAGCTGATTGGCGCGGACGCCCCGAACGTCGGCGAGATCCTTGATGCGGGCGGCGTGCGCCGACATCGCGAGGAGCGAGACGGAGATCGCGACGAATACGGCGTTTCGGAGAGTTCCTGGGGCAGACATGGTTTCGATCCTCCGCTTCAGCCTCTTACAATCGCCGTGCCAAGGGTCAGAACGGCCAGATATAGTCCAGGACGTTGCCGAACCAGCCCTTCTCGGAGCCGCGAGTCAGGTTGCCCCGACCCGTAAACTCAATCTGGGCATCGGCGATTCGACTGGAGCGCACGGTGTTGTCTTGGTCGATGTCGATCCGACGGATAACACCCGATATATAGAAGTGATTCTCCTCGCTGTTCACCAGAATCACCCGGTGTCCCTCCACGAAGAGGCCCCCATTGGGCAGTACGGTCCTGACCATAGCTGGAACGGTGGCCTGGAGTCGGTCGTTCCGCGCCGTCTTGCCTTCGCCCTTGAAGCCGGCCTTGTGCGCCGCGCTGAGCATCGTCCCACCGTCAAAGTTCGGATGACGGCCTTCCAACTCCTTGACGAACCCCATGAACTCGTTGAGCTGAGTCTCATACGAGTCGTCCTTCTTGGTCTGGGTGCTCGTGTCGCGCTCCGCGGTCGCTCGCTCGTCGATGATGATGTTGATGACGTCGTTGACGAACTGAGCGCGCTCATCGCTCTGATAAATGGCCCCGACTGAGTTGTCCGTGAAGAGCGAGCCGTCCGAGAGGGTTCCATTGCCCGGATGGTGCGGCATCGGCATCTCATACTGCCGCTTTTTAGGCACGTATGGGTCCACATGGTTGATACATGCCGGAGCGGTCATCAAGAGGAGACCTATGACGATCAAATAACGCATCTTAGAACTCCGTCTCAATGGTCTGAGGTCCAATGACACGACCCGCAACGACCCGGAGGCTGTCGAGGTTCTTCATCTTGACCGTGTCTCCAAATCGACCGCCCCCGAGCGCCTCACCCATGACCGAGATCCGCAGCGCGCCTCGACGGGCGATCATCGTCACACGTTCACCGCGTGAGATGAGCGGTGGTAGCTCGATATTGCGCTTGGAGATGGGCTGATCGGGCTCGAGGTCACGTCGAAGAACCGCCCCTTCGAACTCGGAGGCTGATCGGACCACATCCTGCGGAATCATGCTCGCGGGCAGTCGAAGGGTCCGCACGTCGGAGGCCGCGAGGGTCTGACCGCGTCTCATGCCCGCGACCAAGACCCAGGTCTCGGCAACGGCGTCGACCTTCAGGACCACCTTCTGCGTGCGGATGATCTCCTCGCCGTCCCGGACGACGACCTCGGCGGCGAGCGGGGAGGTCGCGATGCGGTCAGCACCCCGGACCGCGATGCGGTCAGCACCAAGGATGCGGACGTTCACGCTGGCCCCCGCGGGCACGAGCTGGTCGGAGAGGAGCGGGACGACGAGCGAGGCGAGCTCCACGTCGGGCGGCACGGCGGCGCGGGCGGCGGCTTCGATCCGGGCCATGAGGTCGCGCCCCAGGAGCGTCTCGTGCGCGCGGGTGAGCTCGAGGCGGGGCGGCACGTCGAAGCGCACGCTCGGGCCAAAGCCGTTTTCCCTCAGGGTCGACAAGAGAAACGCGCGCGGCAGGAGGCGGCCGGTCCCGAGCCCCGGCGCGGCCCCGAGCTCGATCTCGGAGAAGCGGGCCGTCGCCTCGGGCGTGAACCCCGACAGCTTCGCCACGTCGCCCAAACGGACGACCGGTCCCCGAATCTCGGCGCGGCTGGCCACCCGTACCGAGGGCGCGGCCTTGGCACTCTCGACTGAAGGCGGCAAGACCACCGAAAGAAGGCCGACAAGCCCGAGGCTGAGCACCAACCTCATCGGAGCTGCCCAAGCTCGCGCAGCATCCCGTCGGCCGCCTGAACGGCCTTGCTGTTGAACTCGAAGGCGCGCTGGGCCGTGATGAGGTTGATCATCTCCTCGACGACCTGGACGTTGCTCATCTCCAGGAAGCCCTGGTTGAGCACGCCGAACCCGTTCTCTCCGGGGTTGCCGATGATCGGGGGGCCGCTGGAGCCGCTCTCTTTGTAGAGGTTGCCGCCCGCGGCGAGGAGCCCGGCCGGGTTGACGAAGTTCACCGTCTGGATCTGGCCGAGCTGGATCGGCTCCGCTTGAGTGCTCGACTGACCGGTGACGGTGCCGTCCTGGCCGATGGTGATGTTCGTCACCTCGACCGGGATGGTGATCGCCGGCTCGAGGGGCAGGCCGTTGGCGTTGACCATCTGCCCGTTCTCGTCCCGGTGAAACGCCCCGTCCCGCGCATAGCCGATCTGGCCGTCGGGCGTGGTGATCTGGAAGAACCCATCGCCCTGAATGGCGACGTCGAAGAAGTTGCCGGTCGTCTTCAGGGAGCCCGTGGCGAACTCCTTCTGGGTGCTCGCCGTGCGTACGCCGAGGCCAATCTGGATGCCGGTCGGCGCCTCGGTCGCTTGGCTCGTCGCGCCACCCGGAGCCTTTTGGATCTGGTACATGAGGTCGTGAAAGTTGGCCCGGGACTTCTTGTAGCCCGTGGTATTGACGTTGGCCAAGTTGTTGGACGTCACATCGATGTACGTCTGCTGGGCTTCCATGCCCGTGGCCGCTGAATGTAATGCACGCAACATTTGAACTACCTCCTATTGCGATAATTTAGACGGTCCGGCCGACTTCTTGAGCCGACTGACTGTCCATCTGCTTGTATGACTGAATAATCTTGCTGTTGAGCTCGAAGAGTCGGCTCGTCTTGATCATGAGCGTCATCGTGGAGATCGGGTTGACGTTGGAGCCCTCGAGCCAGCCCTGGTGCACAGCCGGTCGATCAACCTTCGTCGGTGTCAGCGTCGGGAAGGCCGCCACGTCGGTCACCGGTCCCCCAAGATCCGTGGGCGGGGGCGGCGCCAGTCCATCGACGACGGGCGCGGTCGGCACCTGCCACTCGCTGTTCCCTTGGCGTTGGAGTGGCTGAGGGTCCTCAAACTTCACGATGCCAAGCTTGGCGATGCGGGCGCCTCCCGCCAGGACCTCACCCGCCGAGGTCACGCTCACCTTCGCGGAGGTGTCGGGGATTCGAATCGTCTGACCGCTGTCGTCGAGCACCGGGTTGCCATCGAGCGTGACGAGCGTGCCGTCGGCGCCGAGCGTGAACGAGCCGTTCCGCGTGTACAGCGGGCCGTCCTTCCCGGCGAGCGTGAAGAACCCCTCCCCCTGCAGCGCGAAGTCGAGATCATTGCCCGTCTGCTTCAGCGGCCCCTGCTCGAACTGCGTGAATCGCTCCTCCATGACGCCGGCCACCCGGTCGTCCGGCAAGAAGCGCACCGGGGACTTGATGTCCTCGGCTTGCTTGCTATTGCCGAGCCGCTGGGCGTCGCTGTGCACGGACCGATAGATGGACGCCTGCCGCTTGAAGCCGGGCGTGTTCGCGTTCGCCAGGTTGTTATTGACCGACTCAAGCGCGTGCTCCTGGGCACGAGCACCCAACATCGCGGTGTAGATACCGGTGGACATAGTCTACCTCCACCGAGACGTATGAGCAGCGACCGTGCCAGCCGCTTCGGTGGCCGATTTCACAGGTCTTGAGGGCGATTGCGCCGGTTTAGAGCCGCCGGAGCGACAGAGTCCCGACGCCGACCGTTTGGCTCTTGACGGTCCCCGTTCACCGCGGGCCCGTCAGACCGCTCAGGCCGGTCAGGCCACTCTGGCCGCGCCGCGTTTGGACAGCCGCTCGCCGAGCCGCTGCGCGATGTGCAGCGCGATGGCCATGATCGTGACCTGAGGGTTGACCCCGATCGTGCCCGGCAGCGCGCTCGCATCGGAGACGTAGAGCCCCGGCACGTCCCAGAGCTGTCCTTCGGGATCGATGACGCCGCGCTTGTCCTGGCTGTCCATGCGGCAGGTCCCCATGAGGTGCGCGGTGAAGTACTCGGTGTCCTCGACCCTCGGGGCCGCGCGCTGCATCGCCCGAATGTCGTCGGCGGACTTCAGCGTGGGGTGCCCATGGAACGGCGTGACCACCTCAAGGGCGCCGGCCGCGAAGTACAGCTCGGCGAGGCTGCCGACGCCCTGATGAAAGGCCGCCTGATCGGCCTGCGTCACGTCGTATTGAACGAGGGGCACGCCGAGCGGCAAGAGCCGAATCCGGCCGGAGGCGTGGTCGTCGACGAGGATGCCGCCGGTCGCATAGCGGTGATGTTCGCGCATCCTCTTGGCAAGCCGCGCCCCAAAGTCGTTGAAGCCGACGGACTGGAACGCCAGCGGTACGAGGCCGGGCGCGAGCAGGATGCCCTTATGGTCGAACTCGACACACTGCCAAGCCTGGTGAGCGCCTCGCACGGTGTCGACGTCGTGGTCGAAACGCGCGGCGACCTTCACGTTGGGATGAATCGTAAAGTGCCGTCCCACCTGGCCGCAGGGCTGACCCAAACGGTTTCGGAGCAGGAGCAGCGGCGTCTGAATCGCCCCCCCGGAGAGCACTACGGCGCGAGCCCGAACGGTGAAGCGTCGGGGCGCCCCTCCGGCGGGGTCGTCGACGATCTTGCCCTCGACGCCGATGGCTCGCCCACGCTGAGTCAGGATCTTGTCGACCTTGCAGTGGGTATAGACCACGCCACCCTGCGCCCAGAGCCGGGGCAGCCACGTGGTGATCGCGCTCTGCTTGGCCCCGGACGGGCAGCCGGTCACGCAGTCGTTGCTGCCGACGCAGTGGATCTGATTGCGCTTGTTCTTAGACAGCTTCCAGCCCAGCCGCGTGGCCCCGCGATGGAAGACGTCGTTGTTATCCCCTTCGCTCCCGGCGTCCTGATAGCGGGCGTGAATCGTGCGCTCGACCTCCTCAAAGAGCGGCTCCAGGCGTCTTGCGGAGAGGTCGCCTAAGCCCCGCTCGCTGACCCAGCGGTCGAGGACGGCCTCGGGCGTGCGCCAGCACATCCCACCGTTGATCACGGTCGAGCCCCCCACACAGCGACCCTCGAGGTAGGGGATCGGCGCGCGGCCCATGATGGCGGTCGCGCCCCCGTTCCGCATGACCCGCCCGAACATCTCCGGGATGTCCGCGGAGTAGTCGCTCGTGCGGTGGAAGGCCCCCTCCTCAAGGCAGATGACGTTGAGACCGGCCTCGGCGAGCACTGCGGCGGCCGTAGCCCCCCCGGCTCCGGAGCCGACGACGACGACGTCGCAGTCGAGCGTGAGTGGGCCTGAGAACTCTGCCGGGGAGATGACGCGCTCGACGGTTCGTTCGACGGTTCGGGCCGTGCTCATGTGCGGGCCTTTCGTGGGGCGCGGGGTTTGGACTTCGGCTTCGGGGTTACGATCTCGGTCGGAGCGTCTGGCGGAGCGTTGCCCGGCGCCTCGGCCTCACGCCGGGGGCGGAAGCCAACCTCTAGATAACGAGCCGGCTCTACGATCGCCGGATCCGCGAGGGCGGCGGGCACGGGCGGCAGCGGGCGGCCTTCGTCGAGCACGAGCAGGGCGTCCCGGAACCGCCGCCGGTCCTCGCGCCAGTCTCTTCGATGGGCCCCGAGGAACGCCTCAATCTCCGGCATGGAGTACGCGCAGAGGTTCACGAGCGTTTGATACAGCAGGACGCTGCGGCGCACGGTGGGGATGGGGTGATGGGCGATGGCGGTGAGGCGAGCGTCGCGGGCCTCCCGGTCCAGGCGGGTCAGCGGCATCAGCCCCACGCCCATCGCCGGACCGCCAAACTCCAAGCCCCAGAGGCCGGCGGTCACGAGGGTCTGCACGGCCAGGGGCTGTCGGCTGACGGTCTGCTCGACGCGCCGGAGCACCTGGTCGGTGATGTCGGGTTCATAGTCCGGCCAGCGAGGGACCATCGTATCAACCACGGCCCGCGCGATCGTGCGGGTGTAGCCGCGGAACTCAAAGGTCGGCATGAGGGGGCTCCGGTTCATTGCAAAGAATCAAGCGTCGTCCTCGAGGCAGTCGTCGTGAGCGCCGGGCGAGGACAGGACCGCGGGCATCAGCGCGTCTACATGGGCCAGCCAAGCGACCTGAAGGTCCATCGGCACGCCGTGGTCGGTGAGGGTCTCGACGAGCAGTTGCCGACGACGAAGAAAGTGGCCGCGCAGGATGCGGACGTGGCGGTGCGCCTGCCTCATACCCCGGCCCTCGTAGGCCACGTCGTGTCCGAAGAAACGGGCGACAAACTGAACCTCGAGATCTTCCAAACGCTGTCGATCGACGCCCTTGAAGAGGTAGCCGATCATGACGTCGTCGAAGACGCGAACATAGAAGTCGGCGACGAGGGACCGGAGCCCGTCGAGGCCGCCGAGCCGGGAGACTGCGTCAGAGGTCGAGACCGTGTTCGCCATGTCTATTGGATACGGCCCCGTTTAGTCGGCTGCAAGGACCATCGCGAAATCTGGGCGAGACCGGCATGAGGCGACCTCGACCCCCGGTGGCCTCGAAGAAGTTCAGGCGGTCGACGCGATGGTCAGGCCCGGCGGCGACGAACCCACGAAAGGCGTGGAGCTGAGCGGCGAGGAAGGCAGTGAATTCAGGGCCCTTCACCTCGAGGTCGGTCATCACGACGAGGAGCACGTCGAGCGCGCGGGCGTCGGGCAGGCTGTCGACGGGGAGCTGCACGTCGCTCGCGTTGAGCGCGCAGGGACGGGGCGTCGAGCTGAAGGTCGTCGAGCTGAACGTCATCGGGGGGACGGCCTCGGCCCCTTCGAGGCCCATGAGGTAGAGCTCGAACGGCGCGAACGGCACGATGTTCCCGCCGTTCCCTCTCTGCCCGAGACGCTGCCATTTGACCGGGAGCGGCGAAGGCGTGGGCCTCGCGTCCAGACGCCCCGCGCCGGGGAAACCGCCGAGTTGGCCGGCGACATCGGACGCCCCCCACCCGTCCGCCGCATCGGCGACGCAGCGGTCCACCGCGAGGCCCGAGGCATAGACGGCCACAAGCTGCCTCAAGCTCGGGCCATCCTCGAGGCCGGAGGCGGCGGGCAAGACGATCATGCCCGACGTGCCCGGGGTGGCCGGCGAGAGCAGGCGCGCCTCGGTCCCGGCGAATGCGCGTCGACTGAAGACCGAGGCCATGAGCCCCGACGCGGGCAGCGACAGGCCCAAGCGGTCGTCGACCACGACAAAGACGACCGGCGGCAGGTGCTCCAAACGCGGGATCAGGAACCGAAGGACGGCCAGGCCCATCGGCGACGCGGCGGCCCCTCCCATCGGCAAGGACTTGAGCCGGAGAACGACGGCCTCATCGACGATCAGGGCCTCGCCGCATCGGGCAAGACCGGACACCTCCAGGGCTCGAGCGTCCGGCAGACCCTCCTCGCTCGGGGGCAGCCGCTCGCAGTGGGACGCGACGTCGGCCCGGTAGAGACGGATGCCCGAAACACCCGCCCGAACGCTGGACATCGCCAGGGCCGAGTGGGCATGGGCCACTGGATCGTCTGCCGGAGACGCGGTGGCGTAGGCGGCCTCGAGCTCAATCCACGCCGCCTCTTCGCGGGAGAGCGTCGAGAGCAGGGCCGCGCATCGGCGGACCGAGGGCTCGACCACCATGGACGCCCGCGCCGCGCGGCTCAGCCCGATGGACCCCTTCAGGCGTGCGGTCGAGCGGACGACGCCGGCGAGATCAGCCCCAGGCGGTACGCCGGACTGTGGAGCCGCTACGGCGGACCGCGGGGCCGTCGCACCGAACAGCGCGGCCGCGAGAGCGACCAAGAGCGGGTGCAACGGGCTGCACTTCACGGCAAATCGTTCGCGGACTATGGTTGGTACCCCTGTCGTGTACACTCAGGAGCCTCGGATGTCTCGTCTCGCGCGCGCTGCCCTCTCAGTGCTGTTTCTCGGTTCCGCCTCGATCGCCTCTGCAGGCCCCATTACCCCCGCCCCGGCGACGCCTGCGGCCGCGGCCTCGGAGAAGATCCGGACCGTGCGCTACAGCTATGAGGCTTGGTCCCGAAGCGGCAAGAAGCGGTTCGTGCTCGTCCCGGTCCCGACGGAGGTCAAGGGCGGCTCGCTGAAGGACCGGACGAATGAGGTGTTCAAGGCGCTCGTGAACGACAAGCGAGGATCCTACGGCGACGCGCGGGTCGCGTTTCAGCCGGACGCCCAGAAGACCCAGGAGGTCTATGTTTACCTCGACGCGACCAAGCCCGACTACCACCCCATCGTGATGGCTGAGACCGTGTACTCCTTCACGGAGAATGGTGCCGTGCGGGTCCGGTTCCCAAAAGTGGTCGACGCGGGCTGGACGCGTGCGGACGTCTCGACGCCGGCCTATGTGATGACGATCAGCCTGCACGAAGCCCTCCCGCCCAACGGCATCGCCGGCACGATCGTGCAGTTGCCCGATGGATCGATGCTGCCGCAGGCGATCGTCGTTGAGCGACTCCTGAAGAAAGACAAGCTGCTTGTCGATTCGGTCTGGGCCCTGACCTCGACCAGCACCGCCGGCGCGACCCTCGCGGTGATCGAGGCGGCTCCCCTGCTCGACTTGCCTGAGCTCGAGTCGAAGCTCATCGGGCTTCTGCAGTCCGCCAACAGTCAGCTTCGAAAGGCGGCGATGGGCGGCCTCTCGAAGCGAGACAACGCCACCGTCAACGCCGCGCTCCGCAAGGTCATGGACGAGGATCCGGACGCCGCCGTGCGCGACGGTGCCGCCGCTGTGCTCAGCGTGTCGAAGGATCCGTCCTTCAGCACGGCGGCCCAGTATCACGCGCTGAAGAGCGCGGACCCGGCGATCGTGGGCGCTTCGGCGAAGAGCCTCGGCGAGAGTAAGCAGCCGGAGGCGACCGAGCAGCTCGTCGGCGTGCTCGGCCACGTCGATCCGACGGTCCGGAGAATGGCGGTCGCGAGCCTCCAGAAGCGCGGTGATCATCCGGCACTGTCGGCGCGCCTCGGCGAGACGAAGCTGAGCGTTGAGCATCGAACCGAGATCGCGCTCGCGCTCTCCATCGGTGCTGACAAAGATTCGGAGCTCGTCGGCCTCTGCTTCCTCGCCGTGTCCGCCACTGGGCCGGCTGCGACGACGGCGGCCAACGCCCTGACGAAGTGGGCCAAGCTGGACCGCGCGCCGGCCTTCGAGTCGCTCGGCAAGGCGTTGTCCCATGCAGATCCGCAGACGCGCATCGCCGCGGCCAACGCCCTCGGGGACACAGTACAGGCCAAGGCACTCCCGCTGCTCTCGAAGGCCAAGGTCGACGATGAGGTCTCCGGTGCTTCGGTGATGGACGCGATGCGCAGGATCTACGCCGCCCAGCCCGCCGAGTTCGTCTTGAAGGAGAGCAAGTCCGGCGATCCCGTCCTGCGCCGCGTCGCCGTCGCGACCCTCGGTGAGCTGCTCAAGAACGGCAAGAAGTGGGACCGCAGGGCGATCATCGAGGCCCTTCGGGTGCTGGCGGGTGACGGCAAGGCGGACATTCGCGCCGCCGCGACGCGCAGCTTCGGAGACCTGGCCGCTGACGAGGTTCGGCCCGACGTGGTCGCCCTCGCCGCTGATAAGGCCATTGAGGTGCAGCGTGCTGCGGCGTTCGCGCTGAGGGCGTTCCCGGGCAAAGAGGCGGTCAAGCTCCTCCTCCTCTTCGCGCAGAAGGCCGACTCCGAGCTGCTCGCCAACGCCCTCGACTCCCTCGGTATCCTCAAGGAGAAAGAGGCCATCGATCTCGTCGTCGCTCATCTCAACGACGAAGACGTCCGCGTTCGTCGCGCGTCGACGTCGGCCCTCGTTCGCATCGGCGGAGATCTGCCCATCGACAAGCGTAACCCCCTCTTGTCCTTCTTCAGCGAGCGGCTCTTTGACCGTGACACCGAGGTTCGGCTGCGCGCGCTAGAGGGCTTGGGCCTCGTGAAGGACAAGCGCGTCGTGAGCGCCATGGCGGCCCTTCTCCAGGACCAGGTCCCCGAGGTCCGCACCGCCACCCTGCTCGCCATGGCCAAGACGGGAGATTTATCGGCCGTCGAGGCGATCGCCAGCGGGCTTGAAGACGACGACCTCTCGGTCCGTCGAGCGGCCCTGGAGGCCTTCCTTCGCTTGAAGAAGAAAGAGGCCGTCGTGCCCCTCTCAGCCTACGTCAAGAAAGAGAAAGACAAGGCGCTCAGCGACGAGGCGACCAAGGTCATCTCCCAGCTCAATAAAGGCAGCTGAGTCCCCTGCGGTCAGCCGCTTCGCGTCCTGCCTTCAGCCGCTTCGCTTCAGGCGCTTGAGCTTCTCGTCGATGGCCTTGCGGTCACCCGGTCGCAGGTCGACGACCGCGGTCTGGGAACGTTCATCCGCGGGCGAGTCCTCGGAGTCGTCCATCACGACGTCGTCGTCGCCGAGGATCTCCTCGAACGACTCTGACCGGGCCCCAGCCAAGACGGGCCCGGCAAACCGTCCGGCGTCCGGCTCCTCGACGAGGGAGTCATCCAGGGAGGCCGCCTCGCTGTCGCGGTCGATTGCCACGATGGGGGCCGCGATAGGGGCCACGGCCACGATGGGCAAGGAGACCGGGACGAGCTGAGCGGAGTCGTCAGGGCGGTCGGGGCGTCGGTCGGGGCGTCGGTCAGGGCTGCTGACCACGGGGATCGGCACGCTCACGGAGACGTCGATGATCGAGTCGTCGAGCTCGACAACGATTTCCTCTGCGGCGGGGGCGACAACTGAGCGGGCCGGTCGCGCGGCGACGGGGTCGGTCGGGGCGGCCACTGCCGGAGGCGATTGAGTCAAGACCACCGCCGGAGGCGGTTGAGTCAAGACCACCGCCGGAACCGTGGCCCCGCCCTCGAGCCCTGGCAGCGATACGGGCGCCTCGGAGAACAGTGGGGCTTGTCGCGCGTCGAGGAGCGCGCAGATGGACGGCGAGGTCCAGATCGCCGTGAGCACCTTGTCGAAGTCGGCCGGCCGCCTCGAAGGCTCATCCTGGGTCATGCGGTCGAAGAGCTCGTCCAGGGCATCCGGAACCCCGTCGACGACCTGGCTCGGCAGCGGCGAGCGTCGGCCCGGCAGATCCCCGACGAGCATCTCATAGAGCATGATGCCAGCCGCATAGACGTCGCTCGCCGGCCCCGCATCGACGCCTCTTCGGAACATCTCCGGGGCCATGTACCCGACCGAGCCGTAGCCGACATAGGCCTGTTTGATCTGGACGCCGTCGCGCTCGACGACCCGTGTCAGACCGAAGTCAACCAACTTGACGTTCCCCGCGCTGTCGAGGAGGACGTTCTCCGGCTTCAGATCCCGGTGAAGCAGTCCATGCTCATGAGCCGCGCGGAGCCCGAGCGCGATCTGAACAAAATAACGGACCGCGACCGCCGGCGGTAAGGCGCCCCCCGCGAGCAGCCCCCGGAGGCTACCCCCGACGGCCAGCTCCATGACGATATAGGGCGGGTCATGGGCGGTGTTTTGGTCGAGGATCTGGATCACGAAGGGAGAGATGAGGCGCGCGTGCTCCCGGACGGCGAGCTCAAGTCGACGCAGCACCAGGTCGCGCTGCTCGCCGGAGAAGAGCTCCGTCAGCCCCCCGAGCACCTTGATCGCCACCGGGCGGTCAACGGTCGTCAGGCAGCCGCGATGCACCGTACCGAGCGTACCCGTGCCGATGGCGTCATATCGGAGGTATCGCGTATCCATTCGAACGGGGGCCGCCTCCTTCGGTTTCGCGTCGGTCTCGAGCTTCGCGAGTCGCTCACCAAAGTGGTGCTTCACATCCCCGGTCAGAGCCCGTACACGATCCACGTTCCGATCGATGACTTGACCCCCGGCGTGCGAGGTCTCAAGGAGCTGAGTCCGCCGATCGACGACGACGAAGCCGTACCGCTCCAGAAACTGGAGCAGCTCGGAAAAACGAATCGAGAGCGAGCGCTCGACGATGCGGGCGATGTCGGCGGAGTAAGGCCGCCGACCTTCGGCCGCCTCCTCGCGGATTGTTCGAAGGACGAGCGTGGCTTCATCGACGACGCGCGCGACGGCATTCTCAAGCTGGGCCATTTGGGCTTATCTCCCGGGCGGGGGGGGAGATTGGACCGGATCGCGCTCGAAGGAGCAACCTTCCACCCAAGGGCTCACCTCGGGCTCGGCGATTGGGGGCCGGACTCGAGGTGGAGACGCGCCCGAACGTGGTGATCGGCACCGTGTCTGTAGGACAGCGTGGCTCGCCGCACGAGCCTACGAAGATCCTCGAGCGTGGTCTGGACGGTCGAGGCCAGCGCGGGATCCGCCAGGCTCTTGGCGAGGGTGTCCACCTCGACGAACGCGAAGGCGAGCGGCCAGCCCTGGGCTTGTGGAGGCGGTGCTCGCCGAGCTGTGACTTCGGGCGGCCCACCCAAAGCGATACGCTGCTCGATGAGCGGTGCCGTCGAACCGCTGTTCGGGACCACCTCCCACTCGACCACGCCCGCCCCCTCTTGGCGACGATGAATCGTGCGGTCGGGCGTCACGATGGTCTCCTCGGGGCCAGGCTGCGGTGAGCTGCTCTCTTCGTCGTAGAGGGAGGTCCAGCTGAGGCGTGGGGGCGCGATGTCCCGGTTCGCAGGCGCGTAGACCACCCCGAGCTGGGCCCTCGCAGAAGTCCCGGCGGTGATCGCCGCGAGGTGCGGCAGCAGGGTGCCGGGCCTGAGGCGGTCTACCGGCGGCGCCACGAAGACCGTCCCGAGCGCCGCGATGACCGGGAGCCCGAGCGGGCACTGAGACAGATCCTCGTAGAGGGTCGAGCTGGCTGCCGTTGTCCTTCTCCCGAGGTGACCGGCCTTCACGGCGGCGTCGAAACGAGTGGACGAGAAGTTGAAACCCAGGGCCATCGCCACATCTGCGCCCGGCTCCAGGCTCAGGGGCTGCGGGCTGCGGGCGGAGAGCCACGCGCTCTGCCCCATCGGCGTCAGGGCCGCGTCCAGGTCCAGCGTGACCGCCGCGTCCCTCTCGAAGCGAAGCCTCACGTCGACGACCTCGGCGATCTCCGAAGCGCCCTGCCAACGCTCGACGCAGCTTGAGACCCAATCAGCCCCGGCCGCCCAGGCCGAAAGCGCGGAGGGAATTGAAAGGTCGTTGAGCCGCCGCGTGAGAATCGCCGCCCCGAAGAGCGTCTCGAGCGCGCCGAGTCGGGAGACGTAGAGGCGAAGGACGAAGCCGCCCGAAAGCTCCAGGGCGTCGTCGCCGCTGCGGCCTTTGCGTCCGGCGCGCTCGAGCAGACGGGGGGTCGCCGCGTTCTTGTCGCTGGGCCTGAGCACATCAATCACGACGCCCGGCGTCCTCTCGCGGACCGTGACGAGCTCACCACTGTTCACGCGAACGAAGAGGAGCTTTGGGGACTGACCGACACCGTGAATCTCCTCGACTCGGCCCAAACTCTCGAGCATCGAACCGAGTGTCTCCATCGTCTGAGCAGGCGCGCCCGTCTCCACGTGCAGACGAAGATGGAGGGACGCGTCGACATCGGCGACGCCAACGGACTCGTCGCCGCGGGCCCGTCGCGCGAGCGCCCTGCCCGCCGCCGGGGCCTCAACCGCCCCCAGGGACACCTCGATTCGGGCGTCAGGCACGAGGCCCCACCGAGCCCACCGGGTGTGGTCGTTCACGGCGCGAGGGTCGCGACTCCAAGGCGCGCGAGGGTCGCGACTCGACGGCGGGCCGTCGAGGAGGTCGTCAAGGCGCTGAACGACTCGCTCGAGCGTCTGGGACAAGGCCGCGTCTGGGCCTGTCGAGAGCCGCCGAGCAGCCGACCGGGCGGCCAGGAGGAGGGCATCCAGGCTACGCGGCGTGAAGACGAGCCGACCCACGGCGTCGGGGAGGTGCTCGGTCGTCGCAGCTGGGCGGCTCGGCACCTCCCGATGGTTCACCGTCGAGAGGCACCCCAGCGCGAGGAGCGCGAGGACCGCCGTAATTTCGGAGAAGCGGACGCCCACGCGCTCAGCGTCGACGACCCAAGCTTCGTGTCCCCCGGCTACGTGTCCCGAGCAGCAGGCCGAGCCCGAGCAGCAGCGGCAAGACGCCTCTTGAAGAAGCCCCCGACGTGCTGCAGGCGTGGACCCCGTCGTCCTGCTTCACCCGCTCGTCGACCCCCCCGTCACCCGCATACGACTCGGTGATCTCCAGCACGATGGAGAAGGCCTGGGCCAAGGTCTTGCTCGAGTTGTTCGGGTTGACGACGGTGACGTCCCTGGAGCCCACAGCGGCGTCCGCGGTCACCTCCAGATCCCAGTACAGGGTCGTCTTCTGGGGATCCACGCCGTCACGCACGATCCGCGGGGCCGAGCCTTGGGGTGCCCGAAGGCCGCCGCCCGCGATGATGACCGTCGCCCCGCAGGCGAAGCCGCGACCCACGATCGCCAGCGGCAAGGGCGTGCCCGGCTTGACCTGCATGGGCTGCACAAACGTGATCTCCTCGATCGTCGTTTCAGCCGCGAGGCAGGGACCGAAGTCATCCACGACGTCGTTCTCGTCCGGGATCGCATCATCCGCGCCGATGACTTGTACCACGCCCGGGGCAATGGCCTGCGAGGCGTTCGGGTTGATCACGGTCACGTCGAGCGGACCCCGCGCGGCCAAGGGATCGACCACCAGGAAGCTCCGGATGCCATCGAAGCCAGGGTAGTTGCCCGCGTCCTTGACGACCTCAGCCGGCGCGTATGGCCGAATCCCCGGCTGCGAGAAGACGACGGTGGCCCCCGGCTCAAACCCCTTGCCCCAGAGCCAAAGCGAGACGTTTCGACCCGCACGGAACGCCCGGGGTGAGGCACCCGAGATGACGTCTACGTTCCCGGCTCCAGCAGCCGGGGGCGGCACCGCGCCTGGCGCCACAACCTCGAAGAGTCCGACCCCCGTCGCCCTCGTCCCGTCCGGCCCGACGACGGTGATATCGACCGGGCCCACCGGGGTCTCAGCGCCGACGCGGAGGTAGTATTCAATCCCGTCAAACTTGGCCTGCTCCGACGGGATGTTGCGGCTGATCTTCGGGAGCAGCGGTTGCCCGTTCACGAGCGCGGGTCCCATGCCCGCTCCGCTGAAGCTGACCGTCACCCCGTCGACGAATGTGCGCCCGACGATCCAGAGGTTGACCTGTTCGCCTTGGGCGGCATAGGTCGGGCTCGCTCGGGTGATAACGTCGACGCCGATGGGGCCTTCGGGCTCGGGCAGAGGTGGGTTCGAGCCCGGCTGCGTGGGCGGCTGCGAGGGGGGCTGAGTCGGCGGCTGAGTCGGCGGCATCACCGCCAGCGCCGGGGTGATCTCCAGCAAGCCGGCGCCCGTCGCCATCGTCGCATCGGCACCTGTCACGGTCAGGTCGCGCAGGCCGACGAGCGCCTCGGGACCAATCGTGACCGACCAGCGGATCCCGTCCCCTCGGCCGCCGTCGACGCGCATCGCCTCGGGCACGACCACCGGCGCGGCCCGCTGAACGACGCCGTTCCCGCTGATGCCGACCGAGAGGCCATCGGCGAAACCTCGACCCGTCACCCAGACGATCACGTCGCCTTTGCCCGCCGGAAATACGCGCGGCGACGCCCCCGTGACCGAGTCGACGGCGGCCGCCGACGTGGGCAGGCAGAGGAGAACCAGCGCAGTCAGTCGTCGAAGCACGCGGTGACTATAACGCAGGATTGGGGATTGTCATGGGGCCGCGCTTGGCCCGCCCATGATGGCGATGTTCTTGACGACGCCGTACTTCTTGGCGAGCGCGTCGACCACGGCGTTGAGCCGCAGCTCCCGGTACTCCGCTTCGAGCCGCTCCCGAAGCTCAGGCTTTGCGTCGTCGAAGCTCAGATCGCGCGCGGGGTCGATGGAGGCGAGTCGCGCGACGTGGAACCCGAAGGAGGTCTCGATGACCGGGCTGAGGTCTCCGACGGCCGGCAGCAAGAACACGGCGTCACTGAACGACTGGTCCAGGCGACCGCGCTTGGAGAAGATCGGCAAGGTTTCATACCGCAGTTCGAGACCCAAAGCCGCCGCGTCGTCGGCGAACGCGCCTTGCCGCGCCTCAAACTCCGAGGCGTTCGTCGGGGGCTGACGGTGCAGATCCTCCAAGAGGCGAAGGGCGAGCGCGCGGGCCTCCGCGTCGACCTTCGGATCGGCCGGGCGCTTGGCCTTGTCGGTCACGAGCAGGTGCTCGGCCGAGCGCAGCTCCGGGTGCCGAAAGAAGCTCACGTTTCGGTCATACGAGCGCTTCAGGAGGTCATCGGGGATCGTCTCGGTGGTCGTGGCCGGCTCGAAATCTCGGCGTAGGTACAGCGGTACGGCGGCCCGGTCGATGCTCTGCTGTACCGAGGGTGCGGACGCGAGGCCACGTTGGGTCGCCTCCTGGGCGAGGAGCTCAAAGACCAACAGCTCAAGGGCGAGAGCCTTCGGCGAGCGAGTCGGCTGGCTCTCGGCATAGGCGCGCAGGCGACCCGCGCTGATCTCGATGACGCCATTTGGAGAGTCGGCCCGGGCGACGATCGTCTCATCGCCGAGGTCGACCTGGAAGGGCCAGCTCGCAAGGACCAAGGCCAGCTGAGCCGCGATGTTCATCTGTCACCCGGGGGGACGTCGGCGGACCCGTCTCGCGCCGGGCGCGCCGGTCGGACGAGGGTGAGCAGCTCCAAGCCGAGGTTTCCGGCTGCGGCCGCGCCAAAGACCAGCAGACCACCCCCAACGTAGTCGCGAACGGCGAGGGCCCTCATCGCGCTCCACAAGATGGGCACCGCGCCGGTCGTACAGAGCACGCCGAGCGTGAAGACGAGGGTCGTATAGGTGCGGGCCGAAGGGTGCATGAGATTTCGGAACCATGCCGCGCCTTGAGGCTGAGCTTCAAGTCCGACAATGGGGTGTCGGTGCCGGCGTGTTCAGCCGCGCAGATAGAGCGAGGTGAGGAGGCAGGTCGCGAGGCACGCGGCATACGCCCCGGCACGCCCTCGCCGAGGCCTCCTCAGGCGCCGCTCGGAGTCCAAGTCCGCGGCCAGGACCAGGCCGATAAGGGTCGCGCCGAGGGCGAACGTGGTCGCCGCGAGGCCCCCAAGCTCCCCATAGGTCGACGCCGCGACCCGGGCGATGTCCGGGTAGACGAGCAGACCGACGGCGGGTCCAGCCGTCAGGAACACAGACATGCCTCTGTAGACGTACCGTTCAAGGATAGGACCCTTTGCCCCAACGCTCGGCGCAATGGTGGTCATGAGCGCCGTCGTTCGATCACGTCGGAGGGCGAGGGCTGTGGCGTAGATGTAGCCGGCGAGGGTGATGACCGCGACGATCCCGGCGAGTGCGTGCGTCTCGTGGCTTCGACCATAGGCCGTCGAAACGAGCGCCAGAGGCACCGCACCGAGCAGCAGCGAAGCGCTCCGCCGAAGGGCCCCGATGAGCCAAAACACCGGCACTGTGGCCGACGCGAGCCAGAAGATCGGGCCTGTGTCTTGCCGCTCCAAGATCGCCGGCACCACAGAAAAAGCGAGCTCGGCGGAGACGACCCCGGCGAGCGCGAAGGCCATCGGGCGGGCGGTCAAGGGACGATTCGCCAGCGAAAGACAAATCGCTGGTCCCCGCGCAGAACTTCGATCTCCAACTCGTCAGCTTGCTTGACGACCTCCCAGGCCCGCATGAACTGCTCCGGACGCTCAAGCGACTCGCGGTTCACACGCACGACGACATCACCCGGCTGGAGGCTCCGAACGTCGGCGAAGGGTCCGTCGCTTCGGAAGCGCAGGATGCGAAACCCGACGAAGCGCCCTCGTTCGAGGTGGGGGCTGACCTCGACCGCGGCGACCACACGCTGGGGCCCCTGCTCGAGGATGGGCGCCACCTCCGCCCGGGTCAGGACGCTCTCGATGAGACGTTCGTCTGCGGCGACCGGAGGCGCTTGGGACGCAGGCACCGGAGGCGTCTTTGGCGTGGCGAGCAGGGCCGGAAGCAAGATGAGGAGAAGGTGCATCACGTTGACCATCCATCAGCCCATGGGCTTGAGCGAAACGAGCCGTGCATCGAAGGCTTCGAGGCATGAGCGGCCGACCTCCGCCCGGTCGCGCTCCCCGTCGATGGTGACGATCGGGTCGCCCTCTCGATGCCGCGCGATGTCGGCATAAGCCAAAACCACACGCCGTTGAAAGTCATCGACCTCGTAGATCTCGGGCACGGAGTTCCGCGTGGCCCTCCGGCTCGCTGCCACCTCGGCGGTGACCTGGACGAGCAGGACCAGGTCCGGACGCAAGAGAGAGCGATTGATCGTCGAGACCCAATCGGGGTCGTTCTCCTGCCCCTGATAGGCGAGGCTCGAGTAGTCGAACCGATCGCAGATCACCGTGATGCCAGCGTCCAGCGCGGGCTCGATCTCGTGTTTGAGGTGGTCGTGCCGATCGGCCGCGAAGAGCAGCGCGATGGACGCGGCCGGGAAGCGACCGTCCGTCCGCTCGGCGATGCGGGACCCGAGCGCCTCGCGCAGGAGCCTCCCGATGGGGCCACCGCTCGGCTCACCCGTCGTCAGAACCTCCTGCCCGCGGCTCCGCAGCGCCGTGGCGAGCAGGTGCATCTGCGTCGTCGTGCCCGCGCCGTCGAGGCCCTCGAAGACCACAAATCGGCCTCGTGGGGGCACGACACCTCGGGGTCGGCGTTCGCTGAGGAGGTGCTGCACCGCAGCATCATGATCGCTATGCATCCACGCCGCCGAAAAAATCGACCTCTCCAGGCGGTCGATGGCCCCCGGATCCACCTCGGACTCCGAACGCCGGGAGAGGCGCTTCATCGCGGCGAGCACGTGTGGCGGGCGCTGCGCGAGGCTTGTGGCCCAGGCGCGGGCGCAGGCCTCCGCCGACTCCCCAGGCGCGGCGATCCGGTCGACGAGGTCGAGCCGCAGGGCGTCTTCGGCATAGACCTTCGCGGCGTCCCATAAGAGGCGTAAGGCGCGCTGCGGCCCCACGAGTGCGGCGAGCCGACGCTGGCCCCCCCAGGCGGTCGTCAAGGCGAGGTCGACGTGCTTGAAGTGCAAGAACGCGTCGGCGGCGATCACCCGAAGATCGCAGGCCAGCGCCACCTCGACACCGCCGCCGATCGCGTATGCGTCGATGGCGGCGATGACCGGGCACGAGAGCGCGGCGAGGCGTCTAAGCGTGTCCTGCATTCCACGCGAGAGCTCTTGGGCAGCGACCTCCGACTTCACGTTGAGCAGGTCAATCACATCACCCCCGGCGACGAATCGACCGGACGCGCCCATGAAAACCACGGCGCGGACGAGGCCAGCGTTCACACGATGGTCAAGCTCGTTGACGACCTCTCCGAGCGAGACCATCGTGGAGCGTGCCAAGGCGTTACATGCGCCGGGCCTTTCGACGATGAGCAATGCCACCTGCCCCACGAGCTCCAGGCGGACCTCTGGCCCATGGGGATCGCTCATGGGTGAGCTCATGGGTGCTCGCTCTTCGCGCGCCCACGTGCCGCTTCTACGAGGCCGCGGATCTCGGGGTCGTCATGACTCGACAGAACATCGAAAAATTCCTCGACGCGGGCCCCCCCGAGTCGCGAGAGCGCGTCCATCACAGCCAGCAATCGTGGCCGATCTTTGAGCTCTGCCTGGGCAATGAGCGCGGGCACGGTCGCCGGATCCCCGAGCTCGCCGCTTAGACCGATGAGCCGCAGTCGCAGCGCCTCGTCCGTCTCGGCGGCAAGCTGCAGACCGACGACGGGCGCGAGCACCCGGAGGCGGAGCTGCCCGACCCTGTCCGCGGCGATCCTTCGGGTCGAGATGTCGGGGCTCTGCAGCGCGTCTCTGAGCGAGGTTTGGGTGCCCGCGGCCACGGTCGCGCTCTGGAGGAGCCGCTCGCACAGGGGGGCGAGAGACGCAAGGACCGCCTGCCGGAGCGCGGCCTCAGCGTCGCCGCCCGGGAAGGGCACGCGATGGAGGTGCTCGGTGCCATACTCGAAGGCGAGCTCGGGGGCGCGCTCGACCGTCAGGCGCGCGACCACCTGCCAGCGCACGACGACGTCTCCCGGGCTCGGCGTGGCTTGCAGGCCGTCGGCGAGCGCGAAGCCGTAAGTCAGCCGGGGGCGGATCGACAAGAGGCTCCCGGCCTCAATCTCGGGGCTGATTTCGCGCCTCGATGAGGCCGCCACGGCCATCGCGGACCGCAGGTGGTCTTGGGCCCAGCGCGGCTCTAGGACGATGGGCCGAAGCGACGGAGGCGTCTGATCAAGGACCGGCTCAACGTTGACGACGAGCGCCGCGCCCACGGAAACCTCGCGGTCGAAGTCGCAGTTCCCACACCCCGACTGCCCGACGAGGAGCACGAACAAAACCCAACGCCACGGGCTCACGAGCTTGACCGTGCCCGCTCGGCCCAGACGTCGTATCCATATCGGGCGAAGAGTGCCGCGGCCTCGACGCGCGCGGCCTCGGAGGAACGGGGGTCGAGGGGGGCGTAGAGCTCGGCTTTGGCCAAGATCCAGCGCGCCGAGTAATAGGGAGAGCAGAGCCGAGGCAGCAGCTCGCCTAACCGATCGAGCCCGGCGCGAGCGAGGCCTCGGCGGCCCAGAAAGCCGTCGAGGTGCATCCGCTTCTCGATGAGGTCGAAGGCCCGCTCGGGTGCGACGAAGAGCCCTCCGGCCTCAAGCGCGGCGCAGGCCCGTGTGAGGGCGACGTCGCAGCCTTCGAGGTCTTCCCGGTCCGCGGCCGCGTTCGCCGCGTGAACCTCGACCGCCACGGCCTGGTCCTCGGCACCTGGGGGGGCCAAGTCCGGGGCACCCACCAACGCCGCGGGCTGACCCTCGTTGAGGTGTCGGAAGAGCGATTGGGTCGCCGCGTGCCGAGAAGCCCGCGGGCGCAAGCCACCCCAGCCACATTGGACGAGGCGGGAGAGGTCGTCGCCCGTCGGCGTGCCCGTCGGCGAGAGCGCCAACCAGAACGAGAGCTCCGCGATCCGATGTTCTCGTCGCCAGTGGGCGAGCGTGACCTCGTCGATGCTGTCGGCCACGGGCAGCGCGTCGTCGTCATCGAGGACGGTGAAACGACGGCCGGCGTGCCGGCGCACGATCCCCCCGCCCACCTCAAGAGCCGCGAGCGCGTCCAGACCGGGTACGAGCACGGCGACCCAAGTGGCCGTTCGCCTGAGCTGCGCGACGTGCAGACCGAGCTCGCGGAGCAACGCGGCCCCCTCGTCCACGGAACAGGACTCAAGGCCGTCGAGCAGGAAGAGCTCGTCGTTGAAGTGGTCGCCTTTATGGTCCCGGAGTGGCTGAGGAATCGGTGCCCCCGAACGCACGGTCAGGGCTGTCACGCGGACCCCCGCCGCGCCCAAGGCCTCGACCACGCGATGCCGCGCCGCCGGGCCGGAGATAAAGACGAGCGAGAACCGGGCCTCCGCGCCGGCGGACTTGAGCCAGCGAGCAAAGGCGTCGAGGTGGAATCCCGCGGCCTCTGCCGTCGGCAGCGTGCGGTCCGGCCATTCGGAGCGGTCTAGGGCGAGCGACATTTCGAGCTTCCAGCGGCGGTTGAACTCTTGGGAGGGCCTCTGCGAGACCACGAGACCGGGCCGACCGCCGTAGAGTCGACACCGATCGGGGCGTATGGTAGGGCTCCGAGGCTTGAAGTAAAGGAGAGCGGGATGCACCGCATGGGGATGTCAATGCGAATCAGGCTCATGGCGGCCCTGCCTTTGCTCTTCTTGAGCCCGCACGTCATGGCGGCCAAAGACGACTCAGCGGCCAAGCAGAAGGCCGCGGCGGAGCGGACCGGCCCCTACCTCGGCGTGCAGCCGGGCGTGAAGGACAGCGCCCCGGGCAAGACTGATGTTCGCGCCCGCGGAGCGCTGCGTCTGATGACCTGGGTCGGCTTCCAGATGCAGGGGGTCGGTGGCCGCGTCTTTGTGCAGACCACCGAGCCCGCAGTCTACAACCTCGTCCCCTCCCTCGCCGATGAGATCGTGCTGGAGTTCACCGATACCCGCCTCCAGAGCGGCAACGACGCCCGCGCTCTGGAGACCGGCTTCTTTCCTACCGCGGTCATGTCCGTCAAGGCCAGCCAGGCCAAGAACATCACCCGCGTGGTCATCAAGCTGCGTGAGGTGGTCGGGTATGACCTTCGGCAGGACGGCAACTACCTTATGCTCGACTTTCGTCCGCCCACCATCACGCCCGTCGCGCCGGGCAACCCTCAAGCCACGCCAGGGACGCCTCCCATCCCGTGAACCGCCGTGATCCGTCCGCTCTTTGAGCTCGTGACGGCCCTCACGTTTGAGGCAACAGAGGTCGAGGTCGCCCCCGACGGGACGGTGACGGCGACTCAGCTCGACGTGAGGGGCGCGGGGCTCGTGCTCTCCTCCCTAAGAGGGCGGCTCGTGAGTCGCCCGACGTGCCCGCAGCTACAGCTCGAGCTCGAAGTCGCGACGGCCCGGTTTTCGAACGCCCCGACGCACCCAATGACGCACCCCTCGATGCTCGCGTCTGCCGCCTCCCTGACGGCCTGCCTCGAGCGAGGCGCGGTGACGCTGAAAGACGCGGAGCTGCGCTTAGGCGACCTCGAGCTCAACGCGGAGAGACTCGAGCTGCGGATGAGCGACAACGCCGTTGGGGCCTCCGGGCACCTCGAGGCCTGGGCTCTGTCGGTCTGGCCCTGCGGCTGTCGGCCCTCGCCGCTCTCCATATCGAGCGAGCACGCGATTGGGCGTCCCTCGGAGTCGCTCTGGTTGACGTGGCCCGTCATCCGCATCTACGACGTGCCCGTCGCGACCCTGCCTCGCTGGGAGCTCCCCCTCGTCGCCCGCCGCAGCGGCCTGCTCTTTCCTGAGTTCGGGCTCCATCACGCGCGCGGAGCAGAGGTCCGATGGCCATACTTCTGGGCGTTGCACGAGGCGGCCGACGTGACGTTTGCGCCCGGCTACGCGACGAACGCTGGGCTGACAACACGCACGCGCCTCCGCTTGGCGACCCAGACCGACTCCCTGCTCGAGACCCGGGTGTCGACGGCAGACGACGCGCTCGCCGTGAGCGGAGACGGCGCCGCACGGGCCGCGGGCCTCGTCTTCGCCCTGGAGGGAGAGGCCAGCTTTCTCGCGCCTTCTTCGGGCTCAAGCGTGGGCCCCGTCAAGCTCCAGGACAGCGCGCTCCTCGCCGTCGCCCCCTACGAGCGAGGTGCCGTCTCCACGGGCGTCCAGACCGACGGCTTCGTGATTGGCCTCGGGGTCGAGCGGCTCGACGGGGAGGGGCCAAAGACCCCAGCACTCAAGCCCGCAGTGCACCTCTCGCTCGCCCACTTGCTCGGACCCTCTTCTCTCAGCCTCGACGCCGCCTACGACCGCAGCTTTGACCAAGGCTCGAGGCACCCGGACGTGCAGCGTTTTGTCCTGGAGACCCGGGCCGAGCTGCCTGTCGACGTCGGGCCGCTTCGGCTCATCACGCAAGCCAACGCGGCCTCGGGCCACGCGTTTGCCGACGCGAGATCCTATACGGTCATGCGGGGTGGGGCTCTCGCGCGGGCCGAGAGTGCGGTGAAACGCGCCTTCGGTGGTCTTACACATCGCGTGCGAGCCGCGCTTGAGACCCGCGTTGTCTCGTCCGACGGCCGGGGACAGACGGAGCTCGCGCCAGTTGAGAGGAAAGCGGAAGGGCGGTTTGCGGTGGCCGAGCTTGAGACCTCGCTGCTGTCCCTGACCTCTTCCCAGACTCTGGCGGTTCGGGCGAGCCGAGACTGGGCAGACGCACAGGAACCGATGACCGCCGGCGCTCTGTACCGACTCGAGCGCGGTGCTTCTCAGGTGCGCGCGCTGTTGACCACGGCGGGCGATGCGCGGGCGACCCTGGGGCTCGAGCCGGCCGACACCGTCGGGCTCTCGCTCGGTGCCACCCACCTCAAGCGCGAGGGCGCGACGCGACTGTCCCGCCTTCAAGGCCACGATGAGACCCTGAGCCCCCCTCTCAGCGAGGCCTCCCTCGCCGCGGACGCCGGGATGAGCTTGACCCTCGGGCCTTTGACGATGTCCTGGCGGGGCTTGGCGGATCTGGACGCGAACGCGCTCCTCGCCCAGGAGGGCGAAGTCCGCTATGTGGACGGCTGCGCGTGTTGGTCAAGCACCTTGACGATCAGGCACGCGAGAGGGTTCGCCTCGCCGGATGTGTACCTGAGTCTGATGTTGGAGAAGTAAGGCGGGGCTAAAAAGGGCTTAGCGGTCGATGGTCATCGTGAAGGGACCCGCCGCGCCGCTTCGACCGTCGACGACGATGAAGTACGTCCCGGCGACGAGGGCTTGGCGAATCGTCGACCGATTGCCACGCAGCTGGCTGCAGGCGATCTCGGCGGCCCGATCAAGGCAGGTGGTCCGGAGATAGACCGCGGAGTCAAAGCCCGCCACGTCAATGGTGACCTGGGCGTCGGCGTCGAGATCGAGCTGGTAGACGAGGTTCTTCGCGCCCGCGCCACCGCAGCTCCCGCGCATGTTCGGGGCCACGCCGTCTCGGGAGTCACCCGCGATGACGACGTGAGCACCGGCCGGGACCATTCGAGGGTCGCCGCAGGTTCCCGCGCTCGGAACGAGGACACAGGCGCCCGCCGCGCAGCCGAGGGCGCACTGCTCGGACTGGACATAGACGCCCGCGTCGCAGGCGTACAGCCCGCTCGCGTCCTGGCCGAGACCCACGTCACCACAGTAGTTGCCAGCGCCCGAGGGGCAGTCCGGTCGGATGCTCACGTCGAGCGCGAACGCGCCTCCGAGGCCACCGAAGCTGTCGACCACGAGGAAGTACTGACCCGCGGCCAAGCTGAGGTTACTGAAGGCAGAGCCAACGCCGCCGGGCGGCGCCGCGTCGTGGTTGCACGCGAATTCGGTGGCGTCGTTGTCACAGACCGACCGGATATGAAGCACGCTGTCGAAGCCCGAGACGGTCGCGTCGATGAAGGCGTCAGCCGCGAGGTCGAGGACATAGACCACCTCGCCTCCGGACCCGCCGCAGCTTCCTTCGAGGTTCTGCGGCGCGCCCTCGGTCGTACCCTCGACGTGAAGGTCGTTCCCGGCCGGGAGGGCCAGGGCGAGGTCGCAGCTTGAGGGCGGAACGACGCAGAGCTGAGCGACGCAGGCTGCCTCGGCCGCGCAGTCAAGGTCGAGGAGGCAGCCGCCCACCGGGATGTCGGTGCAGGAGTTACCGATGCAGTGCTGAGCGGCCCCACAGTCGAAGTCGAAGTCGCAGTACCCGACGGGGGGTACGACGCACTGGCCGTCGATGCAGCGCTGGTCGTCCCGTCCGCAGTCCCCGTCGTCGGCGCAGACGCAGGGGCCCGCGCTGACGTCGAGCGTGAAGTCGCCACGTTCGAAGGCCGCGAAGCTGTCGACGAAGAGCAGCCGCACGCCGTCCGAAGCCGGCACGTCAACCTGCGAGGTCAGGCCGTCGAACGCATCATTGTTACAGGCCGTCTCGCTGTCCGCGTTTTCACAGCCGGTGCGGGCGTAGAGCACGGTGTCGAAGTCCGACGAGACAAACGAGACACAGACCTCACCGAGACCAGCGTCGAGGGCATAGACGACCTCGGCGCCGCTGTTCTGGCGGCAGCTCCCGTCGTAGACCGCGGAGCCCGCGACGTTGGTGCCGTTGACGTTGCCGAGCGCGTCGATGACGAGCGGGGCGAAACACGCCGACGGGGCCGCGACACAGACCTCCACGTCACAGACTTCACCCGCGGCGCAGTCGAGGTGCTCGAGGCATTCCGGTGCTCTCCCACAGAGGCCGGCCAGGCAGACCTGCCCGAGGGGGCAGTCCCCGTCGATGAGACAGGCCGGGGGCGGGGCGAGCTCGCAGACCCCGTCGACGCAGACCTCGTCGAGGAAGCAATCGGCGTTCACGAGACACTCGGGCGGGGCAGGCACCTCGCAGCGGCCTTCGACGCAGACCTCATCCACGGCGCACTCGGAATCATCTACGCAGGGCGGAGGCGGGCAGGCCCCGGCGGTCACGTTGAGGATGAAGTCATCCGCGCTGAAGGCCCCGTACCCATCGACGACGACATAAATGGAACCGTCGACGAAGGCCGCCGGATCGGCGGTGAGCCGAGAGCTCGAACCCTCGCCGTTGTCGTCGTCACACGCGACCTCGGAGGCCAAGTCGCCGCAGCTCGTCTGGAGATGAACGACCGTGTCGAGGGCGCTGAAGTTTGTATCCAGGCAGACGACGCCGAGCGCCGGGTTGAGCGTATAGACTCGCTCGCTGGAGGCAGCCGCACGTCCGCAGGTCGCCCCAATGAGGGCCGGCGCGCCGACGGTGGTTCCGAGATAAGCCCCGAGGGCGTCGATGGCGGTGGGCGCCTCGCAGGGGTTGCCATCCGGGGCCTCCCGGCAGACGCCGCCCAGGCAGGCTTCCCCGGCCACGCAGGGGTTCAAGGCGTCACAGCCGGGCGCCACGCAGCGGCCGCCCACACACGCGATGCCGTTGCCACAGTCGAAGCCGGGGCCACACTCGGGTGCGCTGCAGACGCCGCCAATGCAGAGATTGCCGTCACGACAGTCGCCGTCGAGCTCGCAGGCCTGAGCCACGCAGAACTGGTTGACGCAGACCAACGTGGACGCACAGCCCAGGTCGTCCTGACACTCCGGGACCCGGCAGCTGCCGAGGACACATGAGCGTCCGTCCGGGCAATCCGCGGAGAAGTCGCAGGCGAGGTTCACGCAGGCGAGGCCGACGCAGACCTGGTCGCCGAAGCAGTCGTCGGAGGTGAGACACTCGGGGATGAGACACTCACCGGCGATGCAGCGGGTCGGGTCCTGACAGTCGAGGTCCACGACGCAGGCGAGGGGCGCGCAGCGCGAGGCGGTGCAGGTCTCGCCGAGCGCGCAGTCGGCGTCGGCCCTGCAGTCGGGGGCCTGGCAGAATTCAAACTCGCAGATCCCGTCCGGCGGGCAGTCGACATCCAGGGCGCAGGCCCGGGCACTACAATCTCCTTCATTGCAGGCCTCGTACGCACGACAGGCCGCATCGACCAAGCACTCAGGCAGCGAGCACTCCCCGGCCAGGCAGACCGAGCCCTCAGCGCAGTCGGCGGACACGTTACAGGCCGCGACCGCAGCACAGGGGCCGGCGCTCAAGGTCAGCTGCAGCGCCCCGCTCTCGCCAGAGTAGCCGTCCACGAAGAGGTGGACGGCGACGTCGCCGACAGCGAACTCGAGCTGGCTGGTCGCGCCCGGGCCACCGTCATCGTCGCAGCCGAGCTCGCTGGCCGGGGACTCGCAGGACTCCCGCGCGTAGAGCACGGTGTCGAACTGGCTGCCCTGGACGTGGGCGCAGACGAGGCCGAGCCCGGCGGGCACGAGGTAGACGACCTCAGGACCGGCTCCAGCACACTCCCCGCGATACAAGGCGCTGTGACCAACAGTGGTTCCCTGAACCGTGCCGAGACCGTCGAGCTGGATGACCGTCTCGCAGGCATCGGGCGCCGCGGTGGCCTGACAGAAGTCGTCGGCGCACTCGTCGGCCGCGTCGCAGTCGGCGTCGTCGATGCACGAGTCGTTCACGCAGACCGAGTCCACGCAGACCTGGGGCCCGGCGCAGTCGTCGTCGAGCTGGCATTGGGCCGCCCGGCAAGTCCCGTCCACGCAGACCTCGTCGACCCCGCAGTCCTCGCGCACAACGCAGTCGCCGGGAGCAAGCGGGCAGCGCCCGGGGTTGACGTTGAGCACATACTCGCCGGTCGCAGCCGAGTAGCCGTCCATCGTCAGGTAGACCCCCGCGGCAGCGTCGATCTCGAGCCGCGAGTGGCGCACGCCAAATTCAACGTCGTCATTGCAGCCCAGCTCGGTCCCGCCGTCGGCGCAGTCCGTGCGCGTATACACGACGGTGTCGAAGGTCGAGCCCAACGAGTCGACGCAGACCACACCGAGGGCGGGGTCGAGGAAGTAGACGAGCTCACCGGCGTCGCCGGGCTCGCCGCAGAGGACCGGCGCCGAGGCGTTCGCGGCCTCGACGGTGGAGCCCGCGTAGCTTCCGGCGGCGTCGATGACGACCGGGTTGTCGCAGGTGCCGCCGGGCAGCGCGGGCAAGCAGACGCCGCCGACGCAGAGCTCGCCTACGGCGCAGGGCGCGTTCGCATCACAGCTTGGGGGCAGCCCCGGCTCGCAGCTTCCGGCGTTGCAGACCTCGCCGTTGACGCAGTCGAGATCGATCTGACAGTCGGGCGTCAGGGTGCAGTCACCCGCTTGGCAGAACAAGTCGGGGCCGCAGTCGGCGTCGGCCGCGCAGTCGGAGGGCGGCACAACGCAGCTCCCGAAGAGGCAGGCTTGGCCCACACCGAGGCAGTCGGCGTCGACGTCACAGACCGCGTGCTCCGCGCAGGGGCCAGGGCCGACGTGCAGGACATAGGGGCCACGGGCGTCCACGACGTAGGAGTCGACCATCGCGAAGAACGCAGCATCCTGCGCGTCGATCGACAGCTCGCTCGTGCGGACGGCGAAGAGCACGTCGTCGTTGCAGCTCAGCTCCCCGCCGTTATCACCACAGGCCAGTGAGGCGCTGAGGATCGTGTCGATGTTGCTGCCTTCGGTGGTCAAGCAGAGCGGGCCGAGCCCACCGGCGATGCGGTAGGCGACCTCGACGCCGGTGCCCTGTGCGCAGCCGGGATCGTAGAGCGCGCCGGCACCCGCCGTCGTGCCCACAAAAGAGCCGAAGCCTTCAATCGCGATCGGCGCGAGGCAGGCGTCGAGCTGAGGAGCGGCGACGCAGCTCCCGGCAACGCAGGTCTCTCCGAAGGCGCAGTCGCCGTCGACGACGCAGGCGGCCTCTACAGGCTCGCAGACGCCGGCTTGGCAGACCAAGTCGAAAGGACAGTCGACGTCGACCCTGCACTCGGGCTCGACGCCGCACGGCCCGGCCGAGACGTGAAGAATGAAGTCACCGTTCGCAGCGTCGTCGAAGCCGTCGATGACGACATAGACCGGTTCGCCCTGCGCTTCGAGGTCGAGGACAGAGTTGACGCCGACGTCGACGCCGTCGTCGTTGCAGTCGAGCTCTGAGGCGTCGTCCTCGCAGACGCTGCGGACGTAGAGAACGGTGTCGTACGCGCTGCCCTGCGTCGAGAGGCACAAGTCACCGAGGCTCGGGTCGAGCACAAAGGCGACCTCGGCCCCGCCCATTGAGCCACAGTCACCATCGAGGTCGGCAGGGGCGCCGAAGTTATTGCCGAGGAAGTCGCCATAGGTATCGATCAGCACAGCGTCTAAACACGCCGCCGGCCTGTCGATGACGATGCACTCGCCGCCGAGGCACTGATCACCCGGCGGGCAGTCCGCATCGGCTAGGCACTCCGGGGGAAGCGCCCCGCCCTGCCCGCCGCTGCCGCCGAGCCCGCCGCTGCCGCCTTGACCGGCGGTTCCGCCGCTGCCCGCGCTGCCGCCGAGCCCGCCGCTGCCGCCTTGACCGGCGGTTCCGCCGCTGCCCGCGCTGCCGCCCTGACCGGCGGTTCCGCCGCTGCCGCCGCTGCCGCCGCTGCCTGCGCTGCCGCCGCTGCCGCCGCTGCCCGCGCTGCCGCCCTGACCGGCGGTTCCGCCGCTACCGCCGCTGCCTGCGCTGGGTCCGCCATCGGCACCGGCCGCCCCGCCAAGGTCAGATCGAGGCCCAACGACGCTGCCCCCGCCTGGGTCACAGGCGGCGAGAAGGGTCATCGCGAGCGCGAACTTGAGTTGATTCCGACGCATTCGGCATTCCTCCGGGGCTGCGTCCCATTTCATATAAAACGTCGCCCCCGCCCGCGCAGCCGGAGGGGGAAAATCGGGGCCAAGATGTCACGACTCGCCGAAAGCGAACAACCCCGATTCGGACACCCCGCAGGGCGATTGCACCTGATCGTCATTGACAAGCTTAACAGCTCGTAATCTAAGGCTTCGGCTCGTGCGCGCGCAGTGGACTTGCGGCGTCGGGCGGAGGAGCCCAAGCGCCGCGACGACGTCATCGTCATCACGTCCTGCTTCGAGGACATGCCCGATCCGCGGGTGGAGCGGACGCGACTTCATCCGCTGCCGGACATCATCCTGCTGACGTTGGTCGGCATGCTGGCCGGCGCCGACGACTGGGTTCACATCGAGCTGTTCGGCCAAGCCAACGAGGCCTGGCTGAAGACGTTTCTGGAGCTGCCTCACGGCATCCCGTCGCACGACACGCTGGGGCGCGTGTTCCGGCTGCTGGACCCGACAGAGCCGTCAGCGCGGCTGGGGCGCTGGCTCGATGCGCTGCACGAACGCGTCGACGACGATCACGTCTGCATCGATGGCAAGAGCCTGCGGCGCGCCTTTGACCGCGCATCGGGCAAGGCAACGATGCACATCCTGAATGCCTAGGCGACCGCTGGGCGAGTCGCGTTGGGGCAGATTCCGGTCGATGCCAAGGAGAACGAGGTCGTCGCCATCCCAAAGCTCCTCGGGCTCATTGACGTCCGCAAGCGCATCGTCACCATCGGCGCGATCGGCTGCCAGAAAGAGATCGCGCGGACAATCATCGGCGGCGGTGGGGACGACCTCCTGCGCGTCAAGGACAACCGGCCCGCGCTCGCGCGTGGGATGCGGGACTTCTTCCTGGATGCCGAGAAGGACGGTTTTCCGGGCAAGCACTGGGAGTACACCGAGGAGACCGACGGCGATCACGGACGCGTCGAGGTCCGCCGGGTCTGGGCCTGCGAAGACATCAAC
>SHZC01000179.1 GCA_009692505.1 Myxococcales bacterium
GCCCGCAGGGCGCGTCTTGGCCCGCAGGGCGCGTCGTACGGCTCACGCCACTCGCGGGCGGGCTTTACATGTCGTAATCGCCCATGCCGCCGCCGTGACCACCACCACCGCCGCCCGAGGAGCCCTTCTTGGACTCGGGCTTGTCGGCCACGAGGGCCTCGGTCGTGATCATGAGGGAGGCCACGCTGGCCGCGTTCTGCAGGGCCGAGCGAGCGACCTTGGTGGGGTCGATGATGCCCCAAGCCAACATGTCGCCGTACTCATCGATCGCGGCGTTGAAGCCGTAAGCGATGTTGTCCGACTCCTTGACCTTCTGGACGACGATGCTGCCCTCGACGCCCGCGTTCTGGGCGATCATGCGAAGGGGCTCTTCGACCGCGCGGCGGATGATGTTCACGCCGAACTGCTGGTCATGGGGGAGCTTGATGCCGTCGAGGACCCGGGCCGCGCGGATCAGCGTGACGCCGCCGCCAGGCACGATGCCCTCTTCGACAGCCGCGCGGGTGGCGTGGAGCGCATCCTCGACGCGGGCCTTCTTCTCCTTCATCTCGGTCTCGGTGGCCGCGCCGACCTTGATGACCGCGACGCCGCCGACGAGCTTGGCGAGACGCTCCTGGAGCTTCTCACGGTCGTAGTCGCTGGTGGTGTCTTCGATCTGCTTGCGGATCTGGCCAACGCGCCCCTCGATCGTCGCCTTGTCACCGGCGCCGTCCACGATGGTCGTGTTGTCCTTGTCGATCGCGATCTTCTTGGCGCGGCCGAGGTGCGCCAAGGTCGCGTTCTCGAGCTTGAAGCCGATGTCCTCGCTGATGACCTCGCCGCCCGTGAGGGTCGCGATGTCCTGCAGCATGGCCTTGCGGCGATCGCCGAAGCCGGGCGCCTTGACGGCGGCGACTTTGAGGGTGCCGCGGAGCTTGTTGACGACCAAGGTCGCGAGGGCCTCACCGTCGACGTCCTCGGCGATGACCAGCAGCGGGCGACCCGACTGGGCGATCTTCTCGAGGAGCGGCAACATGTCCTTCATGTTGCTGATCTTCTTCTCGTTGATCAGGATGTAGGGCTCTTCGAGCTCGGTCACCATGCGCTCGGGATCGGTGACGAAGTACGGCGAGAGGTAACCGCGGTCGAACTGCATGCCCTCAACGACCTCAAGCGTCGTCTCGAGGCCCTTGTTCTCCTCGACGGTGATGACGCCTTCCTTGCCGACCTTCTCCATCGCCTGCGCGATGATCTCGCCAATGGAGTTGTCTCCGTTGGCCGAGATGGTGCCGACCTGGGCGATGTCCGTGTGGCTCTGCGTCGGGCGGGACATCCGGGTGAGCTCGGCGGTGATCAGCGTGACCGCGTGATCAATGCCGCGCTTGATGTCCATCGGGTTCGCGCCGGAGGTGACCATCTTGCTGCCTTCGCGGAAGATGGCCTGGGCGAGGACCGTGGCGGTGGTGGTGCCGTCGCCGGCGACATCGGAGGTCTTGCTGGCGACCTCCTTCACCATCTGGGCGCCCATGTTCTCGAGCTTGTTCTCAAGCTCGATCTCCTTGGCGACCGTGACGCCGTCCTTGGTGACGAGCGGGGAGCCGAAGCTCTTGTTGATGACGACGTTACGACCCTTGGGGCCGAGCGTGACCTTGACCGTGTCGGCCAGGATGTTGACACCGCGAAGCACAGCGGCGCGGGCGGCCTCGCTGAAGATGATTTCTTTGGCGCTCATATTAAAAACTCCAGGTAAAAAGTGTGATTCAGCGCTCGACGACCGCGAGAACCTCGTCCTCGCGGAGGATGAGGTGCTCGACGCCTTCGATCTTGATCTCGGTGCCGCTGTACTTGCCGAAGAGGATGCGGTCGCCCGCCTTGACCTCCAGGCTGCGGACCTTGCCATCGTCGAGGACCTTGCCGTTGCCGACGGCGACGACCATGCCCTCGATGGGCTTCTCCTTGGCGGTGTCCGGGATGATGAGACCACTCTTGGTGGTGGTCTCAGCCTCGAGCCGGGTGACGATGATGCGATCGTACAAAGGCCGGATATTCATCTAAAAACTCCTCGCGAACTTGCGCGTTGATGGGTTGCGCGACCCAAAAGGCCGCGCTTGGCGGCGGAACTGTAGTCACCGCGACTCGCGTGTCAAGGCGGGCCTCTGTGAAAAAATATCGAAACGCCAAGTCTTCGAAAATATTGATGAAATTGACGTTCGTTCAGCAGTCGAGGTCGGAGACTGCCAGCACTCGATGACCGTGAGTGCCAGCCCCGAAGGACGGCCTACATCTTCCGGTAGATGCCCACCACGCGTCCAAGGATCGAGGACTGCCGGAAGTCCCGCTGGTGCACATATATGGGCGCGAAGCTGGCGTTGGCGGCCTGCAAGCGAATGCGGTCGCCCTCGTGATAGAAGCGCTTGCAGGTCGCTTCGCCCTCGATCATCGCGATGACTGTCTGGCCGTTCTCGCAGGTCGGGGACTTCTGTACGAAGACGTAATCGCCGTCGAAGATGCCGTCGTCGATCATCGACTCGCCGCAGATCCTGAGCGCGAAGACCTCACGCTGCGAGCCGAGGAAGAAGCGATCGACCCGCACGCAGTCTTCGACCTGTTCCTCGGCGAGAATCGGCGCACCGGCTGCCACGCGCCCCAGAATCTTGACCTCGACCATCTCGTTCGTCCAAGCAATCGCGCTGTTGGCCCGCGCGGCATCGGCACTGTCGGCGTCGGTCACGAGTCGCAGCGCGGGCACGGTGCTTGGTCCGCTCGCTGGACTCACTGGCCTCATCGCCCGGCTCTTGAGGTCATCCCTTCGCAAGACGCCTTTGCGTTCGAGTGCCTTGAGGTGGTCGTTGACGCCATTGGTCGATCGAATCTCCATGTGTCTCCCGATCTCCCGGATCGTGGGCGGATAACCCCGGCCCTCGATGGATTGGTTGATGTAGGTGAGGATCTCTTGTTGACGCTGGGTCAAACCTTTCACGGTGTGCTCCTCATGGCGTCTCCGCCGCGACCCTTAAAAAAGAGGGAAATTACTGAACAGGTTTTCATGTAATGAGCGTGCTTACTGAACGGACGAACAGGATGTCAACGATTTTCTATGTCGGGTTATGGAGGGCTCCATGAATCGTTCGCCGCGACTCCTCTTGGCCTCGGCCTCCCCGCGCCGCCTCGCCATGCTTCAGGGGGCCGGCGTCGCCGTTGAGGTCCGCGCGGCCCACCTCGACGAGGCGCCTCATACGGGCGAGAGCCCAGGCCCCCACGCGCTTCGAGTCGCGCTCGAGAAGGCGGTGTCCGTCGCGCGCTCACGAAGTTCGGAGGATCAGCCCTTCGTCTTGGCGAGCGACACGGTCGTCACGCTCGATGGGCAGATCCTCGGCAAACCGCTCGATGCCCTGGACGCGGTGGCGACGCTGCGGCGGCTGTCCGGGCGTCTGCACCACGTCCTGACCGCGTTCGCGCTCCTCGATCGCCAAGGCCTCATTCTCGCCCACGAGCTGACGAAAACGGCGGTCCAGTTTCGACCGCTGACGGGCGAAGAAATCGAAGCCTATGTCGCGACCGGCGAGCCGCTCGACAAGGCGGGCGCCTATGGGATTCAGGGCGGCGCTGGCCGCTTCGTGGAGTCCGTCGACGGCCCTTATGAGTCCGTGGTGGGGCTACCACTCGCCGCAGTCCTGGCCGCGCTCCACCGGTTTGGGGTCGTCGGTGCTCCGGCCGATCCCTTCGCGCTCCGGCTGGCGCTCGTTCGCGGTCGGATCGCCGCTGCGGCCTCGGCGGTGAACCGGAGCGTCGCCGATGTGACCCTCGTCGCGGTCTCCAAACGGCACGACGCGGCGAGCTTACGCGCAGCCCTCGGCGCCGGGCAGCGAGACTTCGGCGAGAACTACACGCAGGAGCTGGCCGTCAAGGCGCTCGCGCTGGCGTCCGAGACTTGGCCTCCGCGTTGGCACTTCGTCGGACACCTTCAGAGCCGGAAGGCCCGCGAGCTGCCGGCGGGGCTCGTCCTCGTGCACGCCCTCGACTCGGACAGTACGGCTGCGGCCTTGGAGCGCGAGGCGCAGCGCAGGGGACTGAGCCACTTCGACGTGCTCGTGCAGGTCAACCTCACGCCGGACCCGCAGAGGTCGGGGCTGCGTGCCGAGGACGTCCCCGCGTTCCTGGAGTCGGTCGAGCGTTTCGAGCGCGTGCGGGTCAGCGGCCTGATGACCCTGCCCGCTGAAGGTCCACTGTTCGCATCCCGAGCGACGTTTGCCCGCCTCGCCACGCTCCGCGACGCCTGCGCCACGCCCACTCGACCGCTGCACGCCTTGTCGATGGGGATGTCCGCGGATTTTGACCAAGCGATCGCGGAGGGGGCGACGATTGTGCGGATCGGCACGACGCTCTTCGGCGAGCGGGTGTTAGGTTCGCCGCCATGAGCCCTTCCACACTTCTGCCGGATGCAGGGATCCTTGGCTTCATTGGGTGCGGGCAGCTGGGCCGGTCGCTCGTCCGAGGCTTCATCGAGGCGGGCGTCGTCGACCCGGAGCGCGTCGTGATCGCCGCTCGCTCGTCTGCGGCCGAGACCGCCAAGGCCTTGGGCGTTCGCTCGGCTACGGCCATCGAGGTCGCCGGTGAGGCCGACGTGATCATTCTGGCCGTCAAGCCCGCGGACGCACCTCGACTCGTGACCGGGCTGCACTTTCAGCTCGGGCAGATCGTCATCTCGGTCGTGGCGGGCGTGCCCCGTTCGCGGCTCCAGGTGTCTCCGGCGTCGCTCCTTCGCGTGATGCCCAACACCGCCTGTCGCGTGGGCCGGGGCACGACAGCGTTGCTCAACTCCGGCGACGAGCTGCCCGAGGATCTGGCCTTGGCGAGGGCTTTATTCGAGGCGGTCGGCGTCGTGTTCGAGCTCCCCGACGAGGGCCTCTTTCATGCCGTGACGGCGTTGTCGGCCAGCGGACCCGCGTTCCTGTTCACCGCCATGGACGCCCTCACAGACGGGGCCGTCGCAGCGGGCTTGCCGCGTGACCTTGCGCGACGAATGGTCGTGTCTACCTTCGTCGGCGCGACGGCGCTCGCTGCCGTCCCGGGGTCTATGCCGGCCAGCCTTAGAGACGAAATCACCTCGCCCGCCGGCACCACAATCCGTGGGCTGCAGGTGCTGGAGCAAAGAGCCTTTCGAGGCGCGCTCGTCGAGGCGGTCGTGGCGTCCGCCGAACGCTCCAAAGAGCTCGCCCGTGAAGCGGAGAAGTCGTGAAGCTCACCCCACTCGATGTTGACCAGCAGCAGTTTCAGCGCGTCTTCCGGGGCTGCGATCCCGACCAGGTCCAACGGTTTCTCGAGCTCGTTTCTCGGGAGATGGAGGAGCTGATCCGAGAGGCGCGTAAGCTCGAGGACGAGGTCCGACGCCGTGACCAACAGCTCGTGGAGTTTCGCGGGCACGAGTCGCAGCTCCGCGAGGCGCTCGTCGCCGCAGGTCGGATGACAGATGAGCTGCGAGATGCCGCCCGGAGAGAAGGGGAGCTCGTCGTGGCGGAGGCGCAGCTCAAGGCTCAGAAGATCATCCAAGAGGCGACCGAGCGGACGGCCGCACTCAACGGTGAGCTGCACGAGATGCGGCGGCAGAAGGCGCGCGCCGTCGTCGAGCTGCGCTCCATCCTCGACAGCCACCGGCGGCTGCTCGATACGCACGACGAGATCGACCGCGAGTCGAACGCCCTGGAGAAGACGGTCCAGGGAGCCCGAAAGCCGTGACGATGGATGTCGAGAGCGCCGCGTCGGCCCTCTCCGAGTGTGAGGGCGGGGTTCGGGTCACGATCCGCGTCAAGCCTCGCGCGCGGCGTCAAGGCCTCTGCGGGATGAGGGGTCGCGCTTTGGAGATCGCGTTGACGGCTCCGCCCGTGGACGGGGCCGCCAACAGCGCGCTCTTCTCGTGGCTGTCGGAGACCTTCGGCGTCTCCCGGTCACGCTTGAGCATCGTCTCCGGCCCCACGAGCCGCGAGAAGTGCGTCGAGTTGCATGGGATCTCTCTCGCGTCGGCTGAGCGGGCGCTGGCGGTGGCGGTTAAGGGTGATCGCTAGGCTCCGTACCTGGGCGGGGATGCTCGCGGTCATGGCGTCTCTTGCCCTCGGGCAGGGCGCGGCCGCTGAGGCCACTGAGTACTCAAGGGTCGAGACCGCTCATTACACGATCGAGGCGGCACCGGGCCTGACGGGCACGATGACGACGCTCGCCGGTCAGATTGAGCTCTGGCATACCAGTCTCTACTTGGAGCTCGGCGCGCCGGTCGACGTCCACGCCCAGGTGACCATCGTGCGGTCCGCTGACGAGCTCCTCGCCGTCGCGCGCGATCGACATCCCGGCAGCGTCCCGCCGGAGTGGGCGGCCGGCCTGGCGTACCCCTCGGCCCTGACGATTTACGTTCACGTCGCCCTAGGTCAGGACGCGCTCATCACGACCCTGAAGCACGAGATCAGCCACCTCGCCATGGGGGCCGCCGCGGGTCCAGGCGGCGTCCCAATTTGGTTCACTGAGGGCGTGGCGATTCGGCAGTCGGAGCCGTTCGCTTGGGACCGCGCGGGCCTGCTGGTCGAGGCCGCCGCGCTCGGCCGACTCCTGCCTCTCGACGAGCTCTCCCGGGGGTTTCCTGCGGGCAGCGCGCGAGCCGGCGTGGCGTACGCGCAGTCCGTCCACTTCGTCGGGTACCTCCAGAAACGATTCGGCATGGATCGTTTTCGCGAGCTCATGCGGCGACTTGCGGGCGGGGACGAGCACCGGGCGCCCTTTGGCGACGTCGTGGCCGAGGTGTTTGGACAGTCCGTCGCGGCGCTGGAGGCCGAGTGGCACGAGGAACTGAGCGTATGGTGGGGTCTGGTCCCGGTCGTGCTCGGCTCGTCGACCCTCTGGATGGCCGCTACGGTCCTCCTGATCTTGGCGTGGCGGAGGCGGCGAGCGCAGTCACGCCAGCGACTCCGCGACATGGCCGGGCTCGAGGTCGTCGACATGGCGGAGGACATTGAAATCGCCCACAACCTTCGGCCTCCGAAGAAGCTTGTGGATCCTTACGAAGGACGCCCGCCGTCCGTTCATTGATTCCCGGAGGCAGCCTCCTCCTCTTGGACACTTGCCGCGTCGAGGATCCGGTGATAGCAGGGCGGGGCCGACGCTCGGCCGCCGTGTCCGGAGGGGATGTGTCCGAGAAACAGGAACTCGAAGTCGACCGCGGCTGGTTCAGCGCCGACCCGCCCGTCGGACACGGGCCGGACTCGATGCCGCTGCAACCTGCTGACGCGCGAGGCTCAAACCTCAGCGACGCCCAGTGGAACCGGATCATCGATCTGCTCAACGCCTACGAGCGCGACATCGCGGCCGCCGTTGATCCCCGCCGTCGCGCGGTCCTCTCCTATGAGGTCGGTCGAATCTACGAGACGCGCCTGGGTGATGATCGGCGTGCGGTCGCGGCCTACCAGCGGGCCCACCGTTGCGACCCATTCCACCTGCCGATTCTTCACGCGGGGCGGGCGGTCTTCGCGCGGGCCGGGCGGTGGCCTATGGTGCTCCGCCTGCTCGATGCGGAGCTGCGCGCCGAGCACTCGGCCCTTCAACGCGCCACCCTCCTCGTCGCGAAGGGCGATATCTACTCGCGGTGCGACGACGCTCCGTCTGCACAAGCGTGTTACTCGGCGGCGCTCGACCTCTCGCCTGGTGATCGCGCTGCGGCCCGGGCGCTGTCTCAGCTCGCGGCGGCCGACAGGGACGTAAGTGGCTTGGCCGACTGTCTGGAGCGCCAGGCGGGTCAGTGTGGAGACCGCCAGTTTCAACTCCGACTGCTCGTCGACGCAGCCTCGTCGAGGCTCGCCAAAAACGCGCTCGACGAACGCGCCGTGCAGCTGCTCGAGGTCGCCCGCGCCGCCGCCCCCGACGATCCCGCAGTGCTCGATTTGCTCGCCCGAGCCCATCGGCGTGCCGGTCGGTGGGAGGCGCTGATCGCCCTTTGGTCCTCGGCACCGCACGCCTTCGAGGCGTCGATGTCGAAGGCTGAGCGGCTGACCGAGATCGCGCGACTGGCCGTCGATCGGCTCGGTGAGCTGAGCCGGGGCGTCGACCTCGTCGTTCAGGCCCTGGCGATTGATCCCTGGTGCGCCGCCGCGCTGGAGCTCCAGGCCGACGTGCTCGAGAGGGCGGGCAAGCCGGCCGCGGCCGTCGCGAGCCTTGAGCGGCTCGTCGGCGTGACCCGCGATCCCGTGGTTCGGATCCGCCTGTTCACCCACATCGCTGAGCTTCGCCTTCGGCACCTGGACGACGAGGACGGTGCCATCACCGCTCTACAGCGGGTCCTTGAGGTGTCGCCCGCCTGGGGGCCGGCCCTGGAGTCGCTTGGTCGACTCTTCGCGCAGCGCGGTGACTGGGGTCGAACCTTGGCCATGTACGAAGGCGAGCTCCCTCTCGAGTCGAATCCACGCGCTCGGGCAAACCTTCGATATCGAATGGGCGAGCTCTCCGAGCATCGGCTATTGGATCGCCCGCTCGCAGCTTCCCACTATCGCCTGGCCCTGGAGGCCTCACCCGGATTTGCCGCCGCCGCGGACGCGCTGCTGAGGGTTCTGCGCGCCGGGTCCGATGTCGACGCGTTGTGCGCCGCGCTCGCCGAAGCCGCCCGCCTCGCCATCGACAGCGACGAGAAGCTCTCCCACCTCGAAGAACTGGCCGAGTTGCAGTCCAGCCACCCCTCGCTTCGGGTCGACGCGTTGTCCACATGGCGCGAGGTCATGACCTTGCGTCCCGATCACGGGGCGGCGCGCCGGGGTGTCCTTCGGCTCTGCGAGGCCCTCTCGCGGCCCCTCGAGTTGCTCGCCGCGCTCGAGAGCGAAGGGGAGCGCACGCGCGACGAAGGTCGGCTGCTCGCGCTGCTCGTGCGCTGCGCGGAGGTGGCCGAGCGGCTGCTGTCCGACCGGGCGCGAGCACGGGCCTATCTCGACCGGGCCCTGTCGACGAACCCGCGACACCTGCCCGCGCTTCAGGCTGCGGGGCGGCTCTGCCAGGCGACCTCAGATTATTCGGGCCTCGTGGAGATGCATCGCCGAGAGCTGGAACTCAGCCGGGAGCCTGCGGAGGCCGTCGCGCTGTATTACAAGATCGGGACGCTTCAGCGGGAACATCTCGGTGATCCGCTCGCGGCGATCGTCTCCTTCGAGGCCGTCGTCGACCTGGAGTCCAACCACCTCCCGGCCATCCGCGCGCTCGCCTCGCTCTTCAGCGATCTGGGTGATGTCGCACGGGAGGCGGAGATGCTGGCCGCGGAGGTCGAGTGCCTGACCGAGCCCATCGAGCGGCTGCGGCTGCTGTGCAGGCTCGGCGCACTCTACCAGCACCGGACCGGACAGCTGGACCTGGCCGTCGAGGCCTATGAAACCGCGCTCCGGGTCTTTCCCAATACCGAGCTGGCCCTCATGCCGCTCATCGCCCTGCACGAGGAGCGAGACGACGCCCACGAGCTGGCGGCGACGTTGCGTCGACTCGCCGCGTCCCGGGGCGATACGCCGTCGGCGGCCGATGCATGGGTCCAGGTCGCGCGCGTCTGCGCCGATTGTTTGCATCTCGAAATCGAGGCCATCGAGGCCGCCGAGCGCGCGCTGGAGCTCACCCTCGACACGCCGAACGTGGGCGCCCTGCTCCTGCTCGAGCGGCTCTATCGGGCACACCAGGCCCCGCACGCGCTGGCCCGCGTTTGCGGCCTGCTCGCGAGCGCGGTGCACACCCGCGAGGACGCGCTGGCCTACCGTGTGACGGAGGCTCGAGTCCGCGACGGCTTCCTCGACGATCCTCTGGAAGCGGACCGCGCCTGGGTGCGGGTCCTCGAGTGGGCACCCTCTCATCGAGAGGCCCTCGACCGCCTTGAGGCGATCCGGCTGGTTTCAGGTGATCGCGAGGGATTGCTCTCGGTTCTGTCTCGTCGGGCGTCTGTGGCCACCGATGCCCGCGAGCGCGCAGGCACCCTGAACCGCCTCGCGGACCTTCAATACGAGATGGGCCGGCTCGCCGACGCGGCCTCGACCTGGGAGGCGGTCATCGAGCTGGATCCGTCCTCACTGCCGGCTGCCCATGACCTGCGGATCGCCTACACCGAGCTTGGCCGTGGCGACGACGCGCTGCGCCTGACCGAGACCGAGGCCCAGCTGACGGCGTCCTCGGAGGCTGCGGCCGAGCTCTTCCTCGTCGCCGCTCGCATCCGCGAGACCGGCCT
>SHZC01000180.1 GCA_009692505.1 Myxococcales bacterium
AGTTCATTGGCGAAGATGCCCGAGGCGTTGGGCGCGAACCCCGTATACAGGCTGGCATGGCCCGGCGCGGTCTCGGTGTTGGCGTGGGCGTACTCAAGTTCGCGAATCCAGATGCCCTCCCGGCGCAAGCGGGCCAAGCCCCCGGTGGCCGGCAGGGCCTCGAAGCGCTCGGCGGCGACCCAACCGGCGAGCTGATCGACGACGAGGGTGACGACGACCGTGGGCTTGGTCGGGACGACGGTGGCCCTGGTCGGGACGACCGTCGGATTGCCAGGCGGGCGCGCGGGCTTCGCGGCCATCGAGAGCGTGGGGGTCAAGAGCAGGAGGCAAAGGGCGAGGCTGGTCGATGGAGGCATGGTCCGGACTTCATACCCCGTGTGGGTGACGATTGCGCGACGGAGACGCGCCCCCTTCGCAAGAACGTCCTTCCGGTGTCGGTCGGCTCGACGTAGGCTCCCCGCCTCTCGCGCCTCTCTGTGCCCTCTCGCGCGCCCAAGAAATCGTCCCCCGGAAGCCGGAGTGAAGCCTTGCAGAAGCCTCTGTGGATCGCCCCCTTGCTGATGACCGCGCTCGTCGCGTGCACGGGGGCCGAGAAGAAGGACCCAGCGGCCCTCGTCGACGAAGGTCCGCTGCTCCTCGACCCCGCCGTCGAGCCCGAGCCGACCCCGATGGAGACTCTGCCCGTTGCGTCGGCGGTCCTCCTTCGCGGGGCCACGGTCATGACGGCGAACGGCGTCACCCACACGCCGGGTTGGGTGCGCCTCCGGGACGGCAAGATCCACTCCCTCGGCGCCGGAGCAGGCCCCGAGGTCGAGGCCAACGAGCGTGTCGTCGAGGCCCAGGGCAAGTTCGTAACGCCGGGGCTCATCGATACGCACAGCCACCTCGGGGTCTACGCCTCACCCGGCGTCTGGGCCCACTCCGACGGCAATGAGATGACATCGCCGATCACGTCCGGCGTCCGCGCCGAGGACGCCGTCTGGCCCCAGGATCCGGGCATCGAGCGCGCCGTCAAAGGCGGCGTGACGACGATGCAGGTCCTGCCGGGCAGCGGCAACCTCATGGGCGGACGGGGGGTTATCCTCAAGTTGCACCCCTTCCGCGAGGCCCGGGCCATGCGATTCCCGGGTGCCAAAGACACGCTGAAGATGGCCTGCGGCGAGAACCCCAAGCGGGTGTACGGCCGAGACAAGGGCAGCATGCCCATGAGCCGCATGGGCAGCATCTACCTCATGCGCCAGAAGTGGGCCGACGCGCGCCGCTACAAGCTGAAGTGGGACCAGTGGCGCAAGAAGCCCTACGAGCTCAAAGAGGGCAAGAAGGTCCCGATCAATCCGCCCGAACGGGATCTCACTCTTGAGACGATGGCCGGGGTGCTCGCCGGGGACATCCTGGCCCAGATCCACTGCTACCGCGCCGACGAGATGCTCATGCAGCTCAGGCTCGCGCGCGAGTTCGGCTGGAAGGTGCGGTCGTTCCATCACGCCGTCGAGGCTTATAAGATCCGCGACGTGCTCGCGGCCGAGGGCGTCTCGGTGAGCACCTGGGCCGACTGGTGGGGCTTCAAGATTGAGGCCTGGGATGCAGTCGAACAGAACCTCGCGCTGCTCCAGGAGGCGGGCGCTCGGGCCATCGTGCACACCGACAGCCCCGAGGGGATTCAGCGCATGAACCAGGAGGCGGCGAAGGGCCTCGCCGCCGGACGTGAGGCGGGCATCGGCCTGACCGAGGATCAGGCCCTGCGATGGATCACCGCCAACCCAGCCTGGGCACTCGGCATCGACGAGAAGGTCGGCACGCTCGAGGTCGGCAAGCACGCTGATGTCGTCGTCTGGGACGCGCACCCGTTCAGCGTCTATACCCATGCCGAAAAGGTCTTCGTCGACGGCCACCTCCGCTTCGATCGGCAGGCCCCGCCGCGCAAACCATGGAGTGATTTCGAGGTGACGAAATGAGCGGCTTCACGGCGATATGGCTCTCGCAGATCGTCGCCATCGTCGGCGGCACGGTCTATCCCGGCGATGGCACGAAGCTCGAACAGGCGACCGTGATCATTGAGGGCAAGTCGATCACGGCGGTGGGCCCGAGCGTGCCGGTCCCTCCGGGTGCCACGGTCATCGACGCCAAGGGTCAGATCGTCACGCCGGGCCTCTTTGATCCGTATACCCACCTTGGGCTCGTCGAGATTGAGGCGATTGAGGAGACCAACGACATCGACAGCGGCGAGCCCGACAGCATCCGGGCCGCACAGCTCGCCGCGGAGAGCTACAACCCCGACAGCTCTGTCATCCCGGTGCAGCGCGCGCATGGCGTCACGACGGTGCTCATCGCGCCCGAGGGGGGCCTCGTCGGCGGGCAGGCCGCGATCGTCGATCTGGACCGCGACGGGGGTCGACCCGGCGTTGTTTCAAGCTCGGTGGGCATGGTGGCGTACTTCGGCGGCAGCGTCGCGCCGAGCCGCGGCGCGCTCCTCCTGACCCTGCGCGAGCTCTTTGACGACGCCCGCGCATACGCCAAAAACAAGGCGGCGTTCGACAAGAACCAGTACCGCCGCCTCTCGACCTCGAAGCGGGATCTCGAGGCCCTTCAGCCCGTCGTTCAAGGTCGGCTCCCGCTCCTCATTCATGTCAACCGTCGGGTCGACATCGAGAGCGTCATCGCGTTCGCCGCCGAGCAGAAGGTGAAGCTTGTCCTCGTCGGTGCGACCGAGGCCTGGACCGTCGCCGAAGCACTCGCGCGCACGCACATCCCGGTCATCCTCGACCCCGTCGAGAACGCCCCCGAGGACTTCGACCGGTACCACGCCCGCGCCGACAACGCCGCGCTGTTGGAGAAGGCCGGCGTGCCCGTGATGCTGTCGACCTTCAGCGCCCACAACGTCCGCAAGCTCCGGCAATGGGCAGGCAACGCCGTCCGGGAGGGCATGACCCAGGCGGGCGCGCTTCGAGCCGTGACGAGCTTGCCCGCGGAGGTCTTCGGCCTCAAAGACCACGGTCGATTGGCCGCCGGTCAGGTCGCCAACGTCGTGGTCTGGAGCGGCGATCCTTTCGAGTTGTCCACGGTGGCGCGGCGCGTCTTCATCCGGGGGCGCGACGTCGGTACGGACCACCGGCAGAAGGCGCTCCTCGATCGATACAGAACCCTGCCGCTCCAAAAATGAATCTGGTATAAGGCCGCCAAGTTTTCCCGGCACCTCACGAGGAACGAATATGTCTGAGCAGTACTCTCCGGGTCTGGCTGGGGTCATCGCTGGCAAGTCGACCATTGGGCTCGTCAACGGGACCGACGGCATCCTTCTCTATCGCGGCTACCCGGTCGAAGAACTGGCCGAGCACTGCACGTTCGAAGAGGTCGCGCACCTCCTGCTCGTCGGGCATCTGCCGACGCAGGCCGAGCTGACCGCCTTCGACGCCGAGCTGAAGGCGCGCCGGGTCCTGCCTGCGGGGCTCATCGAGATCCTGCGGAACCTGCCGACGACGACGCACCCCATGGCCGCGCTCCAGGTCGGGACCGCCGCGCTGAGCGGCTTCTTCCCGGCCCTCGACGCGGGCGACAAGAAGGGCAACTGGGAGGGCACGCTGCGCTTGACCGCGTCGTTGCCGACCATCGTCGCCGCCTTCCACCGCATCCGTCAGGGCAAGCCCGTCGTCGCGCCGGATACGAGCCTCGGGCTCGCCGCCGACTTCCTCTCGATGCTCAACGGCGAGAAGCCCGATGCGAAGTCGTCGCGGCTCTTCGACGTCTGCCTCGTCCTGCACGCCGAGCACGGGTTCAACGCCAGCACCTTCACGGGTCGCGTCGTCGGGAGCTCCTTGGCGGACATCTTCGCGTCGATGGCGGCCGCTGTGGGCTCGCTGTCCGGCCCGCTGCATGGCGGCGCCAACGAAGAGGTGCTCACCCAGCTGAACACGATTAGCTCGGCCGCCGAAGCGCCCGCATGGCTCGACCACATGATCGAGACCAAGCAGAAGATCATGGGCCTGGGCCACCGGGTCTACAAGGTCAAGGATCCCCGCGCGGACATCCTCCAGCGCATGGCGTCCGACCTCTTCTCGAGCCATGGCAGCACGCCCCTCTACGACATCGCGCACGCCATCGAGGACCACGCGAAGGTCAAGCTCGGGCCGAAGGGCATCTGGCCGAACGTCGACTTCTACAGCGGCCTTGTCTACCAGAAGCTCGGCCTCACGGTGGACCTCTTCACGCCCATCTTCGCCATCGCCCGCATCGCCGGATGGTCGGCGCACTGGCTTGAGCAGATGCAGGACAACCGGATCTTCCGGCCGGACTGCATCTACAGCGGCCCGCACGGCGTCAAGGTCACGCCTTTAGACGAGCGAGGCTGAGCACCCAGGCCCGCTGGCCCGCCTTGGGCCCGCGCTCGTTGAGTTTCCCAACCCGAACTTTAGAGACGAGACCCCGTGGATCGGTTCGACTTCTACTCGAAACTTCCACGACCCGAGCCGGGCGGTGTCGCGTTCACGAACGCCTACCTCACGGCTGTCGCGGTCAAGGCCACAGACCGGCTGTGTGACATCGGCTGCGGGGCCGGCGATCGCGCTTCATGGATCGCACGCTCCCGCGGCTCGCGAATCTGTGCGGTGGACCATGAGCGGCGCTTCTTGCCCCTCGTGGCCAAGCGCTCGAACGAGGCTGGGGCGTCGCGTCTGGTCATGCCCATCGTCGCCGACTATCGGAGCCTGCCGTTCCCGGACAACGCCTTCCGCTTGATCATCGCTGAGGGCGCGGCGATGTCGCTCGGCTTGAAGCAGGCGTTGACGCTGTGGCGCCGCCTCCTCACGCCCGACGGGCACCTCTGTATTACCTACCCGGGCGTCGTGAACAAAGACGCGCCCACCGAGGTCCGGGGGCCGCTCGAGAAGCGCATGGTCGATCCCATGGGCACGCTCGCGGAGTACCACGCGACCGTTCGGGCCACCGGCTTCGAGCTCGTACATCAGGTCCAACTCCAGACGGAGCTCTGGGAACAGTTCTACGCGGACTCCCTTCGCCACGCATGGGCACTCACCGCCGCGGGCGAGGTCAAAGAGGACGATCCGATTGTGAAGTCCATCATCTCGGAAGCTGAATGGTTCCGAATGGTTGGCCGATCCCGTGTCTTTCTTCAGGCCATGGTCTTGCGTCGAGTGCGGTGAACGTTCAAACCTTCCGCCGATTTTTTTCGGTGGAGAAGCTTCATGGCGAGTTCGACGAAGTCCGTTCTGCTCTTGGGTCCTAGCCTTCTCTTGGGCCTTTGTTTGGCGTCCGCGTGTGGAGGGGATGACCCGAAACCGGGTGGCGAAGGCGACGCCACCCGAGGCGACGTGAACATCCGGCGTCAGCTCGATGCGGAGCTCGATGGCTCCGATCAAGGGGTGGAAGGGGACGCCGAGTCCGCCGACGCGCCTATCGTCATCGATCCGGACCAAGGCCTCGTTCGTGAGGTCGACGATTGCGTCTCCGCGTGCCAGGTCTTCGCCGACTGCGGGCGCCTCGATGCCTGGGCCGGTCAGCTCGAGAACTGCCGCGCGGCGTGCGAGGCCTCGGGCGACAACCCCATCCTTGGGGACTTCTATACGTGCGTGGCCGTGACCTCCTGCGAGGATCTTCACACCTGCGTGCCCCCGCCCCCGCCCCCGGCGAACTGCTCGGATGTCTGTGAGGCCGGCGCCGCGTGCCCGCCGGGTGACGGCTCCAATGGGACCATCGACGAGGCGATCCCGCGTGAAGGGGGCTGTGCCGCCGCCTGCGCCGACCCCACCTGGGCCGGTGATGTCACGCGCTGCGGCGAGGGCGTGCTCGCGGCGACATGTGACTTCGGCGAGCTCACCGGCTGCCTGCTCGAGTCGGAGTTCGGCGACTGCTACGAGGCCTGCAATCGCCTGGCCGAGTGCGACCGCCCCGAGGCCGATGATCTCATCGAGTGCACCCGCGCTTGTGGTGGCTTCGCCGACGCCGAAGAGGACGCTCTCCGGCGCTATCGGCACGAGCGACGGACTGCTTGCCTCGCGACGTCCAACGGCGACTGCGGTCGGGTCGCGGTCTGCCTCTCGGCGCGCGGGCCGGTCGTCGTGGGCGAAGGCACCATCGAGCAGCTCTGCGAGGCCAACGTCGCCTGTCCGTTCTTCGCCCTTGAGACCTGCGCGGAGGACGCAGCGGTCGCCCTCGCCGGGCTCGAGGACTCAGCGATCGACTGCCTGATCACCAACCTTACAGATGCGTGTCTCGACGGTGAGATCTACGCCTGCTTCGTGCCGGCCTCCCGGGCGGCGAACCCCTGCGATGAGCATTGCCTGATCGGCGACCTCTGCGGGCTCCTCCCCAATGGCCAGACCGAGGGGGCCTGCAGCGTGGCCTGCCAGGCGGCCCTTGACGGCGAGGATGCCGGCGCCCGACTCGCCCTCGAGGCCGGCTTCGCCTGTGATGGCGGGGCGAGCTGCGCGGAGGTCGAAGCGTGCCGCGACTTAGGCGAACTCGGACCTCGCTGCGACGCCGTCTGCGTCGAGCAAGTGGCCTGCGTGCTCTCGGACGACGCCGTCCGATGCGCCGCCGACTGCGTGCAGGGGATTGGCGCTCAGCGCGGTCAGGCCGGCCTCCGCTGCGTCGAGGCGGCCGTCTCCTGCGCGGGTGTCGAGCGGTGCCTTCCCCCGGTCGCCCCTGACTGCGCGGCCCTCTGCGCGCTCACCTCGGCCTGTGGCGAAGATGAAGACGAATGTCTTGTTTCATGTGACGACAGCGACTTCGCGGACCCGGACTGGTTCCTGCCCCAGCTCGCCTGCGCGGCCTCAACCTCCCGCTGCTCGGTCGTCCTCGCTTGCGCCGGAGGCGAGCTGACGCCGGGTGAGGCCTGCTTGGCTGACTGCCGCCGCCAGCTCGACTGCGCCGGTGCGCCCGCAGACGAGGCCGGTGCCTCCCAGTGTCTGCTTGAGTGCGGCCTCGGACAAGGTGGTCAGGAGGGTCGTGACATGGAGCTCGCCTCGGCCTGCCTCGTCCTCGCCGCGGACGACTGCGCCGCCCTCGACGCCTGCCTCGTGGTCGATCGCCAAGCGACGGGCTGCGAGACGGTCTGCGGCGAGCTCGATCGCTGCGTGCTCGGGGACGGCGGCTGCGTCGACGCCTGCAACGCCAGCTGGGACGAGCCGGCAATCATCGACTCACAGGCCTGTACGCTGCACGCGATGCGGCGCCTCGAGGGCTGCGCTCCGGTGGCCAGCTGTAACGGCATCGAGGTCGCGCCTGCTTCGGCTGCGTGCGCCTCGACGTGCGGCGCGGTGATCGCCTGTGACGACCAGCAAGATTCCTTCCTCTGTGAGCGAGCCTGCGACGTCGACGCCTCGGGTGATGACGTGCGCGCGGCCTGCGCCGATGCGGCCGCCTGCGACGAGCTTGGCCTCTGCCTCGCGTCCGACGGGTCCATCCCGATGGCCTGCGACGAGGCGTGCGCCGCGCTCGAGCTCTGCCCCGGGGGTCTGGGTGACGGCGCCGCCTTCGCCGACACGGCGGCGTGCAGTCTGGACTGCGGCGGGCGAGCGATCCTTGAGGGCGAGTACCCCGCGGACTTCGGCGCGTGCGTCACTCAGCTCTCGGTGGGCGGGGCTTGCGGGGCGCAGGCGGTCAACGACTGCATCGCGCTGGGCAACATCGATCCGATCTGCGCGGCGAGTTGGGACGCGGTCGTGGGCTGCGGCTTCGAGATGTTCGTCGGCGGAGGGCAGGCGATGTACTTCACCGACTGCATGGCCAATCTGGTCCTGGACGAGGCCGCGACCCGGATGACGGCCCAGTGCATGATTGACGTCGGCGCGATGGCCGGCGGAGATCCGGCGGCCTGCTTCGGCTTGATCATGTGCTTCGCGGGTGGCCTGCCGATGTAAGGGCGCCCGAGCTCAAGATCCGGGCAAGCTCAGCGTCCGGGCAGCGTCAGAAAACGGACGTACTCGAAGAGCAGGCGGACGCAGCTCTGCTCGACGAGACGCAGCGCTGAGATGGCGTGGTCCACGGCTCGGGCCGCCGCCTGCTCGTTGCGGTAGCCGTCGTCCTGCTCATCCAGATCGCCCTCCGACAGCGCGCGCTGAACGTCGAGATCCTCGCCTCTGAGTGCGGCGAGCTGCTCAGCCGCGGCGAGCTCGAGGGCGCGGGCGGCATCGAGCCCTGCCGTCCGCTCGGTCCGCTGGAGGACCACGACCTCGAGCGACTGATGGCGTGCGGCGAGCGCCCGAAGGTTGGCGTCCCCGACCTCGCCGCCCGTCAGCGCGCGCAGAAGGGCGAGCTCGTTGTCGTAGGCGTCGTCCACGGCGTCGAGGGCCGTGGCGTTTTCGTCCGCCACGCGGGAGGCCTCTTTGACCCGGAGGCGAGCCCGCTCGAGGGCTGCGGAGACGTGGTGGGCACGGCGCTGGTGGAGCTCGCGTTGCAAAATACGGTCTCGAGCGGCCAAGTCGGCGCGCTCCCGGTTCGCATCGGCGGTGGCCTGCGCCTTCAGATAGCTCTGGCGCGCATCGCCGACCTCGAAGACCGAGACTCTGAGAGCGGGCGGCGCGGACTCGCCGGGAAAGTACGCCTCGACATATCGCTGAACGAGCTCGGAGTAACGCAACCAGTCGCTCGCGGCGCCGGGCAGCGGCAGCTCCGGGAGCGGGGCGCTCCGCAGGGAAGGCGGCGGCCCAATGACCACGGCGAGCCGCTCGATGCAGAGGTCGATCGCCGTGATGACCTCCTGCGCCGTCGCGGGTCGATCCTCGCGGTCCTTCTCGAGGCAATGGTGAACCAACTTGACGATCGACTCGGGCAGGTCCGGCAGGAGTCCGCCCAGGGAGTCGGCCTTTGCGTTCAGGTGTCGGGAGACGATCTCCGTCGGGTCATCACCCTCGAAGGGGGGCCGACCCGCGAGCATGTGGTAGAGCACGCCGCCGAGCGCGTAGAGATCAGTCCGGGCATCGGGGCGCGCGCCCGTGGCCTGCTCGGGTGCCAGATACAGCGGCGTGCCCATGATGAACTGCCCGGTGGTCTCGTGGGCCCGCTCGGGATCGTCATCGGGCAGCGCGAGGATGCCCAGATCGATCAGCTTGACGTGGTCGGGCAAGCGGCCGTCCGCGCAGAGGAAGACGTTCTCCGGCTTCACGTCGCGATGGACCGCGCCCCGGCGATGCAGGACCTGAAGCGCCTCGCAGGTCTGGCGGGCGATCTGCAGCGCGCGGACCGGCAGCAGCGCGCCTTTGGACTCGAGCTCATCCAGAAGATCGTGGCCGTGGAGGCGCTCCATCACCAGGAAGGCGCGGCCGTCCGAGAGCACGCCCCCGTCGTAGACGCCGACGAGGTGTGGATGGCGTAGCCCCCGTCCCACGTTCCACTCGGTCTGCATCCGGGCCACGACCAAGGCGGGCTCGGGGATGTCCGTCCGGCTGACCTTGACGGCGACGCGGCGGCCGTCTTCGAGACGACGAGCATCGAAGACACCGGACGACGCGCCTTCGCCGAGCTTGCCGAGCAGGGCATAGCCCAAGCTCAGGAGCTCGCCGGCGACGTTGATTCGAATCGGTCCGGTGAGGTGCGGTGCGCCCGTGGCCATCGGCGTCGATATACCAGACGCGCCTGTCGAAGGTCGGGGAATTGCGTACAATCCCTCCGATGAAACCCATGGCCCTGCTCCTTGTTTCCCTCCGACTTCTGGCCGCGTTTGCCGCGCTGACCGCGTGTGGCGAGCCGTCCGCCGCGACCGGGGAGCCGGAGGACGGCTCGCTCGCGCAGGCAGACCTCGCGGACGCGGGGCCCAAAGACGCCTCCGCACTCGACATGGGCGGGCAGCTCGACGACGCGGCTGCGAGCGACGTGCCGGGTGGCGAGACCTCGCTTGTCGCCTCGACCCTCGAGGTCGCGTTCGGTCTGGTGGGCGTCGGCGGGCGGGGCGAGATCACGGTCGAGTTCCGCAATGAAGGGGAGGTCCCTGTCCGCGTCGTCTCTTTCGCCGGCCTCGCGTCGCCCTTCGAGGCCGGTCGGCGGCCTCCGTTCGAGATTCCGACCGGCGA
>SHZC01000181.1 GCA_009692505.1 Myxococcales bacterium
GTCTCGAAGGGCATCGATGCCACGCGGCTCGTCTCGGTCGGCTCCGGCGGCGAGAAGCCGATCACCGAGAACGGCACCGAAGACGGGCGCGCACAGAATCGTCGCGTCGACTTCAACATCGTCGAGTGACCGGAGGCGGGCCCGCTCTGAGCTCGCCGCTTCTCTATTGTCAGACCCCCCTCCCTCTCCTCGTCAGCAACCCCTGCCGCAACGCCGACGGTCCCGCCGACGGCCCGGCCCACGGTCGAGCCGACCGTGCCCATCGACCGCGCTCTACGACTCTTCGCGGCCGTCCTCGGATCCGATCGCGTGGTACCGGGGCCCCAAGGCCGCTCGCTGCGGATCGGGCTGCTCTTCGATGAGCCTCTGATCAAAGTGCGGGTCATCCCCTTCGAGCGTGAGGGCTCAGCTCGAGGCCGCCGAGACCGTCTACGCAGCCCCGCAATGGGACGCGGGCCCGTGAGCCCAGGGCGCGCTCGCGGGCCCGTGAGCCCAGGGCGCGCTCGCGGGCCCGTGAGCTAAAGACCCCTCAGCGCAGCGTGATGACCGCGCCTTCAAGCACCGCGCTGCGCTCGACGGCCTCGTCCTTCGCGACGGTCAACGCGGCCTCGACTCGAGCCCCGGTGGCCGTATCGAGCAGGACGACGGTGTGGGCCCCTACAGGCACCTTGACCTTCTTGAGCGGCGTCTTGCCGAGCTCCTGTGAGCCCAGGTAGACGGTGAGGTTCGGGGCGCCCGTGAGCGTGAGCGTGCCGAACGTCTCCTCGCGGGGCGGAAAGCGCATGTAGACGGTGTAGAACGGCAACTTCAGATCGAGATCACGCTCGATCTCGTCGTACCCCTCGAGCTTGGCGCGAAGCCGCACCCCGCCGTCGATGGGCCGGACGACCTTCAAGGCGAATTGGCCGGTCTTGCCGAGCGCCTTCTTGCCGCCCTCGATCCAGCTATCGTAGACGATCGCACCTTGGGGGATGGACTCCACGTTGACCGTGCTGCTCCGCTTTGGCCCCGTGTCCGGCATGAGCTGGACGCCGATCTCGCGGAGCTCCTCCTTGCGGAGCGTGAAGATGACGCCGTGGGGGTAGTGTCCGGCGAGCTCGAGCTTCAACGTCAGCTCGACGCCCGCGCCGACGCGCGGCATGAGCAGCGGGGTGGTGCCGACCTCATTGCCGTTGACGAAGATCTTGGCACCGGGAGGCGACGTCTCCACCCTCAGCTTGGCGGTCTCCGGTTTGCCCTTCTTCAGCGTGCCCTTCACGTCGATCCCGTCGTCGCCGACAAGCTCCCGTTTCTCAGTCGGGAGGAAGCCGGACTGCGTAAGGCGAATCGTCGAGGGATAACCGGCGAACGTCTGCACCGAGGTCGGGGTCAAGGCGTTGAGCACGTTGCCATTGACGACGACCCGAGCCCCCTGCGGCTCGCTGTCAATGCGGACGATCGCCAGCTTCGGAGAGGGTAACTCCGGCCACTCGGCGGTCTCGCCGGGGAGCGAGGCGTCGAGCGGGGCCTGGACCTTCGGCAACGCCGCCGCGAGCCGACTCGGAATGCGCGGCCGCCCCTCGCTGTCCTTCGTCGTGAAGCGCTCCATGAGGAAGATGGCCGAGACCCCGAGCAGCACGAGCACCAGCGCGATCATGAGCCGACCGCGACCGGAAGGGATGACCAGGTCGGACTCGTCGACCGCCTCACCGGTGAAGTGAAGCTTGGCCGGAGGGGCGGTTTGGGCGAGGTTGATCGGTGCCGGCGACGCCGTGGGCACGCTTGGGCGAAGCATCATAGGCGGCGTCTCGACGACGGAGGCCGCGACGGCGCGCGGAGACATGAACTGGATCGGGATGCTCACGCTGGGGGTCGGCGGGCTCAGGAGCTCGTCGATCGAGGGCTCCTGAGGGATCGCCGGGGGGGGGGGCCGGCGCATCAGCTCGGGCGGCAGCCGCGTCATCTGCATCTGATGGCCATCGATCCGACCGCTGGCCTCAAGCGATGTCCGACCGGCCGTCAACGACTCAGGGTCACCCGCAAAGGACGCAACCGACGTGAGCACCTCGATCGAATCGACCGAGATGATCCCGCTCTCCTGGATGGGGATATTCCCGTCGTCGGCCGATGGGGTCGCCGACAGGTTCGCCGCTGGCATGCTCGCTTGCCGGGCGAGCCCCCGATGCACGATGCCCTCCCGAGCCTCGAGCTCGAGCTGGTCGCGAAAGAGCTGCCGCATGTACTCCGACAACATCCCAGCCGTCGCTCGCATCGCCGAGTCGGCGAGGAAGTCCTCGAGGGCCATCTGGAGCTCGCGCGCGACCTGGAATCGACTACCAGGCTGGTGTCCCAACGCCTTGAGTACGATGCGCTCGAGGCGCTCAGGATAGTCGGGGCTGACGCTGCGCGGCGCGGGAATGATGCCGTTCTCGATCGCGGCGACCGTCTCCGTCTCGGTATCACCGCGGAAGAGCCTTCGGCCAAGGGTGATCTCGTAGAGGTTGATGCCGACGGCGAAGATGTCCGACCGGGCGTCAATCTCGAGGCCACGGCACTGCTCGGGCGACATGTACCCGTATTTGCCTTTGATCTGGCCGGTCTTGGTGACCGAGATCTTGTTGGCCGCCTTGGCGATCCCGAAGTCCACGATCTTGACGCCCCCCTCGTACGTGACCAGCACGTTTGTCGGGGAGATGTCGCGGTGAACGATGTTGAGCGGCGCGCCGTCGGTCGTGGTCCGGGCATGGGCATAGGCGAGGGCGTCGCAGACCTCGGCGATGATGCGAACTGCGTGATGCAGCGGCAGGTAGTTGCCCTCGGCGATCCCCTGCGAGCAGAGCCTCCGCAGATCAACGCCGTGCACGTACTCCATGGCGATGTAGTAGTCGTCGCCGACCTGCCCGAGGTCGAAGATCTGCGCGATGTTCGGGTGCGAGAGGTGGGCGGCGATCCGCGCCTCGTCGAGGAACATCTGGACGAACTCTTGGTTCTCGGCGTGTACGGGCAGCAGGCGCTTGAGGACCACGTCTTTCTCAAAACCCCCAGCACCTTGCTGCCGAGCGAGAAAGATCTCTGCCATGCCCCCGGTCGCGACACGTCGCAGGAGGGTGTACTTGCCGAACGTCTGGGGAAAATCCATGAGACACCCTGCGCGCGTGTGGGCCGCGAATCCGCGCGAATCCTAGAGGCCGTTGGTTCCGAGGGTCAAAAAAGGCTTACGTCAGAAACGGTGGCCGACACCGTAGAGCAAGGTGAGTGTGTCGGCGTGGAAGGAATACGCCCCTCCCATATAGAGGCAGAGGCCATCGGTCAACGCGACGTGCATCCGGGTCGCAAGGAGTGGAAAAAAACGATCCTCCAGCGTGCTCCCGAAGGTCCGTCCCATCAGCAGGCCAAGTTGGGGCTCGAAGGTCGCCTTCTCCGTCAGCGCGATCGCCACTGGAGACCAACGCACGCCGAGCGCGAGCGCGATGGCGATGTACTCGTCGACGAAGACGTCGTCCTGATTCAGCTTCCTCACGGTACTCAACGGCACGTTGCCCATGGCCATCGGGCCGAACGACGGCCAGAGCCGGTACTCGAGGAGGAAGAGGGCCGACGAGGCGGGGACGGTGCGCTTCTGAGGCCCGGCATCGGACAGGACCCCCTGATCGACGAAGACAAGTGACTGCCCAAAGCTCGCCTCGACGCGCTCGGCGGGAGACGCCCACGCCACGGCTGGTGAGGCGCAGCCGAAGGCCACGAGCGCGACGTGTTGAAGAGGGCGGAACATACGGTGTGGAGTACCGCCCTTTCTCGTCGAAAACAGCTTGACATTTGTACAGGTAATCGAAATTGTCCACCTCCCCAATCAAGGTCCCAAGTCGTGAACGCACCGCCCCTCTCCCCCCAGATGACGGCCCGAGCAGCGGTCGAGCTGCTTACGCTCGGGGACGAGCTCCTAGACGGTCGAACGGCGGATGGCAATACGCTCAGGGTGGCCCGAGCACTCGAGACTCTGGGGCTCAGCCTCAATCGCCGGACCACCTTTCGAGACGACCGCGTGGCCATCGCCCAGGCCTTCCAGGACGTCTCGCGCCGCGCCGACCTCTGCATCGTCAGCGGGGGGCTCGGACCGACGACAGATGATGTCACCGTCGCGGCGATGGCCTTGGCGGCCGACGTTGAGTTGGTCTTCGATCAAGCCCAGTGGGACCGCATCGTCGCTCGTTTCGCGCCCCAAACCCCGCCCGAGAACAACCGTCGACAAGCACGCATCCCCGTCGGGGCCACCGCGCTGTCCTCTGACGTCGGCACCGCGCCCGGCCTCTACCTCGAGCTCGGCGGCTGCACCTTCTTCCTCCTGCCGGGGGTGCCCGATGAGCTTCAGTGGCACCTCGACCACCATGTCGTGCCCATGCTCGCCGTACACCTCGCGCAGCTCGGGCTCGTCCGCAAGCGACCGACGATCTACCTTCGCTGCGTCGGCATCGGTGAGTCGGCCCTCGCACAACGAATCGAGGCGCTCCCCAACCTCGCGTGGGTCGAGATCGGCTACCGGGCCGGCGAGCTTGACCTCGAGTTGAGCCTTCGGGGTGACGATCCCGAAGAGGTCGAGCGCTTCGCACAGGCCGTCGAAGCCGTGGGCGCCGGCTATGTGATCGGCCGCGGTAGGGCCGGACTGGCCGAGCGGGTCGTCGAGGCCTTTCGGGGACGCGGTTTGACCTTCGGCGCCGCCGAGAGCTGCACGGGCGGCCTGCTCGGCGCGACGCTGACCGGAGTCCCCGGCGCGTCCGACGTCTTCCGGGGGGGGATCGTCGCTTATGCCAACGAGGCCAAGACCGCCTTGCTCGGCGTCAAACCCGCGCTGCTCGCGGAGCACGGTGCCGTCAGCGAGACTTGCGCGCGAGCGATGGCCGAGGGGGCTCGACGTCTGCTCAAGGTCGACATCGCGGTCTCCATCACCGGCATCGCCGGGCCCGGTGGGGGCACGGCCGAGAAGCCCGTAGGCACCGTCTGCATCGGCGTCGCCGGACCACACGGCGTCGCCTCCGTCGTGACCACACACCTTCGCGGCGCGCGCGAGCGTGTGCGCCAGCAGAGCGTGGCCCGAGCACTCGAAGCCGCTCGGCGCGCCGTCCTCTCTTTGCCCATCCTGGAGTCCGAAACGTGACCGTCGCCGCATTTGTCATCGAGCTGCCCTCCACGGTCATCGCCGCGCTCGTCGATCGACGGGACGACGTTGCGGTCGGGGTCCGGTGGGTTCGGCCCGCCTCCCTCTACCTCTGGCTGACGACCTTCGACGCACCGAGCGAAGACGCGCTCGAAGCCGCCCGGCTCGTGGGCGCCCGTGCCGCCGGGCGCGCGAGCCCCTTCGACGTTCGCCTTTTGCAGACGCGGCTCGAGGACGACGTCGTCTCCTGCGAGCTCCAGGACACCGAGGGGCACCTCGCGCGCCTCGTCTCCGACCTCGAGGTTCAGCTGACCGACTACGGCTTCGCGGTCGATGAAGGCGCGGCGCGCCTGCCCCTCGGTCGGCTCCAGACACGACTCCGCGACGGGGCCGATGGGGTCCGCCAGACGGACTCCGGTCGAGTCCTCACCGTGTCGGTCCCCTGCTTCGGGCTGCTCGCGGGCGCGCCACCGTCAATCCGCCACCGATGTGGACTTCAGGTCCCAACCGGGGGTCACCAAGGCCTCACCGACGAGCAGCAGCGGGCCGAACTCGACGTCGAGCTCTCCCGTCGCCTCGATGGCCGACCGAGGTCACGCCTCCCCGTCGTGCTCACCAGCCCACGACAAAAACGCAAGCGCATCTTCGAGCCCGAGCTCGAGACCCTCGACGACGACGCGGCCGAGGATGGCCCCGTCGAGTCAGCCACCGAAGAATGAATCGTCAACGCGAAGGGAAGATCATGAGCCCACCTAAAGGTCAGACCGAGAATCAACGCGAGCGCGCCATCTCTCTCGCCGTCGGAGCCATCGAGAAGCAGTTCGGCAAGGGCTCGATCATGCGGCTCGGCCAAGGCGACTCCTTCCTGCGCGAGGTCTCCGTCATCCCGACGGGGAGCGTGGGCATCGACATCGCCCTCGGCATCGGAGGCTTTCCCCGAGGTCGAATCGTCGAGGTCTTCGGACCCGAGTCGTCGGGCAAGACGACCTTGACCCTTCACGCCATCGCCGAGGCTCAGAAGCTCGGGGGCGTCGCGGCGTTCATCGACGCCGAGCACGCGCTCGACGTGAACTACGCCCGCAAGCTCGGGGTCAACACCGACGATCTCCTCATCTCCCAGCCAGACACTGGCGAGCAGGCCCTGGAGATCGCCGATATGCTCGTGCGCTCCGGCGCGATTGATGCTCTCGTCATCGACTCGGTCGCCGCCCTCGTCCCCAAGGCCGAGATCGAAGGCGAGATGGGCGACAGCCACGTCGGCTTGCAAGCGCGCCTCATGTCCCAGGCGATGCGGAAGCTCACCGGGAGCATCAGCAAGAGCCAGACCTGCGTCTTCTTCATCAACCAAATCCGGATGAAGATCGGCGTCATGTTCGGCAACCCCGAGACGACGACGGGCGGCAACGCGCTGAAGTTCTACGCCTCGCAGCGCCTCGACATCCGACGCACGGGTGCTATCAAGAGCGGCGAGGAGGTCGTCGGCAACCGGACGCGCGTGAAGGTCGTCAAGAACAAGATGGCCCCGCCGTTCCGAGAGGCAGAGTTCGACATCATGTACGGCGAGGGCATCAGCCGCGCTGGGGACGTGCTCGACCTCGCCGCCGCCGCCAACATCGTCGAGAAGTCAGGTGCCTGGTACAGCTACAATAAGGAGCGCATCGGGCAGGGCCGCGAGAACGCCAAGACGTTCTTGACGCAGCACTTGGACATCCTCGCCGATCTTGAGGCCAAGGTGCTCGTCCACCACGGCATCAAGCGGGTGGTGACGCCGGCCGCGGTCGTCACCGAGGCTTGAAGCCCGCCTTCCGCGCCTATGGCCCTACCGTGTGCTTCTGCTACAGTCCGCCGCCGTGATCGACATCGCCACCATTCTTGGGTACGCGGTTCAGGGCGGCGCCTCCGATGTGCACCTCAAGGTCGGCTTGCCGCCGCTCTTTCGGGTCAGCGGAGGCATGGTCCCACTCCGGAACGGCCAGCGCCTCACGCAGCAGGACATGGAACAGCTCTCGGCCGCCATGACCACGCGCGAGCAGCACGAGAAGTTCGTCAAGGAGCGCGAGCTCGACTTCGCCTACGTCGTCCAGGGTCTCGGCCGGTTCCGCGTCAACCTCTTCGTGCAGCGGATGCAGGCCGGCATGGTGCTTCGGGTCATCCCCACCGAGGTCAAGAGCATCCAGGAGTTGTCGCTCCCGCCCATCTTGGAGAAGATCTCCAGCGAGCACCGAGGCCTCATCCTGGTGACGGGTGCGACCGGCTCCGGCAAGAGCACGACGCTCGCCGCGCTGATCAATCACATCAACGCGCAGCGCACGGCCCACATCGTCACGATCGAAGACCCCATCGAGTTTCAGTTTCGTGACAAGCGCTCCATCATCAATCAGCGCGAGGTCGGCACCGACACCAACAGCTTCGCCCGAGCGCTGCGGGCCTCACTGCGTCAAGATCCAGACGTGATCTTGGTCGGTGAGATGCGGGACGCCGAGACCATCGAGACGGCGCTGACCGCGGCGGAGACCGGGCACCTTGTTCTGAGCACGCTCCACACCGTGGACGCGCCGGAGACCATCAATCGCATCATCGGGGCTTTCCCGCCGCACCAGCACAAACAAATCCGGATGCAGATCGCCGGCAACCTCAAGTCGGTCATCAGCCAGCGTCTGCTCAAGCGGGCCGATGGCCGCGGGCGCGTCGCCGCCCAGGAGATCATGCTCGTCACGGCGCGGATTCGAGAGATCATCCTGGAGGAGGGGCGCTCTTCGGAGATCCGCGAGGCGATCGGCCAGGGCAATACGAACTACGGGATGCAGACCTTCGATCAGAGCCTCATGGGGCTGCTTCAAAGTGGCCTCATCACGCGCGATGACGCGCTCGCCAACTGCACGAATAAGGACGACTTTCTGCTTCGGCTGTCGGGGGTGCAGGCCACCAGCGATACCCGATGGGATCAATTTGAGTAGGGGTCCTGAGATGTGTTTTCGGCGGTTCTTCCTGGGCATCAGTCTCGTCTACTTCTTCCTGCTCGCTCCGCTGTGGGCGGCAGCACAGCCGGTCCATGTCGTCATCGTTGGCGTCCGGGGCAAGGGGGCCGGCGCGCCGGTGATTCAGGGGCTGCAGGTCGCGCTCGAGAAGCTGAAGAACATCAGCTTTGAGTCGACGCGAAACTTCCTCGCCGAGGCTGGGCAGCGAGGGCTCGGGGACACCGTGGAGACGGACCCGAAGGCCATGAGCACCGTGGCCCGCGCGCTCGAGATCGACTCGGTCGTGCGGGGCGAGCTGACGAGCAGCGCGCGCACGAAAGACAAGGTCCTCACGCTCTCGGTCTTCAACGGGGGCGATGGCAAGTTGCTCGGCGAGGAGGTCGTGACGCTGCCGGCCGGCAAGCTCTCGGCGAAGGTCTATAGCCAGGCGGCTCGGGCCATCGAGCCCTACCTCCGTTTGGGCGACCATCGGCACATCACGCCAGGCCCCCTCGCCGCTTCTGAACCCAAGCTCAGCGGCGCCGAAGAGGGGCAAACCGAGGCCGTCGTGGAGCCCGACGACGAGGGCGAGGCTCTCGATCCCGCGGTGCGTCTGCGGGCGGGCCTCGCGACCATGAAGCGCTCGTTCGACTACAAGGCTCGCTTAGGCTCGCCGCTCTTCTTCGAGAAGGGCATCACCTACGAGTCGTCGCTCTCGCCCGGGTTCGCGGTTCAGGCCGAGGTCTTCCCTCTGGCGTTCTCTAAACACGGACCCCTCGCCCGGATCGGCGTCGCCCTGGATTTCGCCAAGACCTTCCTCTCGACGGTGCAGACCATCAGCGAGACCGCGATGGGAGAGATCCCCGCCACGACGTCGACGCGCAAGCTCGAGACGAGCCACTCGGCCCTGCGCGCCGGGCTCATGTACCGCCACCCCTTCTGGCAGGGAGAGAAGGCGCCGGAGATCATGGGTGGGCTGGGCTATGGTCGACTGAGCTTCAAGCTCGAGGACAACCCTGAGTACCGCGGAACGGAGCTGTCGTATTTCGATGTCGCCCTGGGGTTCGTCATGCCTCTGGGGACGCCGCTGGCCGTGGCCGACGTGACGTTTCGGCTCATGCCCAGCGTCGACCACGGGACGTCGGTGCAGGAGCTCTCGAAGACCGCTGACACCCTTGGCTATGCTGTCGCCGCTGGGCTGGGCTCGCGCTTCGACGGAGGCTTTGGCGTGCGGCTGGGGCTCGACTACAGCGTCTTCTCCAGCCAACTCGCGGGCGCGGGACGCGGCGGGCGCTTGGGCAAGTCTGCCGAGGACAGCTACCTGGGCTTGCAGTTGCAGGCCGCTTACACCTACTGAGGTTGCCCGTGGCCGCAAAGAAGAGTCGACCCGCCACCGCGAGCACTGGACCCGAGGCGGACCTGAACCGGCTCGTCGCGCTCATCCCGCCTGAGGATCTGCTTCGGCTCAGGCGCGCGCCCCTCCGCCCTGCCGACGCCGACGCCGCGCTGGCCGTTCTCCTGCTCGGGGAGCGAAGCAAGACCGCTCATCCGTATCCGACGGACGCCCCGACCATGGAGGAGCTTGGGGCCTCGGCGAGCAAGACCATCGAGGTTGACCTCGACGACCCGGCGATCGGCGGCCACGTCGTGGTCGAGCGGGACTCTCTCGAGCCGCCGTCTGAGTCTATCGTCACCATCGAGGTTGACCTCGACGACCCGGCGCTCGGCGGCCACGTCGTGGTCGAGCGGGACTATCTCGAACCGCCCCCTGAGTCCATCGTCACCGAGGAGCTGCCGTCGCGGACGGGCCGCCGGTCAAAGAAAGACCAGAGCCTCTCCGGCAACGTCAAGAAGCTGTTCCGCAAGTAGCGGACCC
>SHZC01000182.1 GCA_009692505.1 Myxococcales bacterium
AGCTGCTTGACCTCGACGTTGACGGCCTCGACCTGCTTCTCTTTCTCTTCCGCGCGTGCCTGGCCCTGCTTGGCCTGGTCCTCGGCGTCAGCGAGATTGAGCAGCGCTTCGATGCAGCCCGTCGCGGCGTTCGCCCGATCGAGGGCATGGCTCAAGTCGAGATCCTCCTCGTCTTGAAGATATGCTCGGGCGTCCTCAAGCCAGCTCTTGAGCAAGCCGAGCTCCTGTACAGCGACCTTGTGGCTGTCGCGCGACGTCAGCTCCTCGGCCTTGACTGTAAGATCCTGGATAATCTCCCGGGGCTTCTTAGCTGCGGCCGGGAGGGCCACAAGCGAAGCGCCCAGCACTAGAGGCAGCAGGGTGACCATGGCCTTTGACATACGACTGAACTCCTGAGTCAACGCGCCCCAAGGGGGGGCAGCGGCCGCGGACTCTAACAGGACACAAGCCAACGGCCGCTACGCTTTTTCGCTCAGAAAACGCACACGTCCGTGGGGCAGCGCCGGGACGTGGTGATCGTTGGCACCCACGCACTCTTCTGCGGCGCAGAGCGCGTTGATGACAGCCTCCTCCGTCGCGTCCGCAGCGGCCCGGAACAGCGGGTCGAGGAAGTCGTCGTGGACGAGCGACTGAAGATAGGTCGGCGTTGAAGACGACCGGGGCAGGCGGTGCGTCGTCGAGAAGGCCAGGAGGATCTCTCCGGAGCCATGCGAGGCGTGAGAGCCCGTTCGACCCGCCCCGAGGGCCGCGCGTTTGCAGAGCCGCGAGAGTTGGCTGGAGGTGAGCGGCGCGTCCGTCGCGAGCACGACGATGAAGCTGCCGTAGTCCCGACGGCGGGCCGGGAAATAGCCGAGGTGCTGCGCGAGATCTTCGCCGACGCAGCGGCCCCCGAGCCTGAGCTCGTCGAGCCGCCCGAAGTTCGTCTGGATGAGCGCGCCGAGCGTGAAGCCGCCCGACCCGGCGGACAGGCGGCGCGAGGCCGTCCCGATGCCGCCCTTCAGCCCATAACACAGCGTGCCGGTGCCTGCGCCGACGCTGCCCTCGACGACGGGCCCGGAGGTCGCCCCGGAAAGCGCGGCCAGGACATGCTCGGCGCGAACATGACGACCGGCGATGTCGTTGAGCCAGGAGTCGTCGCACTCTCCGACGATGGGGATGGCCACGTCTCCGGAACGGCCCACCTCCGGGTGTCGAGTCCGCAGCTCGTCGACGAGCGCATCCGCCACGACCCCAACCGAGAACGTATTGGTCAAGGCGATTGACGATTCCAGATGACCCCACTCGACGAGCTGCGTCAGGCCGTGAACTTCACCCGCGCCGTTGAGCACGAAGGCCCCCGCCGCGGGTCGCTCGAGGTAGGGGTCGAAGTCGCCCGGCACGATGACCGTGACCCCGGTCCGCACCGGCCCCTGCCCGACGACGAGCGGCCCGTGCCCGATCTCGATCGTGGTGTGACCCACGCGCACCCCCGGCACGTCCGTGAGGCCGTTGTGCGGGCCGGGTTGAAGTTCACCGAAGCGCAGGCCGAGCGCGCGGGCCCGGTCAGCCACGTCGGGCTCCGGCTGGGCGGCGTTTGCGCTCGTTGAAGCGTCGAATCGCCGGCGCCAAGATCTCGCCGACCAGGTCCCGATAAGCCATGCCCGCGCTCTTGGCGATCATGCAGAGATCCGACCAATCCGGCGTAAGCCCCGGCAGCGGGTTGCACTCGATGAAGTTCACCCGCCCCGCGGCGTCGAGGCGAAGATCAATCCGGGCCACATCTCGACAGCCGAGCGCGACGAAGGCCTCTCGGGCGACGCTCTCAATCTCGGCGAGCAGGCGCGCGTCGACATTGGCCGGGGCGTCGTAACGGACCTCGTCGCTCAGGGCCTGCTTGTGCTCGAAGGAGTAGACGGGGTGCTCGCTTTGCGGCTTGAGAAAGACGATCTCGAGCGGGGGCAAGACGCGCGGACGCTTCTCGCCGAGTAGGCCCACCGTGAACTCGCGCCCCGGCAGGAACGTCTCGACGAGCGCGCCTTGCTTGTACTTGCCGATGATCTCGCGGGCGAGCGCGCGCAGCTCGACCTCGTCTTTGACCACGCTGGCCTTGATGACGCCCTTGGAGCTGCCCTCGGCCACCGGCTTGGCGATCGCCGGGAACCTGAGGTCCGGGGGCAGTCGCTCATTGCCGGTCCGCATGACCAAGAACTCTGGGGTCGGCACGCCATGTTGCCGGACGATTCGCTTCGCCAGCCCCTTGTCCAAGGTGAGGGACAGGGTCGCCGGATCGGACCCCGAATACGGGATGGACAAGAGCTCACAGAGGGCCGGGACCTGCGACTCGCGATTCCGCCCGTGCTGCCCCTCCGCCAGATTAAATACGACGTCGAGCTTGGAGGCACCGAGGAGCGCGGGCAGCTCCGGGGTCGCCTCGAGCTCGACGACGTCGTGGCCGAAGCTCTCCAGCGCGCTTCGAATCGAGGCGATGGTGGCCGGCGAGTCGTACTCGGCCTGGGAGTCGTCGTCTCCGGGTGACTTGGCGATGACGCGCTTGAGGTTGAACGTCAGCCCGACCCGCAGCGTGGACCGCCTCGCCGTTGGCCGGGGCACGAGGTGATGGTCCTCGACGGCCGCTTTAACAATCGTCTCGAGCATCTGCGCGTAGGTCGTGAGTCCAAAGGCCTGCGCGCCCCGATGCATGGCGCCCCCGATGTGCAGGCTGGGCATCGCGTTGACCGACAGGAGCGTGAGGCGGCCCTCGGGCGTGAGGCGCAGGTCGAGTCGGGCGAACCCGCGCAGCTCCAGGGCGTCGACGGCCCGACGCGTGAGCCGAATGGCCTCCTGCGCCAAGCTCGAGGGCAGCTCGGCGGGCATCCGAATGGCGACCTCCGCCGAGCCCTCGTGCTTGAGCTCGTATTCGTAGAGCGGGTGTCGACGGCTGTTTGAATAGGCCTCGGTCATCACGAACTCGCCGACCCCGAGCAGGTCGCCGGCCTTGGCGCTCGGTCGGGCGAAGAACGGCACGACGAGGTCCCGACCGGTGACGAACTCCTCGATGATCAGCCCGGCTGGGTACTGCTCGAGCAGCGAGCGCACCCGCGAGACGAGGGCGGCCGCGTCGTCGACGACCGAGGCGTGCGTGACGCCCTTGGAGCTGCCCTCGAAGTTTGGCTTGACGATGAGCGGGTAGCGCAGATCCGGCGAGGCGAGGTCGCGGGCGTCGGTCACATAGACGAAACGCGGCGTGGGCAGACCGAGGTTCGAAAGGAGCGACTTGCAGAGTCGCTTGTCGCGGCTGATGGCTGTGGCCTGCGCGTCGGAGCCCGTGAAGGCCAAGCCGAGCTGCTCGAAGAGGTCCGGGTAGAAGGCCTCGCGGCCCCGGCCGAAGCGACCGCAAGCCGTATTGAATACGAGGTCCGGTGCGAGAGCCTCGAGGCGCGCGACGAGTGGGGCCACGGGACCGGAGACCTCGATGGGCTCCACCTCATGACCGAGCGCGGACAGCCCGGCGATGATCGCCGCGACGGTGTCCGGGGCGTCGAAGTCCCCCTCGGCCTCGTCGTCTCGAATCCTGAGGTTATGGGCGAACGCGATACGCATCTCTGGCTCCCGGTCGAAAGAGGTACGTCACACCATGGGCTCGGCGGCGGGGCCTGTGTCTTGGCCGAGACGGCGCCGGAACAGCCGAGCACCAAAGTCGCGGCGGATGAACGCGAGCAAGAGCAGCGCGATCACGAGGACCGCGAGCAGTGCCAGCACCCGATTCGGTCGCTCCCGATAGTAGATGCCGCCCTGCCCTACGCGCTGCGCGACCGCGGGCGCGACGGGCAGCCCATTCTCCAGCGCGATGCGTTTGAGCTTGACCAAGTGAATGACCGGCACGCCGTCGTTGACGAACCGGGACATCACCGAGTCGACGGGCAAGCCCCGAGGCGATGTGCGGTTGACGCCGGGCAGAAAGAGGTCCTTGCCGACCTTGGTGCCCACCGACGTGGTGCCGCCGCCGACATTGACGTAGGCCTTGATGGGGCCGTTCGCCTTCTCGGCATACAGCCGCATTCGCGCCTCGACGCTCTGCTGGTAGTTCTCCGGCTTGAGTGCGGTCAGCCCGTTGCGCTCGATGGCCTGGTCGATGAGGCCTCGCCCCTCGCGTGAGATGCCCAGCGCGCGGTCCTCGACGCCCCCTCTCGACGCCGCCTCGGAGCGGATGTCGAAGACCCGCTTCTCCCGGAGGACGCGTTCCATGTCCGGCCACATGAACCGGGGTTCATTCGCGCCCCACTGGGAGCCGGCCACGCTGGAGATGACGATCGGCCGCGCGCCGATCGCTGTGACCGCGGCGTAGACGGCGACGTTGACCGCCGGGAACGAGCCCGAGCAGCCGATCGCCACCACGTCGCCGGGCATGACGCCGACCTGCTTGAGGTAGTGCACGACGACCGCGGCGAAGTTCGGATTGACGCTCGTCTGCTTGGCGATGAGGCTGCCCACATCGCTGGTGACGGGGCTCATCGCCTCGCCGAGCAGCCCGGACTGAGCGGGATCTACGGTGGCGTCAATCTCGATAGCCAGACCCAGACGCGCGGCTCTGAGGACCTCGATGGCCTGGGCGGCCAGCTCGGCGGCCTCAAGTTTGGTCGAAAGATAGGGCTGTTCCTCGGTCACCTTGAGCTGTTCGACCCCGGCGAAGAGCAGCACCGAGACGATCGCGATGACCGAGAGCTCTACGCGGGAAACCTTATGCGGGCGCCAATACACGGCCTTCATGGCGAGACCTCGACGCCCAGGAGGCCCACGAGCAGGAGGCGCACGACCACGGCCGCGGTGAGCAAGGCGGCGATCGTCTCGATGACGCCTTGTCTCGCGAGCCAGAGCGCGATGAGGCCGGGGATGATGAAGCCCACGAGCGCGACGGGGTCGACGGGGCCGACAGAGCCGACGGGGCCGACAGAGCCAACGGGGCCGACAGAGCCGACGGGGCCTTCAAGGACGAGCCGACCGCCCATGCCGACGAGGTAGCCGACGAGGATGATCAAGACGGTCCGTCGGCGGCCATACAAGATGAGGAACGTCTCGACCGCGCGCACGATGGCGAACGTGAGGCAGCCGGCGCCGATGGTCACGGCTACGTCGAGGGGTCGGGAGAGGTGCATGGCGACGTAGCCGGGCACGACCATGCCGCCCGCGGCGAGGCCGAAGAGCTCGCTGAAGATGAGGCTGACGACGAGCCCCAGACCGACGGAGATGGGCAGCAGACTCAAACCTCAGGCCTCCAGGAGCCGCTCGCGGTTCCGCATGAACGAGACGAGCTCGTAGCCCGGCCCACCGATGTTACCCATGCCCATGACGAGCGCGTCGCGACCGGTGCGGGCGACGAGCAGCTCGAAGACCTCCGCCGTCGCGCGCTCATCGGCGAATTCGAAGCGCGTCGGATCGACCCCTGCGCGGATCGCGGCCTGCGCGAAGTGGTAGGTCCCGGTGCCCATGAGCACGACGGCGTCCGCTTGTGGCCAGCGCGCATAGGCATCCCCGAGCGTGGCGGATCGATGCGCCCGATCAGCCCGACAGTTGAAGATCGCGATGCGCCGGCCGACCTCCGGGAAGGCATCGAGGGCCATGCGCCAGATGCGCTCCGTCGACTCCGGATCGTTCGCGGCGAAGCCATTGAAGAAGTGAATCTTTCGACCGAAAAACTCGACCTCGTGGCGGGTCATCGCGCCTGGATCCGGCGCGGCCAAATGCATCCCACGCAACGCGACCTCAGGCGCGATCCCCAGGTCCCGGACCACTCGCAGCGCGAGCGCGACGTTCTCCGCGTGCTCCGTGTGCCGAAAGCCGTCCATCGCCCCTCGGGGCAGCTGCGTGACCTCGGCCTCGTCGACGGTGATGAGCGTGGCCGAGCGGTCCAGCGTGGCCATGCGGATGGTCTCGAGGTGGCGCCGCTCGGCCGTATACAGCCGGCCTCGGAGCGGCACGGTGGCGCACAGCGCGAGGGCGACGTCGTGCTCCGTCGGGCCCATTTGGTCGAGGTGATCGGCCCGCGCGTTCGTGATGATGCCGTGGGTGGCCTTCACGAGCCGGGACTCGCTGACCCACTGGAGCTCGGGCGTGACGGCCATGCACTCAATCACCAAGGCCTCGGCCCCCAGGACTGCGGCGGCGCGCACGATGCGGATCTGCTCGATGACGTTGGGCCGGCTGGGTCGAAAGACCGGGACCTCGTGACCATCGGGCATGATCATGCGAGCGAGCGTGCCGGTCGTCTTGGCGCAAGTGCGTATGCCCCCTTCGCGCAGCGCGGCCGCGATGAGCCGCGTCACGGAGCTCTTGCCCCGCGTGCCGTTGACGTGCACGCGAATCGGGATTTGGTCCAGGCACCGCTGATGCCGTAGACGCTCGTAGGCCCCCGCGAAGACGACCCCCGCCGTCAGACCCAGCAGCAGCTCACCGCCCACCATAGACTCAGGGCTCCTGACCTCACGCAGCGACGTTGACGACGACCTTGCCGAAGTGGCGACCGCTCTCGAGGTGCTCAAGGGCGGCGACCAGCTCGTCGAAGGCGAAGATACGATCGACGTGCGGGACGATTCGATGGGCGGTCATCGCCCGATTGAGTTCCTCGAAGTGGAGCCGATGGCCGACGAAGATGCCGTGCATGACGACGCTTCGCATGACGACGGGCAGCAGATCGAGCGGCTGACCGCGGCCCGTCAACGCGCCGATGAGCGCGATACGACCGGACGCGCGCACGGCACCGATGGACTCGGTGAGCGTGCCGGCGCCGCCGACCTCGACGACGAGATCGGCCCCGCGACCTTCGGTGACCTCACGCACCGTCTTCGACCACCGAGGTGTATGTTTGTATTGGATCCCATGGTCGGCCCCGGCGATGAGGGCGCGGGCCAGCTTCTCGTCGTCCCCCGACGTCGCGATGACCTTCGCGCCAAACGCCTTGGCGAGTTGAAGCGCGAACAGCGATACGCCGCCCGTCCCCTGCACGACGACCGTGTCCCCCGCTTTGACGGGGCGGATCGAGGTCAGCGCGTTCCAGGCGGTCACGGCGGCGCAGGGCAAGGTCGCCGCTTGGGCCGGGGAGAGGTGCGCCGGTGCGAGCACGAGCGACGCCTCATCGATGACCAGATATTCGGCCATCACCCCGTCGATGCGATGGCCTGACGCGCGATTGACCGTGTCGGCTGTGGCCTCGCCGGAGAGGTATCCCAGGGCGAAGATCGGGCAGACCCGATCGCCGAGCGCGAAGCGGGTCGAGCCGGGGCCGAGGGCGTCGACGATCGCTACCGCGTCAGAGAGCGGGACGCGGGGCATGGGCAGGCGCGGGTCGTAAGTGCCACGCATCAGCATGAGGTCGCGGTAGTTCAGCGACACGGCCAGCACCCGAACGCGAACCTGAAGCTGCGTGGGCTCCGGCTTCTCGCGTTGGGTGATGGCCAGGTGCTCGGGTCCGAAGCCGCCGGTCTGAGTCCAGACCCGCATGGCTCCGCCCTCGCTCAAGTCACTTCTTCGGCCGGAACATCCACCGAGGCATCGGCCTCGACGTACTCGACAGGCTTACCTTGATTGCGCTTGGGCTCGATGGTCGCGCAGACGCCACCGCCCTCAAGCATCGGCCGACCGGTCACGATGCCGATGTCCGCGAGCTTGGCTAAGAGTTCATTGAGCGCAGCCTCCCATCGGTCGGTCACCGCCCGCTCACGACCCCGCATACGGACGATGAACCGCACGCGGTCGCCGTCCTCGAGGAAGCCTCGGGCGTGGCGCAGCTTCGTCTCGAGATCGTGCTTATCGGTCTTCGGACGAAGCTTGATGGTCTTCGTTTCAGCTTGGTGCTGCTTCTTGTGCTTCTTCCGCTGCTCGTAGCGAAACCGACCGTAGTCCATGATTCGGCAGACGGGCGGGCGGGCGTTGGGCGCGACCTCGACGAGGTCCATGCCCTTCTCGCCGGCGATGCGCCGACCTTCAATCGGGTCCATGACTCCGAGCGGGTTGCCCACCTCGTCGATGACCATGACTTGCGCAATGCGGATCTGTTCGTTGACGCGACGACGTTCTTCCAATTGGTTAAGGCGCTCCTCGTACGCAGTAAGACCGGTAGATGGGCGCCTCTTTAGCCTCGGACCCGGGGCCTGTCAACGCTTGCAAACTCTTGGCACCGCGTTCTCGCGTAACGAACTGATAGAGCGGGCCGGCTGGGGCGTCGGCCAATTCGGGCAAACACCCGCGTTCGACCCATGCTCGACCCGCAGTTGCTTGGACCCGCGCACCCGAAGGCCGTCGGCAAAAATGCCGACATTACGCCGACATTCTGGTAAACGAAGGCCCATGAAAAGCCGTCGATTCCTGCTGTTGTCCGCTGTCCTCGCCGTGCCCTTGGCCGCCTGTGTCAGCGATCCCGGTGACAAAAATGAGGCTGCCGCGGATCTTTCGGGCGACGCCTTTCCTCCGGAGGCCGGGTCGACCGATCTGAGCACCCTCGGCGACGTAGGCCCGATCGATGGCCCCCTCGTCGCGGCCGATATCGGCGCGCCTTTGAATTGCCTGAGCAACGGCGCCGAGCCCGTTCTCAGCTTCACGGGGGCCTCACTCGGTCAGGCCGTGGACCTTCGCGCTGATCTCGATCTGGAGGGCGATGGCCTGCCGGACCTCGCCGTCAGTGTTCAGACCGACGCCGAGTCCGGCATCGTCTTTCTGTCGGGCGTCGACGCGGCCGAGCGGGGACGGTTCGTTCGTCCCGGCAACGCGCGCCTTGAGCTCCTGCCCGGGGTCTGGCCCCAACCGGACTTGCTGACCGCTGTGGAGATCAACGACATCGCGAGCTACCTCGTCCTCGAACGACGGGCCGCGGACACTTCGCTCCATCTCGTCGATGCCGATGGGTTCGCGGCGATCGGCGAGTACGTTCTGCCCTCCACGGTCGACTCCATCACGATCCTCGCGGGCGGCTTCGGAGGCGCGGTCGCGCTCATCAACCTCGACGACGATCGCTGCATCCTCCAAGACCTCGGCCTGCCCGACGTCTCGTTGCCGGTGGAGCGCTGCCGACTCAGGCCCGCCTGGGACTTCAACGTCGACGGTCTCCCCGAGCTGTTTCAGTTCGTCGCCGGTCTCACGGCCCTCATCGACGCCCGCACGCTCGAGCGCGTCGGGGAGCTGCCTGGGCCGGCCTACGCTGTGGGGGTGGCCCATCCCTCTCTCGTGCCCGGAGCGCCCGCTCAGGGTCCCGTGGAGCCCCGCGAGATGGGCACGGAGCTGGCGATCGCCAACGGTCGGAACGGCAGTATCACCATCGGCTACCTCGCGCCCGACGACTTCCGTCAGCGCGAAGAGTCGCTGCCCCTGCCTGGGATGTATGAGTCTGCGGCCTTCGGCCTGACGTCGCAGGGGCTTCGACTCTTTGGGGTGGAGCGTCGGGCAGCGGTCAAGGAGCTTGACATTATTGAGCTCGTCGACCGGCAGGTCCGCGGTCAGCTCGGGCCCTTCGTCAACCTCGAGTGGCAGCTGGGGATAGACCTCGACGGCGACCACCAGGAAGAGCTCATGGTCCGAACGGGACCCAGGGCTGATGGCATCGACGGGGATCTGAAGTTCCACGACCCCGCCGACGGGGCCCTGAAGATCGAGATGCCACGAGATCGCTCGGCGCGATACGACCTCGCGTTCTGGCGACATGAAGGCCTGCTTCGCGCCGCCGATGTCGATGGCTGTCCGGGGGTCGAACTCGTCTCCACTCGGCAGGGCATCATCAACTCCACCGGCAACCGCCCCTCGCGGCTGGAGATCTTCGGCGCGGGCGGGGACCGGAATTTCCAAGGTCAAAGCGAGAGCGTGACGGTCCATAAGGTGGTCCTCGCGGACCTCGACGGGGTGCCGCCGGTGGAGATCGTGGAACTGAAGACCGTCGAAGGTGGGGGAGCCGCAGTGTCGGTTTATACGCGCCCGTGACCCAGACTCCCTT
>SHZC01000183.1 GCA_009692505.1 Myxococcales bacterium
GGACCTCCACGAGTGGACACGCTGCCAGGCGCAGCACTGCACGCCCATGAGGTCGTCATCGACGGGGTCTCGGTGACCGCACCCGCGCCGGTTTGGCTGCTTCAGGGCGGACGCCTCCCATGACCGTTCGAGCCCTCGTCGTCGGCGTGGGCCTTGTTTGGGGCTGCGAGACGTTCGAGGACAGGGCCACGGGCCTTGGAGCTGAGCAGACCCTGAACGTGGGAGAGGGCTTCGATACGGGCACTCGTGCGCGATTTCAGGGCGAGGCCATCAGCTTCTCTCTGGTCGAAGGCTCGCTCGCGGAGGTCGACGTTCTGCTGAGCTGCGTTTGCGAGGGTGTGCCCGAAGCCAGGCTTGACGGTCGCCTCAAACTCGGCGACGAGCGGGTCGCCGAGGACGGCCACCTCCCGGAGGTCAGGGTGCCTTTGGTGGCACTCCGCATCGAAGGTCGACTCATCGACTTGGGCCACGCATCGGGCACATACGACTTCGCCTGCTGTAAGGATGTGGCTTGGACCGCAGTCAAGACCTCGACCGCGCCCGTCAGCGGTGCCGGCTGCCAGGGCACGCCGCCCCTTTCACCCGTACCCGTGACCCAGACCGAGCAGGGGCGCACCTTTCACTGGGCCGCCCCCGAGTCCTGCATCGGCCTCTCGGTCGGCTTGGCCGTCAGCGACCAAACCTCGGCCATCACGCTCGCCGCGCAGGGCTGGACCGACATCGACTGCAGCCCGATCTGCTTCGAGCTCGTGACCGCCACCGAGGCTCCGATGGGCCGATCGGATCGACGGGTCCACTTTGACGCCCCGTCCGACGTCCGCCCCCTGAGCTCAGGAAGCACCGCCTCGGCGTTCGTCACCCGAGACCCCGAGACCGGCACCCTCTTTTGGGCGGTGATCGTCCTGTCCGCCGACACCACACAAGCAGAGCTCAGCCGGCAGCTCGGTCGGACGCTCGGCTTCGATCAAGCCACAGACGACGCGGACTCGGTGCTCTCGGCGCAGTCGTCGGCGAGCATGCCTACGGACATGGACCGCGACGCGCTCTGCGCCCTCTACGGACCGACGCCTTGGTGCGGCGCGGCCCCACCCTAAAGAGAGAGAACCGATGCTCAAGAAGACCCTCATCGCCCTCGCCGTCCTCACCCTCGGCGTCTGCGCATACGCGGCCACCCGTTCGGACACGCTCCACGTCGAGCGGTCGAAGGACGTGAACGCCTCGCCGATGGTGATCTTCACGATCATCAACGACATCACGGCGTTCCCCACGTGGTCGCCTTGGCAGAAGATTGATCCGGCGATGACGAAGACCTTCTCCGGGCCGAAGTCGGGCGTCGGCGCGACTTATGAGTGGGTCGGAAACAGCGACGTCGGCCAAGGCAAGATGAGCACCGTCAAGGTCGAGGCCGACCGGCTCGTTGTGCGAAAGCTGGAGTTCACCGATGGCTGGCAGTCGATCGCGGACCTCACCTTCAAGCTCGAAGCCAAAGGGGCCTCGACGAAGGTGACCTGGGGCTTCGACTCGCCGAACAGCTTCATGGGCAAGCTCATGGGCGTCTTCATGGACATGGACGCGATGCTCGGCCGTGACTTCGAGGAGGGCCTCACGAACCTCTCCAAGGTCGCCGAGTCCGCCGCGAAGAAGCAGGCCGAAGAAGCCGCCGCTGCCGCTGCCGCTGCTGCCGCCGAGGCCGCCGCCGCTGCAGCCGCCGCTGCCGCCGCTGCCGCGCTGATGCCCGTCCCCCAAAGCGCCCCCTGAGCGTCCCCTGACCCGAGGAGTTTTCGATGGCTGGTCTTTTCAGGAAGCTCGCGAGCGCCTTCGTGGAGTTCGACGATCCCGTTGAGGGTGCGCCTTCGGGCGTCTCCGATGCAGGCATCGAGGCTGAGCTCGCGGGTCTGGAGACCCAGGCGACGGCCCTCATGCACGAGGCCGACGTCATCGCGCCGACGCCGCTCGTCGCCACGGTCCTGCCTGCGGAGACGTTGCAGGTGCTCAGCCAGACCGTCGATCAGGTGGTGACCGCGGCGGGCATCCGCGACGGCATCGGCAGCGCGAGCCGCGTCTTGAAGATGCTCGTCGGCCTCGCACAGTTCCCCGGCCCCCAGCAGCTCGCCATGCTTCGCGCCCTCGACGCGGCCGACGACACCTGGAGCGAGGCGGACGTCGCCGCCGACGCCGAGGCTCGACGTGCCGCCTTGGACGTCCACCTCAAGCGCGTCGAACAGGCCCGGACCCTGAGGGTCGCTGACCTGGACGTGCGGCACAGCCGGGCCCAGGAGGCCCGCATCAGGCGACTCGAGGAGATTGACCAGGACACCGCGTTGCTCATGAAGCAAAGGGAGGTGGCCATCACGACGTGCGCCGAAGAGGCCGCCGCTGTCGAGCGCGAGCGCCGGGAGCTGGAGCTTCTCGTGGAGCAGGCGCGAAGCCGGATGCGGGAGGGCTCGACCCAGCTGGCGTCGCTCCTGGGCTTCTTCAACGGTGGGCCGCCCCCGCGATGAGCCTTGACGAGCGGCGGCCTTATCGATGGGAGGCCTTCAAGACCTCGATCAACCTCGTGGGTCTGGCGGCCGGCACGTTCCTCGGGCTCGTCCATGATCCGATGTGGTTCGTCGCCGTCGGCGGTCTGCAGTTGGCCTCCTTGTGGATCGTGCCGGACCTCAAGGGCTTCCAGCAGTTCATCGACGAGAAGCACGCGCGCCTTCAGCGTCAAAAAGAGCGGGCCTATTATCTCGACTCGCTCTGGGGTCTCGCCGACGAGCCGAAAGCGCGACTCCCGCTCTGGAAGCGTCTCTTCCTCGAGGCGCCGACCGTCGATCTCGACACCCGCATTCTTGAGCGCAAGAGTCGAGAGTGCCGCGACTACCTTGAGATGCGGGAGATCGTCGGCAAGCTGCACGAGCTGAAGGACGTGCGGGGCGTGAGGCTCAGTGAGCACGACCTGCGGCGCCTCGAGCTGGTCATCAGCGGCTACCTTCGTCTGGTCTTCGCCTGCGAGCCACTTCAGGCGGCCGTCGACGGCGTGGATGCCCGCGCGCTGACCCGCGAGATGGAAGACCTGCAGTCCGAGGTCAAGAGCGCCGATCCGGCCGTGAGGGCCGCCCTTCTGGAGCGGCAGCGGCTCTTGGCGCAGCAGCTCGACCGGCACCCCAAGCTGCAAGCCACCCTGCACCTCTTCCGAACCCGCGCGAGCGGCAGCGTGCAGCAGCTTCGCCAGATTCATGGGCAGGTCCTGACGGATCCGGGGCTCGACATGACGACGATGCTCAACGACCTCATGGAGAAGCAGGAGCTGCTCACCGATCCGCTCGGCCAGCTCGCGGCCGACCAGATGGTCCGAGACGTCCTTCAAGGCACGTCGGCCGTTCCCGGGGTCGATCGGCTTCGGGAGATGGCCGGGGGGGGCACGAGCACCTCACCGGCCCGCGCACGCCAGCGGAGCTGAGACACCGGACCTGAGACCTGGGCGTCAACCGTCTTGACCAAAACGCGGCGCGGGTCCATGAGACGCGCAGACGTTTTTCATCATAGGAGGCCGACCCATGGCACAACTGACCCCCCTATCCAAGGTGCTCATACTGACCGTCGTGGTGGGCGGCGTGGGCTTCGCCGCCTACAAGATGAAGGACAAGATCGCCCCGCCCGCTCAAAACCAGGTCACGTCGAACGTGCCGCCGACCGCGTCCCTGCCGGGCGGTCAGGGCGCCGGCACGACCGCGGCCACGCCGAAAGCCATGCCGGTCGGCCTGCCCCCAGGCTGCACCGACAAGCCCGAGGTGCGCTTCTTTCTCTGGGCCTGGAACGCGCAGACCGGGCTGATGCACGCCACGGGCGGCAAGCAGTCCACGGCCGACAGCCTCATGTGCAAGAACGGTGTGAACCTCAAGCTCATCCGCGAGGACAACACCGACCATATGCAGGCCTTCATGATGTCGTTCGCTGAGCGGCATAAGGCGGGCGAGGCCCACCCCAAAGAGGGCGCGCACTTCGTGGCCATCATGGGCGACGGCGGCGCGAACTTCCTCAAGGGCCTGAACGATCGATTGGTCAAGCTGGGTGACGAATATCTGGCCGTCGTCGTGGGCTCGGCCGGCTACAGTCGCGGGGAGGACAAGTTCATGGGCCCCCCCCAGTGGAAGGCCAACCCCCAGGCCGCGCGGGGTGGGCTCGTGGCCGGTTACCTTCGGGACGGCGACTGGAACATCGCCTTGAAGTGGCTGGGCGATAACCAAATCCCCAATAACCCGGACGAGAAGACCTACGATCCCAGCGCCCTGAACTGGGTGGCGGCGAGCGACTACCTCGACGCGGCGGAGAAGTACATCAGCGGCTACTGCGAGGAGCGCAAGAACACCCAGACCGGTAAGGTCGAGAAGTACTGCGTCCAAGGCGCGGTCACCTGGACGCCGGGCGACGTGAACATCGCCACCAAAAAAGGTGGCCTCGTCTCAATCGTGTCGACGCGCGAGTACCGCTCCCAGATGCCCAACGTGATCATCGGCCACAAGGTCTGGATGTCGCAGAACCGCGAGCTCGTGAAGGGCATGCTGCGCGCCACCTTCGAGGGCGGCGACCAGGTCAAGGCGGACCCGGCTGCGCTGCGACATGGCGCCGAGGTGAGCGCGCTCGTGTACAACGAGGGCGACGCCGACTACTGGGTGAAGTACTTCAACGTCGTCACCGAGACAGACAAGCAGGGCCTCGAGGTGGAGCTCGGTGGGAGCTCGGTCAATAACCTCGCCGACAACCTCCAGACCTTCGGCCTCGTGCCCGGCTCGACCAACCTCTTCGCCGCGACCTACGAGGTCTTCGCCAACATCGTGCGGAGTCAGTACCCGGACCTCCTGCCCACGTGGTACCCGGCCGCGCGGATCACCGACACTTCCTATATCCAGGAGTTGCTCAGAACCGAGGCCCCCAAGACCGCGCCCGACCTGCCGAAGTTCGAGGCGGCAGCACCCGTCAAGCAGATCATCAGCCGGCGGTCGTGGCAGATCACCTTCGAGTCCGGCAGCGCGAGGTTCAGCGGCAGCGGGGAGAGTGAGCTGTCGAAGCTGCTCGACGACCTCGTCATCGCCGGGGGCACCATCGTGGAGGTCCACGGGCACACGGACAATAAGGGCTCCTTGAACGGGAACCAGGCGCTCTCCGAGGAGCGGGCCTTCGCGGTCAAGGGGTGGCTCGAGCAGCAGTCGGCGACCAACTTCCCGCAGGGGCGCGTGCGGGTTCACGCCCATGGCCAATCCGAGCCGCTGGAGTCGAATACGACGGAGATCGGGCGATCGAAGAATCGCCGTGTCGAGGTCGTGCTTGGTACCAACTGAGGTGGGCTTCCTCGCCAGGATCAAGACGGCCTTCCTGCCCAACCGCAGCGTCGACCGCCTCACCGGCCTGCTCTTCGTCGGTTTCTGGGCGGCCCTGGCTTTTGTCGCCTGGGTGCTGAGACCCTTCGAGAGCCTGCCCGGCCCGGCGGAGGTCTTCGGCGCGTTATCGACCCTCTGGTGGAAACACGGCATGGGGCCTGAGCTGTTCACGACGCTCGCGCTCATCGGTCACGCGCTGCTCCTGACCGTCGTTATCTCCCTGCTGCTCTCCTACGTCACCGTCTTTGCCGCTGCCCGCCCCCTCGTCGAGGCCGTCTCCAAGCTGCGGTTCCTCGGCCTGACGGGGCTCGTCGTCCCCTTCACCCTCTTCGTGGGGGGCGGCTATACGCTGAAGGTCGCGCTGCTCACGTTCGGCATGACGACGTTCTTCGTCACGTCGATGGCCCAAGTCGTCGTGGAGATCCCGAGGGAGCAATTCGACCACCTCCGGGTGCTCGGGGCGAGTGAGCTCCGCATCAACCTCGAGGTGGTGATCATCGGCACGCTCGACCGGGCCCTGGACATCACCCGGCAGAACCTGGCGATCGGCTGGGCGTTGATCACCATGGTCGAGGGTATCTCCCGCGCAGAGGGCGGCCTGGGCGCGATGATCCTCAATCAAAACAAGCACTTCCATCTCGCAGAGGTCTACGCGATCCTGCTCGTCATCCTCGCGGTCGGGCTGCTGCTGGACTTCGCGATGGCCTTCCTGACGCGGCTCGTCTGCCCTCATGCGGCGCTTGAGAGGGTGAGGCGCTAATGGCGGCTGGCGAAGTACTGCTCGACGTTCAGGGTGTGGGTCTGACCCTTGGCGGCAACGCCATCTTGCGCGACTGCTCATTCCAGGTGGTGGACCGCGTGCGTCAGGGCGTCGTCACCGGGCAGATCGTGGCGCTGCTCGGACCCTCGGGCGTCGGCAAGACCCGGCTGCTCCGCATCATCGCCGGCCTCGATCCGCCCGACGTTGGCCGGGTCACCGGGTACAAGGGGGCGCCCCTGCTCGAAGGCGAAGTGGGAGTGGTCTTCCAGCACTACCCACTGCTCCGACATCGCCGGGTGCTCGGCAACCTGGAGACGGCCGGGCGCATGAACGGCATGGGTGCCGCCGAGGCCCGCAGTCGGGCCGCCCACTTGCTCGAACGGTTCGGCCTGACCGCTCGGGCGCAGCTCTACCCGGCCCAGCTCTCCGGGGGCCAGCGGCAGCGCGCGGCCATCGCGCAGCAGCTCATGAAGCCCAAGTCGTTCCTGCTGCTCGACGAGCCCTTCTCAGGGCTGGACCCCTCGGCCTTGGGCGACGTCATCAAGCTGCTCGTCGAGGTGGCGAACATGGACGAGCTCAATACGCTCGTCATCGTCACGCATGACATCGAGGCCGCGGTCGTCTGCTCGGACGCGGTCATGCTGCTCGGCCGCGAGCCCAACGCCCTTGGCAAAGGCGTGGGACCGGCAAAGATTCAGCGCAGCGTGGACCTCGTGGCCGAGGGGCTGGCGTACCAGGACGACGTCGAACAGCTGCCCCGGTTCGCCGAGCTGGTCCGAGATCTGAAAGACGGATTTCGGCGGCTGTGAGCTCCGATCGTGTCCTGGCCGTCGACCCGGACCTCACGGACGTCGCGCTTTCGAACCTCGATCGCCCCGGCGCCTTGACCCTCTCGGTGCCGCCGCCCCCGGACGCGCAGGCGTGGTGGGTGGATCAGCAGTACGCCCTCTACGCGCTCATCCTTGGCGTGGGGATCCTCTTCGCCACGCTCACGCTTCGAAGCCGCGAAGTGGACCTCCGGCAAGCCCTGCGACGCCTCCGTGTCCTGCTCCTCGTCGGCCTGCTCGCCGGGGTGCTCATCTACGCCCAAGACCTCGTCGGCCGACGGGAGGCGAGGCGCGACTGGTCCCGCTCGCTGCACGTGGCGGTCATCTTCCTCGAGGAGCACAGTCAGGCTGCCGTGCCGCAGGACGTCATGGACCGCCTCTTTGCGCGAGCCTTGAGAGCGAGTGACCTGCTCGCCGCCGAGAAGCTGCGATACATCCAAAGTGAACATCGGCCCTTCTGGTTTCACCCCCTCGGGCCAGTCGGGGTAGAGGTCGCCCCGCCCCTGCCGCCGCCGGAGGGCAACCTCTGGGAGATGTTTCGTTACCGCTTCGCCGTGCGCCGGTATCTCGCAGCGGTTCACACGGACGGCGACCTCCGCCCGGAGAGGTACGATGTGCGGCTCTATGTGACCGTGCGGCCGAGCACCCGGAGTGATCAGAAACGCTTCGTCGAGGGCATGGCCGAGCAGGGAGGCGAGATCGGCTTTGTGTCCGCTGTGATCGACGAGAGCATGATCGACCGCGCGTGGATCACCATCGCGCACGAGGCACTCCACGCGGTCGGCGCGCTCGACAAGTATGACGCGGGCGGGCACCACCAAGACGAGGGAGGGCTCGTAGAGCCGGAGCGCTCACCCCAATACCCCCAGCGCTACGCCGAGATCATGGTCGGTGAGATCCCGCTCGACGAAGGCGTCGGCCGGGTGCCGGATCTCTTGAGGCAGGTGCGGGTGGGGGAGGTAACGGCGCGGGAGATAGGCTGGCGTTGATTTATTTGCCGTCCCGATTGCGGAGATTGCTCGGGATGATGTCGAGGCCGTCCGCCCCGAAGAGGTCGCAGACGGTGCTAAACGCGCCCCCGCAGATGGTCGAGTTCGCCAGATCGTCAATGAGCAGCTCGCCGACCTGAAGGCCCTGGAGCTTCATGTCAAAGCCGAGCGGGTTCTCGCTGCCCTTGTTCCGCAAGGAGACGCGAGCGGCCTCTCCGCCGTTGATGCGGAGCATGGTCTTGGGGTTTAACAAGAACGCCGCGCTCGTGACATCGGCGGGCACGAAGATCTCCAAGCTCTGACCACCGAGCGCGAGGCCCCTGAAAGAGCCCTTATCCTCGGCGATCTCGGCGGCCTGGACCGAGCGAAGGTCATCGTCGCGGAACTGGAAGTAGAGGTTCTTGGTGGCCTTGCGATACCGAACGGAGCAGAGCGTCTGGAACTCGCCGGTGCACAACGTGAGCTCGCGCTTCGTCGCGTCGTACTCCCCGATCTGATCACCCTTGAAGAGGAGCTTGCGGCCCTGATGCAGGACCCGCACGGACTTGGTCAGGGTGCCGTCCCGAAGGACCCCCTTCAACCGCAGCTCGCCTTCGACCTCGGCGACGACGACCTTGTAGAAGACCTCGCCGGGACCAAAGAGGCGCGCGTCGCCAAACTCATCGACAGCCGGCTCGGGGACTACGTCCTCGAGGGGGGCTTCTTCGTCCTCTGCGCCCTCTTCCTCCTCGGGCACAAGGGTGTCGCCGTTCGGATCGAGATCCGGCTCGATCGGGGGCAGGAGCTCATCTTCGCCTTCCTTGGGCGGCAGGACCTCGTCTTCGCCTTCGCCTTCGGTCCCGTCCTCAAAGTCGATCGGGGCCTCGGTCTCGTCGGGCGGGGGCTCGTCGTTCTGCTTGAGCGCGTCGTGCAAGACGACCTCGATGGGCACCGGCTGCTGGAACCCGAAGAAGCCGTCGAAGCTGACGGCCTTCATCCAGCCGACGGTCATGCAGGAGAAGCCACCGGCGCCCCAACCCGTGCCCCAGGAGTTCTTGATGACAAAGCAGAGGCCACCCTCGGAGGCAGGCATGGCCGCGGGCAGCTTCTTGTAGCCCACGATGAGATAGGCGTGGCCGCCGGCGTGTACGGACTCACCGCCGCCAGTGAAGTCCTTCAGCGTGATGAGGCCGTCGTTGTTCTCCCAGTTGTCCGAGAGCGGGCTCGCGTAGGGCACAGCGTAGCCCTGATGCAGGTAGTCGATGATGTGCTGCATGCCACACCAGGAGCCCGTCTTCGTGACCGCGACCGCGCCCGAGTTGCACGTGTCGGCGTACGGGACATGGGTGTCGGTGCGATCCGAAGAGGGCACGTACGGGCAGTCCTGCTCCAGCGGGATGGACAGCGTGCTGTCGTCGTCGAAGGCGCTTACGGAGCCGTCGAAGCCCGTGCCGTACCAAGAGCCCTCCGAGAACGGAGACGTGCAGCCATCGCCTTGGCACTCGGGCTTGCTGAGCCAGTAGAAGTGCTGCTCCGAGAGGTCGAGGGTCGACAGCGAGGGGTTGGCGCCGATGCCTGCCGTCTCCCCGTTGAGGGCCAAGTACTCAATCGCGCCGACGGCCGTGAACGCCGCGCAGGTGCCTCGATACTTCTGGTCGCGGACCGGGATCTTCTCGATCTGGTCAATGAGGTACTCGGGGTAGAGCCCATCGACATCGGCGTCGAGGTCATCGGTGCAGTGGGACTTCATCTGGGGTTCGGCTTTCGCTTGGTCCCAGGCGGCGCTCATCGTGCTTTGGTCGAAGCGGTCGACCTGAATCGCGAGCCGATTGTAGCTGTTCTTTCGGAGGAACTTCACGGTCTTGGCACTGACGCCGCCCGCTTGCTTCTCCCCCGCCGCCTCGCTGGCCTCGGAGTCAATGACGAGGAGCGCGCTCTCGACGTCGGTCTCGGGGGCCACCGACCGGTCCTTGGCGAGGTACTTGAAAG
>SHZC01000184.1 GCA_009692505.1 Myxococcales bacterium
ACGAGCAGGGTCAAGGTGTGGCTTCAATCGTCGTCGCGAACGCCTTGAACCCCTCCCGTTCGAACGTGGAGACGAGCGACGAGCACCGCTCCTCGGGCATGAGCGCCAGCACCGCGCCACCGCCTCCGGCCCCCGTGAGCTTCGCCCCATACGCGCCCCCCCGCCGTGAGAGGGAGACGAGCTGCTCGTTCGCGAGCGTGCTCACGCCGAGCGCGGAGAGCAGCCCGTGGTTGTGATCGAAGAGCAGGCCCAACTGCTCAAGATCGCCATTTGATAAAGCGACTTGACCTTCTCGCGTGACCTCACCGATCGCGTCGAAGAGGCGCTCGAACGGGAGGGGGTATCGCTCACGTCGCTCACGCAGGCGGGCGACGACCCCACGCGTCGTCAGTTCGCGCGGGGACCAGGAGACGACGAGCGTCAGCGGTCGCCCGACGGGCAGGCTTTCGAACGTGCTTTCGAACGTGGGTGCCTGTCCACGCTGGAACCGGGCGCAGCCGCCGTGCGTGACGATGGTGTGGTCCAGGCCGCTCGGCGTGCCGTGAAAGACTCGCTCCATCTCCATGGCGGCGGCGAGTACGGTCTGCGGCGACGCGGGGTGACCGGCGTAGTCGAAGAGCGCGCGAAGAACGGCGACGGAGAAGGCCGCGCTACTCCCGAGCCCGACGCCGGGGGGGATGCCTCCATCCACCGTGACCGCCACCTGCCGCGCCTCGGCTGAGATGAGGCCGACCTGCGTCAAGGCGACGGCGAAGGCGCGGCTGATGGACTCAAACGATCCACCCGCGCTCTCCAGGCGCACCTGCTGCCCGCCGCGCCCCCAAGCCGGGATACGCAAGACAGGCCCAGTGGCGTCGGCCTCGACGGTGGCCCCGAGCCCCGTGCCGAGCGCGGCGGCGATGGCTGGGCGCCCATAAACGACCGCGTGTTCACCGAAGAGGATGACCTTGCCCGGCGCCGCACCCGTGCCGACGCGCCTCTTCATGCCGTCTTTTGGCCACGGCGCGCGAGGAGGAGCTCGAGGGCGACCTGCGATTTGACCTCACCGCGGCGCACGAGCTCGGCGGCGATCTCATCGACCTCGGCCTCGACGGCGCCGACAGCGAGCGCGACCGAGCGGGCGTGCAAGGACATGTGGCCACGCTGGATGCCCTCCGTCGCGAGCGCGCGCAGGGCGGCCATGTTCTGGGCGAGCCCGACCGCGGCCATGATGACCCCGAGCTCAGCCCCGGTCTCGGTGTTCAGGAGCTTGCGGAGGACACGAAGGGTGGGGTGAACCTGCGTCGAGCCGCCGACCATACCGACCGCCATCGGCAGCTCGATGCTCCCGTGCAAGGCGCCGTCCGCCCGGGTCCATCGGGTCAAAGAGCGGTACTGGCCGTCCCGCGCGGCGTATGCGTGAGCGCCCGCTTCGAGGCTGCGCCAGTCGTTGCCCGTGGCGATCGCCACCGCGTCGATGCCGTTCATGACGCCCTTATTATGCGTCGCGGCGCGATAGGGGCAGACCTCGGCGAACTGCCACGCCTCCTCGATCCCCAACGCGACCTCCGCCCCTTCGTAGCCGTTTCCCGACAGCAGGTCGAAGGGCACCGCGCAGCGCGCGCGGGCGAGACGTCGGTCGGCCAGGTTGCTCAAGATGCGGAGTCGGACGCGGCCCCCCGTGAGCTCCTCGACGAGTGGGGCGATGCCCTCGACCATGGCGTTGATGGCGTTCGCGCCCATCGCCTCACCGCAGTCCACGATGAGGTGAACGACGAGCATCGGATACGGCCCGTCGAAGCGGCGAACCTCGACGTCACGCGCGCCGGCTCCACGGGCGGCCATGTTGGGATGGACGGCGTTCGCCCGAGCGAGGAGGTGGGCGCGGGCCTGGGTCAAGGCGAGCACCGCAGCCGTCGGATCGGGCGACTCGAGGACCTGAACCTGCCCGATCATCAGCGGAGGATCGGCGTCGCCCTCGAAGCCACCGGCGTCGCGCACGACCTTCGCCATATTGCTCACGGCGGCGACCACCGAGGGCTCCTCGACCACGAGCGGCACGATGCGGTCGAGCCCGTTGATCCGAAAATTGAGCCCCAGTCCAATCGGCAGCCCGAAGACGCCGATGCAGTTCTCGACCATCTTGTCAGCCCGCGCGAAGTCCAAGGCTCCGCCGTCCAGGAGCGTCGCGAGCTCGTCGTCCGTCATCCCGAACCGCTCACGCAGGAGCGCCTGCCGCTCTTCCAATTCGAGCTTGTAGAAACCGGGGAGTCGGGAGTCGGACATCTTGGGCCTCAAAGGTCGGAGCTCAGCCAGCTTTGAAGTCTCGGGCCGAGCACGCGGGGGGCGCTTCGAAGGTCGTCGGTGCGGCCGCAGCCGACGAGCAGCGTGGCGACGCGGAGGTCGTGGATCACCTCGCGCAGGAAGGCCTCCGCACCCTCCTCGCCCGCCTGCTGGAAGCTCTGCAAGACCGGGCGAGCGAGGCCCGCGAGATCCGCGCCGAGGGCCAGGGCTTTGGCCGCGTCGAGGCCGTCTCTGATGCCGCCCGAGGAGATGATGAGCGCCTGCGGGACGGCGCGACGGGCGAGGGCGGTGGCGGCGGCCGTCGGCAGGCCCCAGCTCGCGAACCGATGACCCCGTCGAGCGGTCTCGCCCTCCGCGCGCAGGGCCTCGACCTTCGTCCAGCTCGTGCCCCCGCTGCCGCTCACATCGAACGCCGTCACGCCCCGGGCCGCGAGCCTCGAGACCACCCGCGGAGACAAGCCCGAGCCGCACTCCTTGACGATCACCCGGCCTGCGAGGGCCGCGACGAGCGCCTCGATGATGTCGTAGCCCCCTCGGAAGTCGTGGTCCCCCTCACCGCCGCCCTGGACCAACTCCATGGCCGGGTTGAGGTGAATGGCGAGGTAGTCCGCGTCGATGGCCGCCACGAGCGCGACCACCTTGTCGACGCCCAACTCGCGGGCCTGCACGAAGCCGAGGTTGCCCACGAGGATCACCTCGGGCGCGACGTCCTTGACCCGAAACGACTCCAAAGACGCCGGGTCGCGGGTGATCACGCGCTGGCTGCCGACGCCGAAGGGCAGGCCGAGACGAGCGCAGACGCGAGCGAGCGCGCGGTTGACGCGAGCCGCCTCCTCGGGCCCACCCGTCATGCCCGTGACCATGAGGGGGGCGGCGATCTCGTGCCCAAGAAAAGGCGTCTGCGTGCGGATGTCCTTCAAGGCGCGCTCTGGCAGCGCGTCGTGCACGAGCGTGACCTCCTCGAAGAGCCCCCGATGCTGCCCATGCTCCACGTCGTCGGTGGCGCAGAGCAGAAGGTGGTCCAATTTGCGCTGGTGAAGTCTGTCCATCGATTGCATCGATTTATCAGATTCTAGTGGAGTTTAGAATGTCACGGCCAATTGAACAGCGCGCGCAGGGCCAGTCCGAGAGCGGTGCTCGTCAGGTTCGCGGCGACCGCAACGCTCACCGGTTTTGAGACGCCAAGCGCCCGAAGGTAGACCGCCTCGGCCGCGACGGCGAAGGCCTCGGCGACGATGACCCCGGCGACATACGACGACGGGATCCAGGCCGGAGAGAGGAAAAACACGATGGGGTGCGTGACGAGACTCGCCAGAAACGCGAGGGCGAAGCGTGAGCCTCCCCGGTGTCTCAAAGCGTGGGCATAGATCGGAACCTCGACGGCCTGCGTCACGAAGAAGGCGGCGAGCCAGTCGACGAACATGGTTCAGTTCGCGTCGGCCATGGGCACGACAAAGACGCCCCGGTCCGAGACGTAGGCTGCGAAGCCGCCCGCCGGAGAACGGTAAACGCCGGTCACCGCGTTCGCCCATCCGAAGCTTCGGCCCGTGCCGGTGTCGAACTGTCGCAAGCCGCGACCGAGCTCGACGTCGATGCCCAGGACCCGGGCCGCGTCCACGAGGGTCAGCGTGGGTGGATCGCGGTCGAGGGCCGTTCTGCGCCCGTCCGGGGGCAAGCTGAACCGCTGCCAGCCCCGGTCGTCGCGAACGTAGACCGCGCGATTTGCGGCGTCGACGAGGCGGGTCGCGCGACCCTGCGCTTGGGTGATAACCGAGAGGCGCGCGGCGTCGGGGCCGGGCGTGGGCAGGAAGATCACCTCGTTGGACTCGGCCTTGAAGACCAGGGCGCCAGGCGGGGCGAACGTCAGCTCCGACAGCCCGACCTCGAGCGGCCCGTACCTCAGAAGGACATCGCCGCTCGGCTGGGCCGCGGAGGCCTGACCGTCGCTCAAAGCAAACAAGCCCTCGCCCGAAGGCATCGTCGTCAGCGTGATCCCTCGAGCCACGCGATCCGCGAGGCCGGGCTGCGCCCATCGGGCGTGAAGGACGGCGTCGCCCCTTCGAAAGAAGTAGTCGTTCCGACCCTGTATCAGGCCCGTCGAGAGGACGCCGCGCTGATGCACCTGCTCGCCATCGGGGACCGTGGCCTCCACGAGCAGGCGGGCCTCGGGCTGCTCCGGATCGGCCCGCGTAAAGACGTAGGACTGTTCGCCTCTCTGCGTGGGGCGTGGGTCCAAGAGGACATCCTGGGCCACCGCGACCGTGCCCCGACCATCGCGCGTATGGCTGTACAAGACGCCGTCCGCGTCGAGAAAAAACAGCCCCTGATTGCCCCGGCGAGTGGCCAGGAAGCCATCGGAGGTGCCTGTGTTTGCCAAGGTGATCGGTTCGGCCGGGCCGTCGTCGACGCTCGACCGGATGAAGACGTCGAAGCTCGGCGGTCCGCCTGCGGCATAGGCAATCGAGGCGTCGTCGAGCACGGCGACGAGCAGCCACGGCACGCCCTCGGCGAGGGTCAGGACTCGCTGCAAAGGTCGGCGAAGCTGCAAGGTCGACAGCGCTTCGCGGGTGTGAGTCATCCCCAGGACCGAGTCGCCGATCCACCGCACCCACGGCTGCGCTTCTTCAAAGAGCGGCTGCCGGGGTCCGCCGTCCGCAGGGAAGATGTCAATGTCGCCCGCGAGCCCTGGTCGATTGTGTCGGCGAACCACGAAGCCCAGCTCATCGGGCGTCAGGCCCAGGAGGACCTCGAAGTCGGCGGGCACCACGATGCGGGGATCAAAAGCGCCCCGCAGCGGCAAGGCCGAGAGTACGCCCTGATCGTCCCAAGCCAGGTAGGCGTCACGTCCGGCGAAGAGGAGGCGCTCCGGTCGGACGCCGGAGACCCGCCGTCCACGATAAAGCAGCACGTCTTCGCCGAGCTGGACCTCGCCGTCCGGCGCGTTGGCGGGCGCGTCGATGAGGACTTGTTCCTCCTGGTGATGGGGCGACCTGAAGATGAGCGTCAGAGCCCGGCCAGGGGCGATGGGCCCGAGCCGGAAGTGGCCGTTTTGATCGGTCATCGCGCTGAGGTCGTCGAGATGCACCGAGACGGAGCCCCGCTCATCGGCGGCGTGCGCGGTCCCTGCGATGAACAGCTGCACTTCGGCGGGTAAATCGGTGGGCCTGTCGGCGTGTTGGTTCGCGTCGACGGTGCGCCCCTGATCAGCAGAAGGGGCCTGGTCTGCGAGGAAGCCAAGGTCGTTCAGGGCATCGGCCGCGGCCAGGCCATCGTGCGGGCCATCGTGCCCTGTCGCGTCGAACGTCGGCTCCAAGTCCGGAAGGCCGACCCCGTCTGTCTCCATCGAAGAGGCGGCGTCCCGAGGCTGGAGTCTGGGCCCATCGGCCGGCTTGCTGTCGCCTTCGCCCTCCAGAGCCCCCGCCTCCGCGCCCCCCGCGCCCAATCGACTGAGGTCTTCGCTCTCATCGAAGTCTTGTCGCACCCGACGCTCGTCGCAGGCACAGAGCAGTGCCGACAAGAACAGAAAACGAAGAAGGGGAGCATTCATGGCGCGAGCGTAGCAAAGTGCCGCGAATGTTCGCTGCCTTGCTCGCACTCTTTGTCCTCATTGAGCCTCAGGTCCTCGATCCGGTCGCGACCGCACGCGCGCTTCGCCAAGACGACGCCCGCATCGGCGCGCTTCGGGCGCTCGGTCGCGTGCCCGCCGCTGACCACGGGAGGTTCACTGAGTCGGAGGTCCCCACCACCCTGACCGATCTGGCCGGCGATCCGAAGCTCAGCTTCGCCGATCGCGTCGGCGCGATCCGTCTGCTCGCTCACCTCCGGGTCCACCGAGCCTCGACGCTGCTCGCGCAGCTCACGGCGTCCGTGACGACAACGGAGGAGACCGCGCTCGCTCGTGAGGCCGCCCGCGCACTCGTCCGTCTCGGCCGGGGCGCTCTGCTCCTCCCCGCCCTCCACTCGCCCGATCCCGAGCTTCGTGCCCTCTCCATCGAGTCCCCGACAACCGCAGAGCCCGTCTGCCCCGCGGTCGCCGATCCGTGGCCGCTCGTGCGCAAGGCTGCCGCTCGAAGCCTCGGCCGATTCGAGGGGCAAGCCTGTGTGGAGGCCGCCTTGACCAAGGCGATGGGCGACCCGGACAGCGGCGTCCTGGGGGCCGCGATCATCGCCGCCGGCCAAGCCCGAGTCGCCAGTCTGGAGAGCCCCCTTCGCGCTCTCGTCGCCGACTCGGCGCGCCCGATGCCACACCGCGAAGACGCCCTCGTTTCGCTCTCGCAGTTGGGCGAGTTCGAGACGGCTCGACGGTGCCTCTCGACCCACCTCGAGAAGGGCGGGGTCGCCTCCCTGGCCGCCGCAGCGGTCTCGGCGCTGGGCCTCTCCGACTCGCCGGCCGACCTGCTGAGGCTTCGGCGCGCGCTCTTGTCCGAAGCGGTGGGCGTGCAGATGAGGGCCGCCGCACTGCTCGTCGAGCGGCGAGACGAGGCGAGCCTGCCGGCCCTCAAAGAGCTTCACGCGCGTTCGGGAGCCCGCGAGCGTGAGTCCATCGCCGAGCTCATCTCGCGCCTCGAGGTCCGCTCCCTGCCCGAGGACGGCGCGCCCATCCCGAGCGACGACCCCGCACAGGACGACGACTGAGCGCGTCTCTGGCTCGCCTTCGAGTCTCCGAGGTTGCGTAAATCGGGGCGCTTCCGGACAATCCGGGTCGAGATGTTGCCAGACCTCGAAGGCGCAGACGCGACCCAGATCCTGACGTGGGCTTTCGATCACTTCGGAGACCGCATCGCCTTGTCCACGGCGTTCGGCCCGAGCGGCGTCGTGCTCCTTCACCTGGCCTCGGAGATTCGGCCCGGCGCGTCGGCGTTCTTCCTCGACACCGGCTACCACTACCCCGAGACGCTCGCCATGGTCGATCGCACCCGGCAGCGGCTGGGCTCGAAGATCCGGCTGGACGTGGTCTCACCCGACGCGCTCGCCCTGACGACCGATCAGCTCGGGACATCCCCGCTCTACGCAGTCGATCCCGACCGCTGCTGTGGCCAGCGCAAGGTCGATCCGACACGAAAGGTCCTTCGCGGCCTCGACGCCTGGATCACCGCCTTGAGGCGCGATCAGGGGCCCTCACGCGCGCAGACACCCGTGCTCGAGGAGAAGCTCTCCGACGGTCGCACGCTCCTGAAGGTGAACCCCCTGGCCACGTGGACCCGCAAAGAGATCTGGCGGCACATCGTCGCCCACGACCTCCCATACAATCCGCTGCACGACCAAGGCTACGCTTCGGTCGGCTGCTGGCCTTGCACGCAGCCCTCCAGCGAAGAGGGAGACGAGCGCGCTGGCCGATGGGCGGGACAGGACAAGAGCGAGTGCGGCCTGCACACGCAAATCTGAGCGCGACTCACTGATTCGTGATGCAGATCCCCAAGCCACGCACCGGACCACCTCGGGTCGCGAGGGCTTCGACGCACCGCATCGCCTCCGGGCAAGGAGCCTGATAGCCGCCGGTATCGCAGAGGTGGCGGCAGACCCGCTGACCATCGGGTGGGCCGACGCAGACGAGGCCGTTGGCGCAGTTGTCCCCGCCTCCCGCACCAATGGAGCAAGGGGCGGCGTGGGCGTTGCCTTGACCTTCTAACGCCGTGCACGACCCGACGACGCGCCCATCGTTTCGGATCGAGTACGCGCACTTCTCGCCCGCTTCGCAGCCGCGTCCCGTGAACCAGTCACAGGCGGGGGGCTGACAGAGGCCGGTCCGAGGCCCGCCAATCGCCGCCGAGATGTCCTCACAGCGCCATGCGGCCGCGCAGCCGGTGGGCTCAGCGGCGGGATCGCAGGCGGCTTGGCAGACGCTGTTATTGCACAGCAAGCCCGCTTCGCACGGCTGGGGAATCTCCAACTCGTCGACGCAATCTTCGGCCTCCTCGAGCACACCCTCGGCCATGCAGAAGGTCGCGCCGCCCCGGAGATGGCAATACGGCCTCGCGGGATCCGGGCAACTCCCGGGCGTCGCCGGAGAGCATTGGTCCCCCGCTTGGCATCGGCCGATGTAGACCCGCTGCCCGGGGACGTGCACGCAGAAGTTGCCCGGGGGGCACGCGGCCGCATGGAGTCGCGGATCGCAGTTCTCGCCGTCGAGGGGGCCCACATCGGGGAACGGTCCCACGTCGAGGCCGGGGGCGATGGGCACATCGGGAATCTGCACGTCGACGATCGGCATATCGGCCACGTAGCGGTCGAGCTCGGGGATGATGTCGGTCGCGGCATCCTGGGCCATGACCCCGCCCTCACCGCCGGTCCCTCCGCCCGGTGCCATACCGGCTTCGAGGGGCGGCGGTGTTGGTCCGGAGGTGTCGGGTGCGCCGCTCGACGGCTTGACGTTCTCGTCTTTACACGCGGGGAACGCGGCGACGGCGAGCAAGGTAAAGACCGTGACCAAGGCTCCAGCGCGGGGGTTGGGGGGCGTATGCATGGGCTCCAGACTCGTAGACTCTTTGGAAGTGCCGGCGATGGTAGTGGGGGGTGGGCCGCGCGTGCAATCAAACACCCAGCATCGTCAGCCTGCCGGCCAATGGCACAGAGGGGCACGCCGACCTATGATATATGACCGTGATGAAGTTGTGCCCAACCTGCGGCGGCTCCTTCGGCGACGCCCAGGACCGCTGCCCGACCGACCAGACAGATCTCATCACGGTCCGGGATCGTTGGGCGGAGAAGGAAGCCGCGCTCATCGGCACGGTGCTCGACAATCGGTACACCATCGACTCGCGCTTGGGCGCGGGCGGCATGGGCACCGTCTACATCGCCACCCAGACGGCGGTCGGTCGCAAAGTGGCTATCAAGGTCTTGCCCCAGGCCATTGCCGGTGAGATCGCCGTGGTCAAGCGCTTCATGCAGGAGGCGAAGGCCGCCAGCACGCTCTCGAACCCGAACGCCATCACCATTCACGACTTTGGTCAGACGCCCGAAGGCCTCCTCTACCTGGTCATGGAGTACGTCGCCGGAGATACGCTCGGAGAGGTCTTGCGCGTCAGCGGTGGGCTTAGGCCGGAGCGGGCCGTGAACATCTCGATTCAGATCCTGAGCGCCGTTGAAGACGCGCATGCGCGATCGATCGTGCATCGCGACCTCAAGCCCGACAACGTCATCCTCTCGCCGCGCCCCGGCAACCCCGACTTCGCCAAGGTCCTCGACTTTGGGCTCGCCAAGATCGCCGACGACGCCGGAGAGGGGCTGACGCGGACGGGCCAAGTCTTCGGCACGCCGTCGTATATGTCCCCCGAGCAGAGTCTCGGTCTGACGTGCGACCACGGGACCGATATCTACGCCCTGGGGATCATGCTCTACGAGATGCTCTCGGGCCAGCGGCCCTTCACGGCCGACTCCGCGCTGGCGGTTCTGGTCAAGCACCTTCACGATGCGGCGACGCCGTTCGCCCAGCTCTCGCCTCCCGTGGTGGTTCTGCCGGAGTTGGAGGCCATCGTCTTTCGGGCGATGGCGAAGAACCGGGGCGACCGTTTCCAAAGCGCGCTCGCCATGCGCGAGGCTCTCGAGGCGGTGCTTCCCGAGTTGAAGCGAG
>SHZC01000185.1 GCA_009692505.1 Myxococcales bacterium
GGGGTCGACGCTGCTGCGGCGCGTGGGGTCGACGCTGCTGCGGCGCGTGGGGTCGACGCTGCTGCGGCGCGTGGGGTCGACGCTGCTGCGGCGCGTGGGGTCGACGCTGCTGCGGCGCGTGGGGTCGACGATACGATCGCGAGCGAGGTGGACGACCTCGTCACGCTTCGTCGAGTCGCCGACTTCGTGGTCGCGTCTGCCCCGCCTGCCTGGAGACGCGGGGAGTCGGACGTGGCGTTGACGCGGCTCAGCCGGTCGGTGGCGGCGTGCGCCCGGTGCGCCAAGACCATCTCCGATCCCGCCGCGATCTACTGCCCCTCTTGCGGCCAAACGCGCGGCAAGACCGAGCTCCTCGACGGCGGCCGGTACCGCCTAAACCAACTCCTCGGCAGCGGCGGCATGGGCCAAGTCTACCTCGCCGAGGACACGCGCATGAAGGTGATGCGCGCGATCAAGGTGCTCAGCCTGCCGGCGCATCTCAGCCCCGAGGAGCGCAAGGCGATGGAGGCGCGCCTGATTCAGGAGGCCCGCGCCGCGCAGACCCTCGGCACGCGCTCAAGCCACGTCGTCCGGGTCTTCGACGTGGGCCACTCCGAGGAGCGCGGCGAACCGTTCCTCGTCATGGAGCTCCTCAAAGGCAAGACGCTCGCCGCTCGCCTCACGGAGGGGCGAATGACGTGGAGCGCGTCGGTCCAATTGGGCAAGACCATCGCCCAGACGTTGGCCATCGCCCACGAGCAGGGGATCATTCACCGGGATCTGAAGCCCGACAATATCTTCCTCCAGGAGCGCTCGCCTCAGGAGCGCGAGTTCGTCAAGTTGCTTGACTTCGGCCTCGCCAAGACGGGAGACGCCGACATCCGCACCCAAGAAGGCCGGATCATGGGCACTTTGCAGTACATGCCCCCGGAGCAGCTCAGGGGGGAGCGGGTCGATGGCAAGGCGGACATCTTCTCGATGGGCGCGGTCATCTACGAGTGCCTGACCGGCGGTCGTGCGATGCCCGGCAAGTCTCAGGGCGAGATCTTTCGCGTGCTTCTCGAGACGGGGGTCCTCTCCATCCGCGAGTTGAGGCCAGACTTGCCCGAGGCCCTTCTCTCGATCATCGACCGCTGCCTCTCCCTCGACGCCCAACACCGGCCAGACGCCGACGAGGTCGTCCGGGTGCTGATCGATGTGGAGGCGGAGGAGTCAGCGCGGGGGTCGGGCCAGCCGCCGCCGGTCGTCGAGCCCCCTCGGCGGATCATGGAGCGCGTCGCGTTCGACTTCCCCTCATCGTTGGTTGACTTCCCAGACCGCGAGCCGCCCGCAGAGTCGCCGCCTTCAAAGAGAGGCATGGCGCGCGTCGAGGGCGCGGTGGCGCGCGTCAAGGGCGCGGTGGCGCGCATCAACGGCGCGCTCGCGCTGGGGGGCGTGGCCCTCTTGCTCTTGCTCATCGGCCTCCTCACGGGCCCCCTCGATCGAGATGAACCAGCCGAAGTCGCCGCCGCCGCCGTCGTGACCGGCCACGGCCTGCCAGGGGTGGCGGTCCTGACCCACGGGCCCGCCGGGGACGCCGGAGCCTCCGCCATCGTCGTTCACCCGATTGCGAAGGCCCCCGACGCCGGTCTCGAGCCGATGCCCTTGCCTGACGCTGTGGCCGAGGCAAGACTTGAGGGCACTGACCTGATCTACTCCGGCGGCACCGAGGCCGAGCGGTGGGCGCGACTGGTGGTCGACACGACCCTCTCCCGGCGAGCCCCCCCCGTACCGGACGTCGCCGCGCTCAACCGCTGGAACCGAAGCCCGGTCGCGGTTCGCCGCTTCCTCGCGCGGCGCGTCGATTCGACCTTAGGGGAGCGACGGCCCACTGAGCTGCTCTTCGTTCGGCGAGAGAGGTTCAATGAGCAGCGCGCTCGCGCGAAGGTGGAGAGCCGGTCCCTGCCCGGCCTCGGCGCGCTCTTTCATGGGGGGCTGGGTTACGAGGCCGAGCCGACCTTTGAGCGCGTGCAGTGCGGGGCGGCCGAGCCGGGTGACCGCGTGTTCACAGCCGAATGGTCGACGCCCGGTTACGGTGAAGGTCGATGCGAAGGTCTAGCCTGCGTCGCGGGGCTGGCCCGAGGCTTGCTCAATGCCAGAGAAGCTGGTGAAACTGCGACGCTGCGCCTTGGCTTGGGGCGCTTGGAGGCTGACGGTGTCCTCTCCCGGTTCGAGACGCGGTGTCGGGTATCAGCGGGGCAATAGGGCACCCCTGAGGTCGTCGGCGTTAGCTTTCTCGATCGGCGCGCTCCTGACCTTCGGTGGGCGCGCCTTGGCACAGCCCTGCACCTCGGTGGCGCCGGAGCCCGCTTTGGAGGCACTGTCGGCCAAGCTCGACGACCGCCGGGAGTGGGTCGCCGTCGCCCTTGAGGCCGAGCGATGGCTCAATGACCATCGGGACGCGAGCGATCTGCAGAAGGCCTGCGCGCATTACCTCGCCGGTGGCGCCCACTTCTTCAGCTCGGAGCGGGGTTCGGAACAAGCTCTAGAAGGCGAGGCCGCCCACGCAGTCCTGCACCTTCAGGCGGCGCGCCTCCTCGATCCCGTCGGGATGACCCACCGTCAAGCCCACCGACGCCTGGAGGTGGCCTTCTCGCGGACGGGTGCGGCCAACCGGGTCCTGCCCACGCTGATCCCCGTGCCAGTGTCCCTGGATTCCCGGATGGAGGCCTTCGAGCTGAGCTGGGGCGAAGGCGAGTCGAGAGTCTCACGTCTGATCCCCGCTCCCCGGCCCGGCGCGACCCTCCTGCTCGCGCCGGGCCGCTACGACTTCGCCGTTCGGGACGACTGCGGCGAGGTCAAGTCGTCGCTGACCCTCGTCGCCGGGGTGCCGGCCCCAACTCTGGACTTCACGGTCGGCCCCAAGTGCCACGCGCGCCTGCTCGTTCGGGATGGACGTGGGCGGCCCCTCGAAGGTCGCTTTGGACAGGGCGGCACACCGTCGCCTGTGCCGGCCGATCTCCAGGTCGAGGTCCCCACGGGTAACGGCACCGCGCCAGTCCTCGTCATTGATGCGCCGGGCTATTCACCTCGCTCGGTCTCGCTGCCGATTCGAGGCGGCGACGTGGAGGTCACGCTCGAGCCCTGCGCCGTCGATCTTCGCGTTCACGCCTCTCCGATCGACGCCCGCGTCCAGGGCGCAGGTTTGGGTCCAGCCGGTCCACGAAACCTCTCGCTGTCTCGCGCGGGCTACGCTGAACACCGCCTCGTGGTCGACCTCTCCCCCGCGAGTGACTGCTCGGCCGCCTTCGTCGATCTCGCGGTGTCCATGTCCCGCAGCGTCGTCGTCACCGGGCTCGACTCCGAAGGCCGCTCGGTCACGCTCTCGTCCATCCTCATCGACGATCAACCGGTCTCCACCTTGTCCTTCGAGCTCACGATCGGGAGCCACACCTACCGTGCCTCGAACCCCGAGCACGGCCAATCGAGCGGCACGATTGAGGTCAGCCACTGCTCGGCCCCCATCTGCGGGCCTCAGGTGCTCGACGCGGTCTTTCGCAAGAGGCCACTGGCCCTCAGCGGTCCGATGATCGTCATGGGGATTGGCGGCACGCTCTGGCTCGGGGGCGCGGTCGCCGGTGCCCTCGCCCTCGGCACGCAGAGTGATGTAGACGACTACTCGACCAAGCGTGAAGAAGGCAGCTCGATCGACGTCCTGCTCGACCGGCGCGATAAGCAGGCGGGCATCGCCGACGGCCTCTTCGCGAGCGGCGTCGTGATCGTCGGCACCGGGCTCTTGTGGCTGGTCTGGCAGGACTAAGACCATGCGCTTCGCCCTCCCCCCCCTCCTGGCGATTGCCCTCTTCGGGCCGCCGCTCGCCGGCTGCCGAAGCCTGTTGGACAAGAACGACAAGGCGGAGTGCGTCTTCGACGGCGAATGCCCGGAAGGTGAGCGCTGCGATGAGACGCTCGGCCGGTGTCTCGTGTCTGAGGCACGGGCGGTCGCCGATGTCTCCCCGCTGGACCCGAACCTCTCGCGCTCGGACCGCCCAAACGCGTCCATCCCCGATGCCCCGGGCGTTGTGGACGCTGCGGTCGACCTGCCCTCGCCGGACGCGATGCCCCCCGACGCCTCAGTGGACCCGCCGTTCGGCCCCGACGGCGAGTGTTTCTCCCTCGATCGTGGGCTGCTCTCGACCACGCAGGGCTCAAACCTGCCTCGCGGGTTCTGCACGCCCTTCGGCCTCGTGTGGTCCGAGCCGCGAGGAAATGGTCAAGTGACTTTACTCACCCAGGCATTGGGCGAGGCCCGCACGCTGCTGGTCGTGCCCGCCGAGACGCCCTTCGTCGTCGAGGACGACATCGTGCTCCTCTCGATGGCGAACCCGGACCGTGACGGGTTTCACAACATCCTCAGGCTGTCCCTTCGCGAGCCCGAGACCTCTCCAGTCGTTCTACAGCCGCGGGCCGGGACGCAGAGCCAGCCCGTTCGCGCGACGGGGCGATCGGCCTTCGTGCAGCACGATACCCAAGCCGGGGTCGAGCATCGGAGCGTCGTGGTGCACGCCGATGACGACACAGGCACCCGCTGCTCGGTGCCGGGCGGTCATGCCTGGGGCCCCGCCCTGACCCCGGGCCGCGTGGTGTTTTTCTCCAAGGTCAGCGCGCTGGGGAGCGTCGATCTGGTCGTGGCCCGCGACAAGGACTGCGCCTCCCGAGCCAGCATCGCCATCCCGAGCGGCGTCACGGACGAGGCGCAGGTCGTCGCCGATGGCCAGCGTCTTTACTGGCTGGCCGATGATGCCGCCTCGCGACGTCGTCGGATCTATACGGCGGATGCCGACCGGCTCGACCGGGGCACGAGGCTGCTGAGTGTCCAGAACGGCGACACCCTCTCCCCCCTGAGCCTCGTGGCGCGTGGAGACTTCTTGCTGGTCGCCTCGTTTGAACAGCGGCGGCAGACGGTGCGCGCCTTCGACATCATCACGGGCAACGAGCGCCCCCTCTCCGTCGGTGGTCAGGCGCTGCTGCCGTCGCTCTCGTCCCGTTACGCCTTGTGGTCCGAACGTCGCGGCGTCTCGCCGTGGGAGATCCGTTATGAGCGTTTGCCGAGCCGCTAAGTGCCGTCGGTCGTGTCGATTCACGCTCGCCGCCGTGCTCGCCTGGGCGACGTCGGCGTGCGGGGGCCTGGGTCTCGAGGCGTTTGGTCTGAACTCTGACGGAGGCTTCGATAATGGTCTGACGGATGGGGCCGTCGGCGGGAGCGGAGGAGACGTCTCCACCCCACCCCTCACGCGTGACGAGGCGTGCGCCCGACTCGAGACTCTGAGCCTACGTGAGCTCGACCTCGATGGGGACTGCTTCATCACGAGCTGCGGTGACCGAATCAGCGACGCGGATTGCCTTATGCTCCGGGACTGCGACGACGGACGGACGGACGTGAACCCCCTCGCCCCCGAGTCGTGCAATCAAAGAGATGACGACTGCGACGGCGAGCACGATGAGGCCTTCGAGATTGGCGCGACGTGTATGACGAGGTGCGGAGAGGGCAAGGTCGAGTGCTCGCTCAAAGACCCCCTGAAGACCGCGTGCAGCACCGAGGCCGGGCAGTCCGCGTCGGCCCCCCGAGGCGCGCTCGAGGAGGTCTGTAATCACCTCGACGACGACTGTAACGACGAAGTCGACGAGCTGTGCCGTGTCGGGGGCGAGTGGCCGCTCGTCAGCCCCGCGTTGCCGGTCGTATGCGGCGAGCGACTGTATGCCATCGACCAAGGCGCGCTCGTCGTCGCCGAGCGAGGGGTCGTCAAAACGCTCTCGCTGCGGGAGCAAAACCCCTTCGCCCCGAGCTGCGGTCCCGCCGGGGTGGCTTGGCTGGAGCTGTCCACCCCCTGTAACGATCCCGAGGGCGGGCCCGAGCAATGCCCCGGCTTCGTCTTCGGCCTCGCCGTCGACGCTCCGATCGATACAAGCGCCGCCGAGCTCGCTGGACCCAGCCTCGTCGGCCGCCCAACGGTCGGAGCCACGCAGGCCTACTGGCACACGACGACGAACGAAGTGCTCGCGCTCTACGCCCGAAACATCGACGGATCAGGCAGCAGCCGGCTCGTGGGGCATGACCTCAGCGACCCCTCGGCCTCCCCGGACGGTACGCGCCTCGCCGCCCGCCAGTGGCTCGGGGACATGGCCGAGGTCGTGATCTTGACCCCGAATGCCGGCGAACCCGGCGCCAGCACGCTCCTCCTGCCGAACCCGCCCGGACACCCGCAGCGGCCCTCGCTGGGCAGCGACTGGGTGGTCTGGTCGCTGTCGGACACCCTCTGGGCCGTCCCTCTGACCGGCAATGTTCCGGCGCGCGACGGGGCCATGCAGATCGTGTGGCGGCCCGCGACCCCGGTCTCCCCCCGCGTGGACGGAGAAGGCGTCGTCTATCTGGACCTCTTCGTTCGCCCGCCGGTCCTGCGCCGCTTCGACTTCGTGACGGGCTACGACGGCGTGCTCGAAGAAGCCGAGATCCGCCCCGATGACTTCGATGTTGAAGGCGGCATCGTGACCTTCATCGAGCAGGCCGAGAGCGGGCCCGTGATCCGGCGAATCTCCTTGCAGTAAGCGCGCTTGACACTTCGAAACAGCAAGAAATACCTTGCCGCGGAATACGCCTTAAGGGAGACGGGTGAACGCCATGAAGACCAACGCAAGAATTGCCCGCACCGCGACGCTCATCCTGGGCTCCCTGACCTCGACTCAGGCCTTGGCCTACGGGGCGCTCGTCACCCCTGAGGGCCAGACGGCGTCGATCGATCGGGCCCGCGTGCTCATCGTTCGAGAGGCGGAGTCGACGCGCATCATCGCCCAGATCAAGACGTCGGGGACCGCGACCCGCTTCGGCTGGCTGCTGCCCGTGCCCAACGTGAACCTGCCCGCCGAGAATGGGGTGCTCGTCACGCCTTTCGATAAGGCGGCCCTCGATGAGCTCGAGGCCCTCACCGCGCCCCGCTTCGAAGGGGCGTGCGAAGGGGTAGCGACCGGTGAGGTCCACGACGCCTACTTCGCCGAGTCCTTCAAGGTCGGCCAGGCGGGGAACCCCAACGCGACCATCAAGTCGGCCCCCGAGATCCAAGAGGGCGACCTCAACCAGTATCTCATCGCCATGGGCCGCGATTATCAGGTGACCGAGGACCTGCAGTCGGCCATCAGCGACATGGTCGACCAGAACCTCATGTTCGTCGTCGTCAACGTGGACACGACGATGGCGCCGCCGGGTGGCGTGGACCCCATCATCAGCGTGCAGCTGCCCATCGCGATTGCCGACGACTTCCGCTTGGGCCTCTCCCCCTCTCTGGCGACGCTCGGCGGTGATCGCGTCGACCTCCTGGTCTGGACCCTCTCCGACGGACGCTCGCAGTCCAACCTGCCCACGCGGGAGCTCGACGCGGCCGCTTCCATGCCGCCGGTCCAGTTCGTCTCCAATACGGAGACCACCTACGACTCCGTCTTCGAGACCTTCGTCGACACCGGGCTGATGTCGCGGGCGTTTGTCGCCGAGTATGCGCGGGGCGTCGACTCCTTCGACCATGACGCGCTCGGCGATCTTGTCGTCGACAGCGGCGCGACCCACCTCACGCGGCTGCGCGCCTCCTTCAAGACCGCCGCGCTCAGCGGGACCAAGATCGCGTCGATCCGACGGTCGGCGGAGCAGGGCGAGTACGACCGCGTTCACGCGATCAATGGGCGGGCCTGTGGCGCGGTCGAACCGGACATGGGGGGCGTCGTGATGATGCCGGACCTCGCGGTCGGAGACGGCGCGCTCCCCGACATGAGCGGCAGCCAGCCCCCCGTGACCGACGACATGGGGCCTTCCAACGACGGCGGCTTGGGTGACGGCTCGGTCGTCAGCGGCGGCGACGACGGCAACGCCGGCTGCACGTTCTCCGGGTCGAAAGCGCGGAGCACCGGCGCGGCCACTCTCTTCCTCCTCTTGCTCTCCACCCTCGGCCTGCGGCGACGCCGCGCCTGACGTTCCTCTCGCAGGATCCTCCAAATGAATCACTCCGACGCCATCGACGGCGGGCTCGCACAGGGCGCGTGGCGACCTGAAATTCACGCCGCGCTGCTCGACATCATCAACGCTCACGGCAGCAGCAGCCCGACCTACGACCCGCAGCGCCCGCCCATCGCCGCCTTCGACTGCGACGAGACCCTGATCTGCAACGACATCGGCGAAGCCATGATGCGCTACATGGTCGCGCGTCGACGGTTCCACGCCGATCGCGGCTTCTGGCAGATCATCCCCGACCGCATGGGCCGGGAGGCCATCCAGGCCGCGTACAACGCCATCGCCGGACGCACGGACGCAGAGGTCAAGGACACGGCCGCGTTCCGGCGTTTTCGCGCGGGCCTGCTCGGCGCCTACGAGACCCTCCGCGCCAACGAGGGCTCCGAGGCCGCCTATGTCTTCGCGGTTCGGCTCCTGCGTGGCCTGAGCGATCGCTCGGTCAACGAGATCGTCGAGGAGGTCATCGAGTACGAGCTCGGCCGACCGCTCGCCTCTGAGGACATCCAGGGCGGGCCGCCGTTCCAGGGCATGGTCGTGCCCACCGGCATTCGCTTCTACCGCGAGATGCAGGAGCTCATCGGCGCGCTCGACGCCTACGGCTTCCACATCTACATCGTCTCCGCCTCGAACGCCTACGTCGTCCGCGCCCTCGCACGTCGCGTCGGCATCCCGCCCGAGCGGGTCATCGGCATCGAGCTGACCTCGCAGGGCAACGGCTTCGGTGATCGCGTCGTCGAGCCCGTGCCTGCCGGTGAGGGCAAGCGAGAGGCGCTGCTGGACATCGCCGGAAGAAGCCCGGTCCTGGCCATCGGCGACTCGATGAACGACTTCGAGATGCTCGAGAACTGCGACGGCTTGTCCATCGTGATCGATCGCGGCGACGAGGAGATGGTCGAGCGCGCGCTCGAGATGGGCTGGATGGTCCAGCCGGGGCTGAGCGTCTGAGTCGAGGCTCGTCTCCGTTCAAGCCATGGGTGCGGAGGAGCGGACGCGCACCCGGACGCGGTCACCGCGTCGCTCGGCCTGCGCAGGCGAGCGCGGCCTGGATCCCTTCGGGGGTGATCGCGGGATAGGCCGCGATCACGTCATCGTAGGTGGCCCCGCTTCCGAACATCTCCAACAGGAAATCGACACTGAGCCGAGTGTCGCGCACGCAGGGCTTTCCGTTCAGGACGGGCGGGTCGCTGGTGATCCACTCTTCCATCGGCTGAAGTCTAAAGCGCGCGAAGTCCAGTCGCCAGCGGTCGTCTCCACGGTCGATCGCCCAGACGTTCGCTTCACTCGCGACCGTTCGCGGGAGGCTGGTCGCCCCCATGCGAGACACCTTCAGCGCGGCCGCGTCGAAGACCAAGGCCAGACCCGCTGGCGTTCCAGCGCGCCGTCCTACATCATGGCCAACACAGGTGGTTGGCACCCGCGTCGGGTCAGCCACGACGTTCGGGTCACTCCGCAAGCCCATCCCAACGCCGCGACCCCCCATCGTCCGTTGGACACCTCCAACCTGACCGACCGGGGCGGCTCCGGAGGCCGACCCCCCCCTCAACGGGCTCCAGGTCGCGGACCAAGAGCCGCAGCAGCGTATGCGTTCGGCCAACGACGCCCTACCCCCACCGTCAACCCCCTGCAACGCTCCGGTGCGGACGACACGCACAGGAGACGACGATGGTTTTCCACGAGGAGCGGCGATCCCGTTGGGTCGCAACGGTTCGGGCATGGAAGCACAGCGGGCCGACGCAGCGGGCGTTCGCCGAGCGTGAGGGCGTGGCTCTGGACG
>SHZC01000186.1 GCA_009692505.1 Myxococcales bacterium
AAGGGGAGGAGCCCGGGGCCGCGGTCATCGAGCAGCTCCTCAGCTCGGGGCAGGGTCGCGTCGAGGTCGATAACGTGCCGGACATCGTCAGTCGGCATGAGCGATCGACTGATGTGACCACGGGGTGTGATTGCAGCACGGGCGGGGGGCGAACGACGTCGTGCTGAGTCGCCTTCGGCGCGGACGTCGTCAAAAACATTGACCAAGTGCGGGCTTGGGCGTCGTCAAGCAGGTTGACCGAAATCCGGCATTGCACCCGGACCGCGCGCTCCGGCCCCCTTCGGACAGGGTGTTCCTCCCTGCGGGAAATCGCCGCCCCTGGAAAAGTTAAAGAAAATGCTTGCTTCCCCTGCCGTCTGCCGTCATGGTGGTGGGCTATGAGTTGAACGCAAACGCACCAAACACAACGTACCGACCGGGGCTTCTCAGCCTCCGGCGCAGACGAATTGTCGTCTGCGTTGTTCGGCGCCCGGTCGGGCGAGGTGCGTCATGCGGTTCTTTCAAAACCTGAGTCGTTTCCCCCAGGGCACGCGACTTTCCCTCTTCGCTCGCCTGAGCGCGTCCCGGCCCGAGTTGTGGTGCCACGTCGGGTACTTGACCCCTACGGGCGGCATTCCACGGATCGACTGGGCGCGCGGGGCCGAGATCGTGGCCCCTGTCTGGAGCAGCGCCGTGGCCGACGGCGGTCAGCGCAGCTCGGAGCTCGGGGTCATCGAGTTCGGCGTCACGCTGCAAGGAGGTGCGCCCGAGCCGATCGCCGTCGGGCTCCTCACCGCTGACATCGTGCGGCAATCGCGGGGCCCCTGGACCCGCCCCAGCGGGGGGGGTCTCAGCGGCGACCTCGGCGGACCGCGCCCCTACCGCTCGTCCTGGCCGGCGCCCCATCAACTCGCCGGTCACGGCCGGCGGCGCTGACCACACACTGCCGTTGCGGCAGGAGACGACTCCAAGTTCTGACATTCCATCGATCTGCTCTCCGATGCCGGCACGCCGTGGTGGGTGGCTGTCACCCGTGTTGGCGATCATTTCGCAGCTCCTCAGTTCGGGCCAAGGCCGCGTTGAGGTCGACAACGTGCCGGACATCGGCAGCCGGCATGAGCGGTCAACCGACGTGTCTGCGGGCGGCGGCTGCAGCACGAGCGGGGTCGAACGACGTCGTCCGTGCTGCTCGGCGTGCTCGTCGTGCTGAGCCGTCTCCCGCGTCGACGTCGTCAAGGATGTTGACCAAGTCCGAGCCCGACCTTGGGCCCGACCTTGCGCCCGGCCCACCGGCTCCGGCACCCTTCGCTCATGGTGTTCCTCCGTCTGGCGAGCGCGGTCCTCGCGTTCTTTGAGCCGAGCCTTGGGGCCTCCGGGGCGTCGGCGTTGACGAGGGCGTATATCGAAGATGGTCGCCTCGAACAGGCGATCTTGTTCGCCCACGACCGGCTGAGACACTTCCCGCTCGACCCCTTCTTGCACTACCACGCGGGCCGCGCCGCCCAGAAGAAGGGGCTCAGTGAGCAGGCCGTCGTGCGGTTCGCCCACGCCGCGGCGCTCCTGCCGGAGGACGCGAACTGCCGCTTCGCGCTCGCGTTCGCGCTGCGTGAGGTTGGTCGGCTCGAGGCCGCCTGCGCCGAGTACCGGCAGGCCCTCGCGCGCTCGCCAGACGACCCGCGGATCTTGTTCAACCTCGCCGTCGTCGAGCGTGAACGCGGCCACCGGGACGTCGCCATCGAACACCTGAAGCGATGTCTGTCGAGGTCAAGCCGCGATCTGCGGGCGGCGTATACCCTGGGCCTGTGCCACTACGAGCGGGGTGAGTGGAAGGACGCCCGTCTGGCCTTCGAGGCCGTGCTCCGCCTGGATAAAGGATACGCCAAGGCCCACTACCAGCTCGGGGCCGTCGCGTTGTCCGAGGGGGATCGCCTCGCGGCCGCCGTCCACCTCCGGCGATCACTGAAGCTCAGCGGCGACTACGGGCCCGCGCACTTCGCCCTCGGCAAGTGCCTTGAAGACACGGAGCCGAGCGTCGCGCTCCGGCACTTTGAGGCGTCCGTCTCGCCCCCCGGAGCCGTGCCTGCGGGCCACTTCGAGCGCGCCCGACTCCTCGCGCGCTTGGGCCAGGCGGGGCGCGCCCGAGAGGCGCTCGAGGCTTACGTTCGAGCTGTGCCCCGAGCCGCGGGACATGGCGCCGTCACAGAGCTGTCGACGCGGCTGGAGCGGATGTCCCGGCCCGGCCACTCATGAGCCGACCGAGTCTCGATCACCGGGAGGTCAACCTCCGCCGGGACGGTCAGAGCCGAGCTGATCAGCTGGCCGTCGAGGAGCCGCTCGAGATCCGGATTGACGGTCGGTCGCTGGCCGTGCTCATGCGGACGCCCGGTTACGACGAGGATCTGACCGTGGGGTTTCTGTTGACGGAGGGCGTAATCGACGGCCTCGACGATGTGTCCGCCTTGGCTTCGTGTGGAGACGCGCTGCGCACCAACGGAAACAACGTCATGCAGGTCAAGCTCGCCGCGGGCGCGAGCGCGGATCCTTCACGCTTCGAGCGGGCGCAGCGCGACCTTTACACGGCCTCGGGTTGCGGCCTCTGTGGCAAGGCGACCATCGATCGGGTCTTCCAGCGGCTCCCCTCGCGGACGCCCTCAGAGCACGATGGCCGGCCCTCGCTCCCGTTGGATCTCGATCTGGCCTGCACCCTGCCCGACGCCCTGCGCCTCGCTCAGCCTCTCTTTGACCTGACGGGTGGCACCCACGCGGCGGGCGCCTTCGACGCGGAGGGTCGACTCCTGCTGTCCCGCGAGGACGTCGGTCGTCATAACGCGGTCGACAAGGTGATCGGCGCCCTGCTCCGCCCCCCCTACAGCAAAGACCCGCCCCTCGACGTCGTGCTCGTCGTCAGCAGCCGAGCGGGGTTCGAGGTGGTCCAGAAGGCGGCGATCGCGGGTTTTTCCGCGCTCATCACCGTGGGTGCCGCGACCACGCTCGCCGACGAGCTGGCCCGAACGGTGGGTCTGCCCTTGCTGTCCTTCGTTCGGGGTGGCTCGGCGAACCTGCACGTCGGGGAGCCTTAGGCTAGGGCGCTCGGGGCACGAAGACGGCGTGAAAGCCGCTGCCGAAGTTGGCCCCGGCGGGTATGGACGGATAGGTGTCGGCCGGCTCGTTGACGACGAAGACGTTGCGGTAATAGCTCATGCCGCCGCGGACAAAGAGGAACGCGCCCGACGCCGTCGTCCGCGAAGCACCTAGCGGCTCCAAAGACGAGAGCGCCGGGTCGTCGGTGAAGAATCGAAGGCAGTGTCCGTCGGCCGGGCAGGTGTGCGCGGTCTGGGCGCCGAGCGTCGAGACGCGGGCCTCACTCAGCGGCACCAGGTCCCCGTCCGTCCTCGTCAAGACTCGCCCCACCAGGAACCCATTTTGCTCGAGGAAGCCTTCGCCTTCTCCGAGCGCGGTATTCCAAAGGGCCTGCTGGACCTGGCTCGTGGCGAAGGCCGGGATCGCATAGACGGTGCCGAAGGCGGCGGGGGTCGCCGAGACCCCGTTGGAGGAGCGTGAGAGGTCACCGCGTCCGGGGTGTGGGTCCCGCACATCGTCGGCATCATCAATGACGAGCGCGAGCTGAGTCGCGCTGCCCGTCCCGACGATCGCGTAGGCTCCCCCCGGGCCGACGGTCCCCTGCCCGCGGGTATAGACGTCGATGTCCTGCATCGCCAAGGCGAGCGTGGGGTCAATCACGATGAGCGCGGTCCCCATGGGCAGCGCGCAACCCGTCGTGAAGTCCAAGGCACGACCGGCCACGCAGAAGGACTCGCCGGGTGGCAGAGCGCCGCAATCGGTCGCGGGTGGTCCTGGCAAGAGCGCCGCTGGGCAGGTGCTCGGCGCGGGCATGTCCGGCGGCGGCGGCTCGGGTCCGGCGTCGGTTAGGGCGTCGGTTGGGGCGCCGCCGAGCCTGTCGGTCGGGGCGTCAGTCGGGGCGTCGGTCGCGGCGTCGTCGGGCACCAGGGCTGCGGCGTCCGGCACGTCGGCCACATCCAAGCGGGCCGCCGCCGCGTCCAGCCCGATACATCTCCCGTCCCGAAGCGAGGTCCCCGGACCACACTCGAGCTGGATATTCGGCACACACTCGTCTTGCCTTCGGTGGGTGCCGGGGCCGCACTCCAAGGAGTCGCACCCCACAAGACCCAACGCGAAGAGCAGGCCGCCGAACACGCCGATTTCAGTGGTCTTCATAGGATGGTCTCGTCCTCCGAGGGCACGACCGCCACGTCGCCCAGAAGCTGCTCCGCGCAGGCGGTCGCCGGTGCCTTGACCCACGATCCCAACAACGTACCCCGCCGAGCGCCGGGGCGTTTCCCCAAGAGGTCACAGGGATCAGGCATCGGGCGCTTGGGGCCGGGCGTGGCCTCGCAGTAAGTCTTGAGGCAGGCCTGCTGCCGGTCGACGAAGGGGTCGTACTCGGCCCCCAGGTCCGCCCGCGAGACAATCTCCGAGGGGGCGGGCGTGGCGTCGGCGTCGGACTCCACGCTGATGAACAAGGAGGTCGCGTCGGCGAGCTCGACGACGGTGTCGAAACGAATCCCGCCGGTCAGGGTCGCCGTGTCGATGATCACCTTGTCGATGGTGCCCACGCGCTCGTCGGGATCGCATTGATCGGCCTCCGTGTAGTCGACCTCCCAGCGCTGCACCCGCTGGACGTCGGCCGTGACGAGCGGGTCGCCGCCGCAGTGTTGCCGGGGCTGCCCATCGAAGACCTCGGAGGTGTGGTCCACCGCGTCGAGCACCTTGAAACGCGCGAGGCTGACCGCGCCCCCATGAACGTTGGCGAAGAGCTCGTAGTGCTCGCCCGGCAGGTTGGAGGCGAAGAAGCCGAGGTTCATTTGCACGACGGCCCCTCGATAGACGTGCACGCAGCCGGACAGGAGCAGGCCAAAGAGGAGGCCAAACACGAGGAGCCACCGACCCGTAATCATCATCAGAACCTCACGATGGCTTGGCCAAAGACCGTCAGACCCCCCTTGGGCTGCGAGCGATTCTGGACCCGGTCCTCGAAGAAGAAGTCCGGATCCTTGGTGCGCGCATCGAGGAGGTTGTAGCCGAAGACGGACAGCTCGAGCCGGTCATCGAAGAGGTGAGTGGCCCTTATGCCCGCGCGCAGCAGGACGTAGGCGTCGATCCGGTCCACGGCGATGTCCGAGGCGTCGACGAGCACGAACTCCCCGCGCACGGTGCCCGCCGCCGGATCCCGGTTGAGGTCCTCCTGCGGGCCGATGAAGGTGAACAGGCCCGTGAGTTCCAGGTAATGAGCGATGGCCTGCACCTTGAGGCCGCCGGTGAAGGTGACATTCGGGAAGTTTCGCACCGGGCCCAACACCGAGTCCTCGGCGCGATTGAAGTGCCCACCGAGCCAGATCTCGTGGTCCCCGGAGAGCTCCAGCCGACCGAGCGCCTCGACCGCGTGAATGCCGCGCTGCCCGGAGTTCCGAAACTCGCCGCTGACGTTGGCGACGAGCTCGGACAGGACGATGTAGGCATAGTCGGCCCGAACGTAAAGTCGCTTGACGAAGCCCGCATCCTTGAAGAGGAGCGCGTTGACCTCGGCCTCGGTGGACCGCGAGCGTTCCACGTTGAGATCGGGGTTGCCCTTGAAGCCGATGTTGGAGACGGCGTGGTCGTTGAGCGAGGTCGCCTGAAGCTCCGGCGGTCGGAACCCTTCGGCGTAGTTCAGCTTGAGGTAGACATCGTCAAAGAGGTTGACGACGAGCGCGCCGCTCTTGAGGACAACCGGGTCGTAGGTATCGGAGACCTGAAGTCGCGCGCCCCCCTGAAGCGCGAGCGCGGACGAGAGCTTGAGCTCGTCGCTGAGATAGGCGGCGCCGACGGTGCGATCGGCGTCGAGCAGGAGCTGATCGGTGAACTGGCAGTCGGCGCGGAAGGTCGCCGTGACGATCTCATCACGGACGAGCACGCGATGAGTGCCGGGCGGGGGGCACTCCTTGGCCCCGTCGACCTCGCGGGGGTAGACGCCGGCTTCGACTGCAGTCGGCGCGTTCGAGAGGTCTTCGCCGGGCATCGCGAGGTCCGGGAACAGGGTGGGCTTTCGAAGTCGGTCGTCGCGGCGGGCGTCCCTTAGTGTTTCGCGGTAGCCCTCGAGGCCGAAGATGAGGTGGTGGTCAGCCGGCAGCTCGAGATCGGCGTCGACGTTGAGGCCGTAGCGATAGATCTGCCCGGCTTTCAGCGAGATGACCACGCCCGGCTCGAGGTCGTCGGGCTTATTGGCGATGAGATCGCGGGGCGGGAAGACCCAGAAGGGATCCTCGTCGAGGCTGAAACGAACGCCATAGACCTTGAGCGATAGCCCAAACTTCTCGTCGAGGAAGCGACGACGAAACGAGAGCCCGAGCATCTGCAGGGCGTCGTTGCCCTCCGTCTCCCGAACAACCTCGCGGGTCTGCCCGGTGACGCTGTCCGTCTGCTCACCGCGCAACAACGCCCCCCCGGTCGCGAGCTGCCGATGGTCCTCCTCGAGCTCGAGAAGCCAGTCCAGGGTGAGCTGATCGAAGACCCGGATTTGGCCGGTGGAGGTGAGCCAGAAGTCGCGGCTGTTGAAGTCCGTGATGCCCCCGCTCGGAGACACGATCGTCTTGCTGTCGGCCTCCGGGGCGGGCAGCGCGCCGAGCACTTTCTGACTGTCGACCGTCAGCTCGTCCCCGCGATCAGAGTAGAGGCCGACGGCCCCGTAGACCTCGAGGTCGCGATCGAAGAAGACCCCTCCATACGCGGCCGCGGCCTTCACCGCCGCTTGACTGGCGAAGCCATGGCCACCACCGACGAGCAGCTCGAGGCCGTCGAGATCGGCGGCGTCTTTCAAGACGATGTTTACGATGCCGAGCAAGGCGTTGCTGCCCCATAAGACGCCCCCGGGGCCATTGGTGACCTCGATGCGTTTGATCGACTGGATGGGGATCCGAGAGTCGAGCGAGAGCCCATTTCGGAGGGGCTCGGTCACGTTCACGCCATTCACAAGGATGAGCAGGGTGCGGGGTTGGCCACGAACCACGGCCTCGTCGAACCACCCATTCGAGTCGAGCCGATGACCCTCGAAGCCCGGCACCGACGAGAGCACCTCCGAGACGGTGCGATGGCCGCGCTCGGCGATCTCCCGGGCCGTGACGACCGTGATGAGCCCCGGTGCCTCCTGGATCGTCGTGCGGGTTCGGGCGGCCGCGAGCACGACGTCGCGCTCGTCCACCGCGAACTCCTCGAGCATCACCGGACCCTTCGCCTTGGACTCGCCCGGTGAGTCCTTGTTCTCACCCGCCTTCGGGGAGGTCCGTCCGTCCGACGGTACTGGGCCCTCCGGGAGCGGGGCGATCTCCTCCATCTGGGCGCGGGCCAGCGGGGCCGCCGCGAGAAGGGAGAACGTCAACGAAGCGATGGCGGCGGGCGTTCGCATCGGCGGCGACCGTAGCCCCACCCGGGTGACAATGGCCAGAACTCTCCCACGTCTCCGCCGCTCGCCATCTTGACCCCCTCAGGGGGGGCGTGTGTACTCGCAGGGTGCCTGCCGCCCCGACCGCCCCGACCGCAGTCAAGGAACGCTCGTCGGGCCGGGTGGGCGCTTATCAGATCCTTGAGCCGCTGAAGAAGGGCGGCATGGCCTGTGTCTACCTCGCGACCGTCGCCGAGCCGGCGCCGACGTCGCTCCTGGCCCTCAAGACGCTCCTCCCCGAGTTCAGCCGGGACCGGGTCTACCGCGAGATGTTCGCCACTGAAGGCAAGGTTGGCCTTCGACTTCAGCACCCCAACATCGTGCGAACCGTGGAGTCCGGCCAAGAGGGCCACACGCTGTTTATCGCCATGGAGTACCTCTTCGGGCATGACCTCTCCACGGTCCTTCGCAAGCTGCGGGGACAAGGGGAGACCATGCCGCTGCCCTTGGCCGTGGCCCTCGCGCGCGACCTCTGCGCCGGGCTCGCGTACGCCCATGAGCTCTCCGATGAGTTCGGCCGACCGCTCGACATCGTCAATCGCGATGTGAGCCCCGGAAACGTGATGATCACCTTCGATGGGCACGTGAAGCTCATCGACTTCGGGATCGCCCAGACCACGATCGAGGTCCGCAGCCAAATCGGTTCCATCAAGGGCAAGCTCAGCTACATGAGCCCCGAGCAGATCCGCGGCTTGCCGGTCGATGCCCGCAGCGACATCTTCGCGGTCGGGACGGTCCTCTACGAGATGCTCACCGGGGTCCACGTCTTTCACGACGAGGGGGACTTCGCGACGATGGAGCGCGTCCGGCGTGCCCAAGCCCCGAAGCCCTCGACCCACAATGCGGCTATCGACAACACACTTGACGAGATCGTCTCTCGCTCCATGGCGCGAGAGGCCTCTGAGCGGCACGCCACGAGCCGGGCCATGCTCGAGTCGCTGACGGCTTACCTCGTCAGCCACGGTCACGCGCCCTCGGCGGCGGACTTCAGCGGTTTCTTGCGGGCCTTGTTCGGTCCGGAGATTGAGCAGCTCACAGCCGCGCGGCGCACCCTTTTGTATCGCGAGCCCCCCGCCCCTCAGACCGTGCCGGACTTCTCACCTCCGGAGTATTTCGAAACGCCGCCGCCGCAGACCTTCTCAATGCAAGCCGCGCCGCCCGCCCCCCCTCGGGCGCTCGCCGGTCGGTTGGCCCTCGGCTTTGTCCTCGTGGGTCTGCTCGTCCTCGGCTTTGTCCTCGTCGGTCTGATGCCATGACGCTCATCGGCGAACCGAGTGAGACGCAGCCCGTGCCCACGTCCGTGAAGCGGCGGCCGGACGAAGCGGCGTGGCGCCAGCTCCGGGATCTCCTTGAGCGCCGGGCGGTCAGTGCCGACGTCGCGCTCTCACCGATGGACTCGGCGGCATTGCTCCTAGAGTGCGGCGAGATTGAGGCCACCGAGCTCGGCTACAATGAGGCGGCGCAACGCTTCTATCAAGCCGCGTTGGAGGCCGATCCCTCAGAGCTGACCGCGTACCTCTCGCTGCGTGATGCGGCGGTGCTGACCGACGACGCGGCGTTGGCGGTGGATCTCTTCGAGCGCGTCGGGCCGTTCCTCCCGAGCTTGCGCCCACAGGCGGACGTGTGTGACGCGGCGGAGCTCCTCTCGACCTTCCTGCTGCTCTTCGTGTTTCGGTGGCGGGACACCGTTCGGGCGCAACACGCGGCCGACCTCCTGATGACCCTGTCGGTGAGCCCAGCTTTGCCAGCCGGAGAGCGCTTTGAGATCCGCGCGCTGCTCGAGCTCCTGAAGCCGCTCTTCGAGTCCCCAAGCGCCTATCGCCTCGCCCTCGAGGCCCGCCTGAGACTCACACCCGACGCCGAGACCCGCACGCTCCTCGGGGTTCACATCCTGGACACTCCCGCGCCCGGCGTCAGCCAGAACGACGAAGCCGACCACGCCCGCGAGCTCAAGCGCGACCACGCCCGCGAGCAGGAGCTCGACCGCGCCCGCGAGCTCCTGGAAGAGGTTGCCGACCAAGTGCCGCTCGCCGCCTTCGTGCTCGTCGAGCGCGCGGCCATGGAGGGCCGGTACGCCGCGCTCGCCGTGGGGCTCGAGCGTCTGGCGCGGCTGTACCCGCCCGAGATCGCCGCGTCGATCGTGTACCTCGCGGCGGAGTTGCATGAGTGGTTCCTCGGTGATGAAAACCGCGCCGCGCAGCTTCGCCTTCAGGCTCGATCGGGCACCCT
>SHZC01000012.1 GCA_009692505.1 Myxococcales bacterium
CCAGGCAGGCGAAGGCCAGGGGCAGGGCCCGCGCACCGATGTAGTTGCCGAGAATGCTCGCCAGGAGGCTGCCGTCGTGCCCGAAGTGGTCGCCGACAAGCCAGACCCCCAAGCCGCCCGCCGCCGGAGAGAGCATAACGGCCCCGAGCATCGGACCGAACTCATCGAGCCCGGTCGCCAAGGCAACCCCGGACCCCAAAGCGAGCCCCGACCCCAAGAGACCCCCACCGAAGGCCGCCGCCGCTTCACCGAGGGTCAACCCCTCCTCTTCGTGCGCGCGCGCCTCGCCTCCCCAAAAGACCAAGGTGAGCGCTAGAGTGCCATTCAGAAACAGGCCACGCCAAGCGACAGGAGCAAGACTCATAAGGTCCCGCGCTTCAATCCCTCTTTCTAAAGCCATTTTCAGATGCTCCAGTCTCAGTCCCCTGTCAGTTCCAGCGTCTTGTTGACTGTATCTAAACGATCGCTAAAAGGCACGCTGAACAAGGTCTCACTCCGCCGGGATCGGCAGAAGTCGGATGGGCTTGAATTGGTTCGGCTCGCCGACGTCGCCCACGTCGATCATCCGGTACTCGGCGTAGTGCCCGAGCCTCCGAAACTCGAGTCGATGTGGGCCGACCGTCAGCGGGAGCAGACCCGCGTGATAGGCCTCGCAGAGCCCCGCGAAGGCGTCGTCCACGAAGACCTCCACGCCTTTGGGTTCGCAGGTCAGGGGCACAGCAAAGACGCCGTGCGGCAGCGGTGGCGGGGCGTCTGTGCGGGTCACGACGCCGCCGCCGCACGCGAGCGCGAGGAGGGTGGAGGTGGTGAGGGCCAACGCGAGAGACTTCATGGGCTCACAACGACGATTTGAGTCACCCTCGGCTCGACGCTGCGGTCGGTCAGGCCGGACACGGAGACGCCTGTCGAACCCTCGCCGACGTGCCCAATCAGGCGAACGTGCGGGCGCTGAAGATAGGGCGCGAGGTCCGACTTGGAGGAGACGAAGATGAGCCCCGCCGAACCGACCCGATCGCCTTTCCAGCCGGCCCACTCGCCCGCCTCGACCCGCTCCAAAGGCCGCGCGCCTTCCAGGACGAGCCGGATACGGAGCCGAGGCTCAATCGGTTTGTCGAGCTCGATGATCCAGGTCTCGCCTTTAGCGGCGACCGGCGGTCGGAGGGCGAGGCTGGCCGGCAGGTGCAGGGTGCCGTCGGAGAGCCAGAGCGGGGACCCAAAGGCGAGCGGTGCTTCGACCTCCGCGGGCAGGGTCGCCGGACCAACCTCGACCTCGGCAAACAGCCCCGTGAGCACCTCAACGATCTGGGCCTTAGCGTGCGCCTGCGCCATGGCCTCCGGAGCTCCGCGCAGGACGAAGCCGGTCGGCGAGAGGATCCGGGGGGTGGCGACGCCCACCACGCTGACGATGCCGGTCGTGAAGTTCACGAGCCCCGGGCCAACCCGTCGTTCGACCTCGGCGCTCACGTGGGTCGGACCGCTCACGCATAGGCAAAGGACCAGGACGCCAAGAGGCCAGCGCGGAATCACTCCCACTCGATCGTCGCGGGTGGCTTGCTCGAGACGTCGTAGACGACGCGGTTGATCCCGCGGACCTCGTTGATGACCCGCGTCGAGATGCGTCCGAGGACGTCGTAGGGCATGGGGTACCAGTCGGCGGTCATCCCATCCACGCTCGTCACCGCGCGCACGGCGAGCACCGACTCGTACGTCCGGTCATCCCCCATCACGCCGACGGTCTTGACCGGGAGAAGGACCGCGAAGGCCTGCCAGATCTCCCGCTCCAGCCCCGAGGTCCGAAGCTCCTCACGCACGATTCGATCGGCCTCTCGCAAGATCCGCAGGCGCTCGTCTGTGACCTCACCGATGATTCGAATCGCCAGGCCCGGGCCAGGGAACGGATGTCGCCAGAGCAGGGACTCCGGCAGCCCGAGCTCGAGACCCGCCGCGCGAACCTCGTCTTTGAAGAGTTCACGAAGCGGCTCGCAGATCTTGAGGTTCATGCGCTCTGGCAGCCCGCCCACGTTGTGGTGGCTCTTGATGACTGCCGCGGGCCCCCGCACGCTCACGGACTCGATCACGTCGGGGTAGAGCGTGCCCTGGGCGAGGAACCGCGCGTCGGTCAACGTCAGCGCTTCACGCTCAAAGACCTCGACGAACACTCGGCCGATGATCTTTCGCTTGGTCTCGGGATCGGTCACGCCCTCAAGCTCTCGCAAGAAGAGGTCGGCCGCGTCGACGTGGCGGAGATCAAAGTGAAATCCATCCTTGAAGATCGCGACGACGTCCTCGGCCTCATTCGCCCGCAGCAAACCGTTGTCGACGAAGACACACGTCAGTCGGTCGCCGATCGCAGCCTTGATGAGCATGGCCGCGACGGCGGAGTCCACGCCCCCCGAGAGCCCGCAGACCACCCGGGCGTCCCCGACCTGGCGACGAATCCGCTCGATGGACTCCTCGACAAATCGGCCCGCGGTCCAGGTCGGCGAGAGGCCCACGATCCGAAAGAGGAAGTTCGAGATCATCGTCTGGCCGGTGGGCGTATGCACGACCTCGGGATGAAACTGGACCCCAAAAAATCGGCGGCGGTCGTCGGCGACAGCGGCCACGATCCCATCTTCGCTGCGGGCGATCACGCGGAAGCCCTTGGCCGGCGTGGAGACGTGATCGCCGTGGGACATCCAGACTTGTGTCCGGTTTTCAGGCAGCCCCTTGAAGAGGACCTCGTCGGGGTCAAAGGTCATGAACGCCCGCCCATACTCGCGGCGCGTCGACGCGGAGACCGTGCCCCCGAGCGTCTGGGTCAGGACCTGGAGGCCGTAGCAGATCCCGAGGATGGGCACGCCCAGCTCCAGGAGGGCGGTCGGCAGGTTCGGCGCGCCTTGCTCCGTGACGCTCGCCGGGCCGCCGCTCAGGATGATCCCGGCCGGTCGCCGCGCGACGAGATCGTCGATGTTGGCGTCGAACGGGACGATCTCGCAGTAGACCTTGGCCTCGCGCACCCGCCGGGCGATGAGCTGGGTGAACTGACTGCCATAGTCAAGAATCAGGACTAAATCTTGGGTCGGAGCCATGGTGGTGCCTCTCACTTCAGTCGACGCGGTAGTTGGGGGCCTCTTCGGTCACGACGACGTCGTGAACGTGGGACTCCCGAAGGCCGGCGCTCGTGATGCGAATGAACTCGCTGCGGGTCCGCAGCTCCTCGATGTTCGCCGCGCCCGTATATCCCATGCCGGCCCGAAGCCCGCCCACGAGCTGATAGAGCGTGTCGGCGAGGGGTCCGCGGAACGGGACGCGGCCTTCGATGCCCTCGGGGACGAGCTTCCGCGACTCGACCCCTTCCTGGGCGTACCGATCGCCGCTGCCTTTGCGCATGGCGCTCATGGAGCCCATGCCCCGATACGCCTTGTACGAGCGACCCTGATAGAGCACGAGCTGACCTGGAGCCTCGGCCGTCCCCGCAAAGAGGCTGCCGACCATCACGACGTGCGCGCCCGCGGCGAGCGCCTTGACGACGTCGCCGCTGAACTTGATGCCACCGTCGGCGATGATGGGCACGTCGCTGCCGAGGACCGCCTGAGCGCAGTCCATCACCGCGGTGACCTGGGGCACTCCGACGCCGGCCACGATCCGCGTCGTGCAAATGGAGCCCGGGCCGATCCCGACCTTGACCGCGTCGGCCCCGGCGTCGACGAGAGCCTTGGTCGCCGCGGCCGTGGCCACGTTGCCCGCGATGATCGGCAGTCCGGGATGTTGCCGTTTCAGGGCGGCGACGGTGTCGATCACGCGCCGACTGTGGCCGTGCGCTGTGTCCACGCAGATGACGTCCACGCCGGCTCGCAAGAGCGCGTCAAGCCGTGCCTCGGTGTCCGCGCCGACACCCACCGCGGCCCCCACCCGAAGTCGACCCTGAGGGTCCTTCGACGCGCTGGGGTTCGTGAGCGCCTTCTCGATGTCCTTGATCGTAATAAGACCCTCGAGCGCGCCGTCCTCGGTGGTGACGAGCAGCTTCTCGATGCGGTGCTCGTGGAGCAGCGCCTTGCAGGCCTCGAGGTCGGTGCCGGGTCGCACCGTGACGAGCTTCGTGGTCATCGCGTCTCGAACCGGGCGGTCGAGGTGCCGCTCGAAGCGGAGGTCGCGGTGCGTAAGGATGCCCACGGCCCGACCCTCCCTCGACACGGGCAGCCCGGTGATCCGGTGGGCCTGCATGAGCTCCACGGCCTCCCGGAGCGACTGATCAGGATCCACCGTGACCGGATCGAGGATCATGCCGCTCTCGGCCCTCTTGACGCGCACGACCTCCCGGGCCTGCGCGTCGACGGTCATGTTCTTGTGAATGAAACCGAGCCCGCCCGCTCGCGCCATGACGATCGCGAGTTCGGCCTCGGTCACTGTGTCCATCGCGGAGCTCACGAGGGGGATGTTGAGCGTGAGCTGCCGTGTCAGGCGGGTCCGAAGGTCGACCTCATGGGGCAGGACCTCCGAGTACGCGGGCACAAGCAGCACGTCGTCAAAGGTCAGCGATTCGCGGATCGAGCTTGCCATCGGTCTCCCTACGGGCTGTGAGGCGAGCATGGGTCCGGTCAGCCCGGTCACGCGCGGCGGGCAAGATACCGGGGGGCTCGCACTGGTGACAAGCCGCGCCTACTGGCCTCGTGCCGTCGCCGTGTGCGATGGTCCGTTTATGCTTCGCTTTGGCCTTTTCACCGCGCTCGCGCTCCTCGTCTCGCCGCTCAGCGCGTCTGCCGAGCCGCTCGTGCTCCAGAACGACAGCGCGGCCGCGGGTATGGAGATCGCGTTCTATCCGCGGCTTCAGGGCGAGGAGTGGTTCTCCTCGGTGTTCGATGTGCCCGACGAGGTGCCGAACTACCAGATCTGCTCCGTCGTCCTTTGGGTCGGCCCCAACGACTTCAGCTTGTTTGAGGTCCGCATCGCCAGCGCCGATGTCAACGGTCAGATTGACGAGCTCATCTGGTTTTCGGACCTGGATGTCTACCAGGTGTTCGGCAGCCGCGTTGAGTTCAGCGAGATTGACCTTCGCGACGAGTTCATCCTCACCGATATGCGCCGCCTCTATGTCCGGCTCACGCACGCGCCGGGCTTCAACGCCCCGCCGACCATCGCCTCGGACGCCGACGGGATCTTGCCGGGACACAACTGGATTCACGTATTTAACCGCAATGGGACCTACACGACGACGTTGACCGAGGGGCTGCCTGAGGAGGGGCTCTACCCCCGGCCGCCGGGCGACTGGATCGTGCGCACGGTCATCGCGCCCGACGGCGAGGACTGTCCCAACTCCGTCGCCGTCCTGCCCGACGCGGGCATCGTCGAGCCACCGCCTGATCGCGATCGCGGTCGGCCGCCCGCCCCACCCCGCGACATGGAGCTGCCTGACGGCGCGGGACCCAAAGAGATCGGCCCAGACGACGGCGAGGAGCCGGCCGACGCCGCGCTTGATCACCCGGAAGCAGACGCCCGACCGCCCGTCGTGACCCCGCCGCTTGGGCCCTTGTCGGTCGAGCGCATCGTCCCTGGTCGGGGACCTCGGCACCGCAACACCGAGGTCGTTATTAACGGCGAGGGCTTCCCCTTCCCCGGCGAGGTCGAGGTCTTCATCGGGGATACGCGGGCCTTGGAGGTCGAAGTCAAAGCCACGTCGACCATCACGGCGATCGTGCCCGCGGGGCTCGACCTCGGCGAGTACAACGTCAGCGTCTCGCGGGCCGACGGGCAGGAGGCGATCCTGCCGAGCGCGTTCACGGTCATCGAGGGTGAGACGGGCCCTGTGGTCCTCGTCCTGAGCGACCTCAGCCCGCGGCGGATCATCGAAGGCGAGGCTCCGGTCCTGACCCTCTTCGGCCATGCGTTCACGGCCTCGACTGAGTTCCTGGTCGGCAGCGTGCTCTTGCAGGGCACGTTGATCGTCTCGGAGGCCCGGGCGACGGCTCAGCTCACCACCCCGTTGGCGGCAGGCACCTATGATGTCGTGGCGCGGGACAACGCCGTCGAGAGTCGTCTCGGCGCAGGGCTGACCATCCAAAAGCGGCCCAACGGCGCGATTGACGACGGCTGTGGATGTGCGACGTCTACGCCGGGGATTCGCCCGTCGTGGCCTGTTCTGGCCTTGGGGATCTCATGCCTCGCTGCCGCCCGACTTCGCCGCCGGCGCTCGCTCTAGTCTTCGCCCTCGTCACGGGCTGCGGGGGGGATCCCGCAGCCGCGCCGTCGGTGGGGCCGCTGAGCGATCAAAACGATGCCCGCGCCGACGCCTTGCCGCCATCCGACGGTCCCCCACCCGCGCCGGTGGACGAGGTACTCCAGCGCCTCTGGCACGTCGACGCCGCGGCGACTGCACGCGACGCCGATGGCAGCCGTGACCGACCATACCCGACCCTCGTCGAGGCCTTCCGCGTCGCGCGTTCCGGCGACATCGTTCTCCTCGCGGCGGGTGACCATGAGAAGAGCGGCGCGGCAGTCCCGGCTGGGCTTGAGGTGCAAGGCTCCGGGGCCGAGAGCACGCGCTTGAGCGGGCCGCTGCGGCTGACGGGCGCGGGCAGCTCGGTCCGAAACCTTACGATCGTGGGCGGGGCGCCGGGCCTGCTCGTCGATGGTCCTGATACGACCGTCGATCAGGTGACCGTGACCGACTCGACCGCCGAGGGTGTGCGCGTGCAGACCGGCCCCGCGGTCCTCTCACGCTTGACGATTCGACGGGCAACCGGCGGTGGACTTCGTTTCATTGACGCCCAGGCGACCGTGTCGCGCATCATCATCGAGGGGGTCGCGCCCGAAGCGGATGGGCTGCGGGGTCACGGATTCGAGGTCGAAGGGGGCGAGGTCAGCGGCGACGACCTCGTGGTCCGGGAGGCCGCAGATCGGAGCGTGCGCCTCGTCTTTGGGGCCAAGGTCACGCTGAACAACGTCCACGTGCCCCCCGGCGCCTTCGATGGCATCAGCGTCCTCAGCGAGGCGGTGGCCACGCTCTCCAACGTTCGGGTCGAGGGCGCGCGCGGCGTCGCCGTGACCGTCCTCGACGCGAGCGCAACGCTCCGCGATGTGTCCATCACCCACGCGGGTCGGGAGGGCCTCTTCGTCACCGACGCAACCCTCGACGCGGAGCGAGTCTCCGTCCTCGACTCGACGGGCCGGGCGGTCAGCCTCCTGCGGGCCGAGGGTGAGCTGCGCGCGATCGACGTGCGCAGGGCCGGGAACGTCGCGGTCCAGATCACCGATAACCGCGGGCCGCTGACGCTTCTGGGCGGAGACGTGGTCGACAACGGGGTGACGGGCATCGGCGTATTCGGAGACTCTACCGGCCCCATCTTTTTGAAGGACCTCAGGATCTCCGGCACCCGCGCGGCCGGGGGGGACTACGCCGAGGGCATCCACCTGTATCGGGCCTACGCGACGATCGAGGGCGTGGAGAGCGCGCGTAACGAGGGCGCCGGCCTGCTCATCGAGGAGGCCCGAGCCACCGTCAGCGGCTGCAGGTTCGAGGAGAACGGCGACCCCGGCGTCGTCGTCGTTTCCAGCCGCGAGGCCGTCACCTTCACCGGCAATACGGCTTGGGCCAACAGGGGCGCCGGGTTCCTGCTCGTTGACGCGGTCGCGGACTTCGATGGAAACACCGCGACCGCGCAGCGTCCGGCCCTCGATGATCAATCCGCCCATGGGATCAGCCTGATCGCCGACGCCCGAGCCCACCTTCGCGCCGACGAGCTCAACGGGAACCCCGGAAGCGGCCTCTTTCTCTTCGGTCGCTCCCACGCCGAGGTCGTCTCCGGCACCTACTCCGAGAACGGAGAGTACGGCGTCAAGCAGAGCTGCGACGGCTCGGAGGTCGTGCTCGGGCTGTCCGTCGAGCTCGGCGGGAACACGCTCGGGCCACGGAACGCCTGCAACTAACTCGCCGGATAAGCGCGGCCGACAATAGGCCGCTCTGGTTATCGTGCCAGTTCGCCGAGGGCGCGTCGCAGCCGGGCGTCGGGGAACCCGCTGACGAGGATTGCTCCCGAAGGACCAATCTGAACCTCGACCTCCAGCGGCGCGGGCAGCGGCTCATGGACCGGCCGACCGAGGACCCAGAGTCGCTGATTCCGAGAGGCGCGGAGAGGGCGGGCCGAGGCGTCGGCGGCGACGTAACGGCCGTCGACGAGGAGGTCGATGACCGCGAGCAACTCGGTCGCGCCTCGGGGCGCCCTTGGGCCACGGAGCTCCTCGAGCGTATACCCGGAGAAGACGAGCACGTTGAGCGTCGGCCAGTCGCGGCGCAGGTCTACGACGAGCCTCTCAAGCGCGACCGCTTGCTCGAAGGGTTCCCCCCCCGAGAGCGTCAAGCCGCTTGACGACTCCGCGCGGTGAGCGAGGACTCTGCGCGCGAGCTCGTCGGTGGGCGTGACGTCTGCGTTCGGGGCGTGGGTCTGGGGGTTGAAGCACGCCTTGCAGCCGAGGGTGCAGCCTTGAACCCAGACGACGAACCTCGAGCCGGGGCCGTTGACGCGGCTGCCTGAGGCCGAGCCCGCGAGCCGCAGCCCCAGGGCACCCAAATCGTCGCGGTCTAGGAGCATCTGCTCATCGTCGCCCCGATGGTTCCCGCGCACCAATCTGAAAAAAAAGCGGGCGTTTGCGCGACACGAGTCCGCGCTGTCCGAAGGAAGAGTGCACAACGAAATCGCGAGGCCAGACATGCCCGACACAATCAACGCACGCAAACGACTCCTGGGCATCAGCCCCGCCATGCAGAGACTTCAGGCGCAGATTGAGGTCATCGGAAGCCTCGATGGACCGGTGCTCATCTCCGGCGAGACCGGGAGCGGCAAAGAACTGACGGCCTTGGCGCTGCACGAGGCGTCGTCCCGTCGAGATCGCCCCTATGTCGTCCTGAACTGCGCCGCCCTCGCCTCTTCGCTGCTCACCTCGGAGCTCTTCGGGACGGAGTCGGGGGCGTTCACCGGCGCGAGGCAAAGGGAGGGGCTCCTGAAACGCGCTCATCGCGGCACGCTGTTCCTCGACGAAATCGGCGAGCTACCGAGTGAGGCCCAGTCCGCGCTGCTTCGCGTGCTCGAGTCCGGCGAGGTTCGAGCGGTCGGCAGCGATGTCGTTCATCGGGTGGACCTTCGCCTGATCGCGGCGACCCACCGGGATCTGCCCCATGAGTGCCAGCATGGCCGCTTCCGGTGGGACCTCTATCACCGACTCTCGTCTTTGCTCCTCGAGGTCCCCCCTCTTCGCGTCCGGCTCGACGACCTCCCTGTCCTGATCCGCGGGTTCTTGAAAGGGACCGGCGTGGAGGTAAGCCCCGAGGCCGTGGACCACCTTCGGCGTCTCTCGTTCCCCGGCAACGTGCGGGAGCTACGAAATCTGCTGTTGCGAGCCCAAGCCGCGGCCTTGCTCGAGGGGGCCTTTCGCCGGGCGGGCGGCGAGGTCGAGCGGAGAATACGGGGCAACGCCGGCCCGGCGGTCCTGCTCCTCCCCCACCACTTTGAGCCGAGCACCTCAGTGCCTGTCCTGGCCCCCCAATGGCCGCTGCCTCGAGAGAAGACGGCCGCCGCGAAGCCCTTGGACCCCGTGCGCCTGCTTGTTCGACAGAGCGTTCGGGACGCCGTGAGCCGCAGCGGCGGCAACATTCGGGCGGCGGCGCGCACTTTGGGTCTCAGCCCCACGACGGTCTACCGCCACCTCGACGCGTTTGCCGCGGCGAGTTTGTGAAGATCGCGTTTGCCGCGGCGAGTTTGTGAAGATCGCGTTTGCCGCGGCGAGTTTGTGAAGATCGCGTTTGCCGCGGCGAGTTTGTGAAGATCGCGTTTGCCGCGGCGCGTCTGTGAGAGTCGCGTTTGCCGCGGCGCGTCTGTGAGAGTCGCGTTTGCCGCGGCGACGGCCCAGCCTTGCACGCCTATGCTTGGAGTGTTACGTCGCGCCCGATGCGTTACGCGTTCATCGCCGCGTTCCTGGCTGTCCAAGTCCTGCTGCCCCTGCGGTACTACGCCGGCGAAGACCGCTTCGACGAGCGATTCGCGTGGCGAATGTTCTCGAACGTGCGTGTCGTGGCCTGCCAGACTCGCTTCACCGACGCGAGCGATGGCGGCGCGACCCCTGTGCGGGCCTCGGCGGAGATCCACGAGGTCTGGACGAGCCTGCTCAATCGAGCGCGCCGAAGCGTCATCGACGGGTTCGCGCGAAAGTGGTGTTCGGAGCGCAGCGCCGGAGGCGGTCAGCCGGTCCTGCACGTGGACGTGACCTGCCAAAATCCAGAGACCTTGGGGCAGACGATCTGCCGCGGCACCACGACGGACGCCAACGCCGACGGGGTGCCCGACCTCTTCGGAACGGACCGACGGTGCGCGGGAAAGAGCGCGGCCGACTGTTTCCGCGCAGCCTGTGGCGAGCAGACGGCCGCAGCCTGCCGAGAGGCGCTGTGCATGGTGCGGCCGATCGCCGTCGAGGAGAACCTCTGTGACTGACCGGCCGCAAGCGCCCCACACCGGCGGCAGCGAGGCGGTGAGTCGACCCTCCGGCTGCGTCAAGCCGGTAGGGCGCTTCTTCGACGACTTCGAGGTCTCAAGGCGGCGGATGGTCCTCCTGCGCTTCGCCTTCTTCACCCTCTTGGGCATCGACTTCCTCTGGGTGTTCTTGCCCCACGCGCCGCGTTTTGGGGCGCTGGACTTCAACGTCTCGCAGCTCCCCTTCCTCGACGCCTATCTGCCGCTGCCGAGCCCCGAGGTCGTCGGTGCCCTGTACGTCTCGGGAGGACTGCTCTCGTTTGCCATCGCTCTAGGCGCGGTCACGCAGCCAGCCCTCGCGCTGCTCGCGGCTATCTATGGGGGCGTCTACCTCTGGAGCCAGTCGGACAGCTATCAGCACCACTACCTCGTCACGCTGCTGCTCCTGCTCTTCGCCTGCGTTCCCGCGCACCTCTTCACGCTGCGGGGGCCTGATTCAACCAACCCGCCTCAACCTCGGGTCGCGAGCTGGGCCATGCGCCTCGTCTATGTGCAGTTGGGCCTCATGTATGCGTGGTCGGCGGTCACCAAGACCACGGAGACCTGGCTCGACGGCACGACCCTCCAGACGCTGCTCTCTTGCGAGGCGAGGGAGCGGCTCACCGCCTTAGCGCGACGCTTGGACGGCTCCCTCGAAGCCGGGATCACGTTCAGCGCCTGGGCCGTGATGATCGGGGAGTACTTTGGCGGGCTCGTCTTCTTCACCCGCCGCCTCTTCACCGTTGGCCTCTTCATCGTCCCGTTCTTCCACATCGGGGTCGAGCTGCTCGACTTCGACATCGAGCTCTTCTCCTACTACATGGTCGCGCTCGACGTGATCCTGCTCGCACCCGACCGGTTCATCGACTGGGTCTTCGAGGGCTTCAGCCGTGCGGTTCAAAACATCTCGCCGCGGGTGCGTGGCCTTGCCGGCCTCTGGGTCGCTCGACCTGTCGACCTCATGACCGCGGCCTCCATCGCGGGCATCGCCGCCGCGATCGCCGCGGTCGTCGGTCACCTCCTGCCGCTCGAAGGCGCGGTGCACCTCTCCGTCGCGCTCGGGGCCGTCACCTTCATCGCGCTTATGCCGACGGCGGCGATCAGCCCCTTCGCTCATGCTCGAGCGGCCATCTTCGCCCTCGTAGGCGTGTTGATCTTCGGCACGCTTCAGCTCATCTCCGCGCCCTACGACTACTACCGCCAGTGGGCCGGGTTCCTGCGACGCCATGGCCAGAGCGAGCGGTCGATCGCGCTCTACGTTCGCGCAAACCACGTCGCCGGAAGCACCCCGGCACGGCACCTTCAACTCGCCAAGATGCACGCGGCGCAAGGCGAAAAGGACCTCGCCTTGACCCTCGTTCTTGAAGATGTCCGGCGTCACGAGGCCCACATCGCGTTGCTCGAACGGCGGACCCGCACGAGTCAGGGCGACGAGCAGGACCACCTCGAGCTTGGACGCGCCCAGGCGGCCCTTCAGGGCGCGCTCACGTTCCAGGTCAGCCTCCGACGGCAGCTTGGGCAGGACGAGGGGCTGTCGGAGATCGAGCGGCGGGGGCAGATGGTGCTCGACGCCGCCCGCGCCGCCTTCAGACGGAACATCGAGCTCGGCGGCACCTGCAGCGCGGGCCGCGGAGAGTTGGCCAAGCTCACTGGCCGCAAGGACGACGGAGAGTGAACCTCGAGGCGCTTTCGACGGGCCTTGATCGCCTCTACCCCAACCCGCAGTGCGCCCTTGACCACAAAGACGCCTACGAGCTGCTCGTGGCGACCATCCTGTCGGCGCAGTCCACCGACGTTCGGGTCAACCTCGTCACGCCCGCGCTCTTCTCGCGTTATCCCGATCCAACGGCCCTGTCCCGCGCCGTGCCCGCGGAGCTCATCGTCTTTATAAGATCGGTCGGCTTGTTCAACAACAAAGCGGCGGCTCTCATCGGCATGGCGTCGCAGCTCGTGGAGTCTCACGCGGGCCTCGTCCCCGACCGCATGGACGCGCTGATCGCCTTGCCCGGGGTCGCCCGCAAGACCGCAAACGTCGTGCTCCAGAACATCTGGAATCGCAACGAGGGGTTCGTCGTTGACACCCACATCAGCCGCCTCGCGCAGCGTCTGGGGCTCACCACCGAGACCAAAGCCGAGCGCATCGAGCGCGACCTGATGTCCACCTTCGCGGTGGCGCTCTGGGCTCGGCGCTCCCACCAGCTCATCCTGCACGGCCGCGAGGTCTGCGACGCGAGAAGGCCGGCCTGCGACCGCTGCGCGCTGTTTGACGTCTGCCCCCGCGTCGGGCTGTCGACATGACAATGGTCAAGCCAATTTACTTTCTCAGCGATCTGCACCTCGCCTGTCCCAAGGCCGAGAGCGCGCGTCGCGTCTTCGCCTTCCTCGAAGCCCGCCGGGGCGAGGCCGCGGTGGTCTACCTCGTCGGGGACGTCTTTGACTTCTGGCTCGGGTACAAGAGCGCCATCTACAGCCAGCACTTCCAGGCCTTGAAAGCCCTCGCCGCGCTCGTGGAGTCGGGCACGGAGGTGGTGGTTTTCTCGGGCAATCACGACCCGGACCCCGGCTCGTTTTTGCGCGAGCAGCTCGGGATCACCGTTCACGAAGGCCCGCTGCGGCTCAACTTGGGTGGCCGACAGACTTGGGTCGAGCACGGCGATGTCATCGATCCCCGCAGCCGACTCCGACGCCTCCTGAATCGAACGGTGCACGCCCAGACCGTCCGAGCGATGGCCCGCCTGATCCACCCCGACCTCGCCTGGAGCCTGGCCCGTCGGTACGGAGCGTCCACCAACGCCCTGAAGGGCTACGAGGGCCTGCCGCCAGGTCTGAAATCGACGTACCTGCCCGCGCGGATGCGGTGCGGCGACGAGGTGGTCATCATCGGGCACTACCACCGGCCCGCCTGGTTCTCCGCTCAGCACGGCGGCCGTCACGGCGAGCTCTATGTTTTGGGCGACTGGCTCAGGCACTTCACGTACGTTCGCTTCGACACGACGTTCACGTTGCTGCGCGACCAGGGGCCGAAGTGTGCGCCGCTCGTCCTCACGGAGGGTGACCATCCTCCCCCGGACCCCTCAACTTCCAAACGAGAGCCCTAAAAGCCATGTCCTCGAGCGACACCCTCTATCTCATCGATGGATCCGGCTTCATCTTCCGCGCGTACCACGGCATTCGGGCGCCCATGACCGCAGTCGACGGGACGCCGACCAACGCGGTCTACGGCTTCATGCGTCTCTTGATGAACCTCCTGCGCGACCGAGAGCCGGCCCATATCGCGGTCGTCTTCGACCCGCCCGGCGGATCGTTCCGCACGGACCTGTACCCGGCCTACAAGGCCAACCGGGCCGCGCCCCCGACGGACCTCATCCCCCAGTTCGGCTTATGTCGTGAGGCCACTCGCGCCCTTGGCTTGCAGGCCATCGAGGTCGCGCGGTTCGAGGCTGACGACGTCATCGGCACGATGGCCGACCGATGGACCCGAGGGGGGCGGCCTTGCATCATCGTGACGGCCGATAAAGACCTCATGCAGCTCGTCGATGACCGCACGCTGCTCTGGGACGGCAAAGAGAAGCAGACTGATCGCGCGGGGGTAATCGAGCGATTTGGAGTGCCCCCGGAGCGCGTCGTCGACGTCCTGGGTCTCGCGGGGGACAGCTCCGACAACATCCCCGGCGTGCCCGGCATCGGCGAGAAGACCGCGTCAGCCCTCCTCGCCGAGTATGTCACGCTCGAAGCGCTGCTCGCCGCGGCCTCGACCATCAAGGGCAAGAAGGGCCAGTCCCTCGTCGAGTTCGCCGACCAGGCGCGGCTGTCGGCAATGCTCGCGACGATTCGCCGGGACGTGCCGCTGCCCACGGAGTGTGACGATGACCGCATCTACGCCCGCACGCCGCCGAACCCTGAGGTCCTGCGGACGTTTCTAGAGCGACTCGCCTTTCGGCAGTTTCAAAAGGAACTGGGCTTGGTCTCCGTGGCCGGGCCAGATGCCGCTGCCCGGCCAGACGGCGCGACAAGGTCAGACGGCGCTAACGCTAGGGGCGGTCAGCTCGACCGCAGCGTCTATCGGACGGTCTTGACGGCCGAGGCCCTCGAGGACTTCCTCGCGGCGGCAAAGGCCGCAGGTCGGCTCGCCGTCGATCTGGAGACGACGGGGCTCGACACCTTGACGGCGCGAGTCGTGGGGTTCGCCCTCGCGCACTCGCCCGGGAAAGCGGTTTACGTCCCCGTCGCGCATGACTACCCCGGCGTGCCGACCCAGCTCAGCCTCTCGTCCGTCGTCGACCTTTTGAGGCCGCTGCTCGAAGACCCGGCGTTCCCCAAGCTCGGGCAGAACGTCAAATACGAGTGCCAGATCCTCCGAAACAGCCTCGGCATCGAGTACCAGGGTCTGTCCGGGGACTCGATGCTCGCCGCCTACCTGCTCGACTCCGGCCGTCGTTCGTTCAACCTCGACGGGCTCGCTGCGGACTACCTGGGCCACCGGATGCTGGGCTTCCAGGAGGTCGCAGGTACAAGCGGTGAGCAGAACGATGGGCGCTTCGCCCGCGTCGAGTTGGAGACGGCGACCCAGTACGCCGGCGAAGATGCGGACGTCGCGTTGAGGCTCTGTGATGTTATGCACCCGCGCTTGACGGAGGCCGGCCTCGACACCGTTTACCAAAAGCTCGAGCTTCCCCTCGCGAGGGTGCTTTCGCGCATCGAGTCGTACGGCATCAAGCTCGACGCGTTCATGCTGCGGAGCCAGTCTCTACGGTTCGCCACGCGCATCGCCGATCTCGAAGTAGAGATCTACGCGGCCGCCGGTGGGGAGTTCAAGATCGGCAGCCCCAAGCAGCTCGGTGAGCTCCTCTTCGAGAAGCTGCTCCTGCCGCGCGGCAAGAAGACCAAGACCGGCTACAGCACCGATCAAGAGGTGCTCGAGGGCCTTCAGGGCGAGCACCCTGTCCCCGGTCTCGTCTTGAAATACAGACATTTGACCAAGCTCAAGAGCACGTACCTCGACACGTTGCCCAGCCTGATTCACCCTCTGACGGGTCGCCTCCACACCTCGTTTCGGCAGGCGGTCGCGGCCACTGGGCGGCTGTCGAGCAGCGATCCGAACCTGCAGAACATCCCCATCCGGTCCATCGAGGGCCGGGAGATCCGCCGGGCGTTTGTCGCGCAGCCGGGGTGGAAGCTGCTGTCGGCGGATTACAGCCAGGTCGAGCTTCGTGTGCTCGCCCACTTCTCCGACGATCCGGGGCTCATGCAGGCCTTCGCCGACGACGCAGACGTGCACGCCCGCACGGCCGCCGACGTCTTCGGCGTGCCCGAGGCCGCGGTGACCCCAGAGCAGCGTCGACAGGCCAAGGCCATCAACTTCGGGCTCATCTACGGCATGGGCCCCTTCCGGTTGGCCAATGAGCTCGGCATCACGCAGGCGTCGGCCAAGGGCATCATCAAGCAGTATTTCGAGCGGTACCCCGGCGTTCGCCGATACTTCGACCAGACGGTCGAAGACGCCCGCACGGCAAAGCGCGTCAGGACGCTCTTCGGCCGGATCCGCGACCTCCCGGACATCAACTCCAGCAACGCCAACATCCGGCAAGGCGCGGAGCGGATCGCGGTGAATACGCCCATCCAAGGGACCGCCGCCGATCTCCTGAAGCAGGCCATGATCACCCTCGACGCGCGACTCAGCCGGGAGCGCCGCCGGTCCCGGATCTTGTTGACTGTGCACGATGAGCTGGTGCTCGAGGTGCCCGACGACGAGCTGTCCGAGATCCCGGCTATCGTCGCCGCGGAGATGGAGGGCGCGGCGAGTTTGAAAGTGCCATTGAAGGTCGAGATCGGCGTAGGTGACAATTGGGCCGAGATTCACTGAAGCTTCACCGCGCCTAGTCGGAACGACCGAGAAATGAGCGGAACGACCGAGAAATGAGCGGAACGACCGAGAAATGAGCGGGACGACCGAGCCATGAGCGACACCACAGACGATTCGGCTGAGCCCAAACCGACGGTGACCGGCGACGAGTCCGTGCGTCTGCTGCGGGTCGCGCCGGTCGATAGCGCGGTCCGCATCGCCGAGCTCGAGGCCGCGATTCTCACGCAGCGGCGCCGGCTGGCGGGCATGGTGACCATCGCCTCCAACCTCGCGCGCAGCCGGGATCCCCGCAAGGTCATGCGCGCCATCGTCTCGGAGATCTCGGCCTTGCTCGAGGCCGATCGGACGACGATCTACGAACATCGCCCGGAGTCGGGGATGCTCGAAGGCTTGGCGGTTCAGGGGGAGAAGAGCGTCGAGGTGGGCGTGCCGGTGGGGACGGGCATCGCCGGGCTCGTCGCCGAGAAGGGCCGCGCCATCAATCTCAAAGACGCGTACCTGCACCCTGCGTTCGATCCGAAGTTCGACATCCTGACCGGCTACCGAACGCGCTCCATGCTCTGCGTGCCGATGCGGACCCCCAACCGCGAGGTCGTCGGCGTCGTGCAGGTCCTCAACAAACGCGGTGGCTATTTCAGCGTCGACGACCAACACCTGCTCGAGTCGCTCGCGGCGCAGGCGGCCATCACGCTGGAGGCCCTGCGGCTCCAGTTGCGCCTGAACATCAGCAACGCCGAGCTACACAGCGTGGCCGAGGAGCTTCGGCAGCGAGTCGCCGAGCTCGAACTGCTCGACGAGATCGGGCACGCCGCGGGTGACGCGGACGACATCGCGCGTTTGGTGGAGCCCACCCTGAGACGAGCGGCGACGGTGGCCCGCGCCCAAGCGGCGGCGGTCTTTCTGCCGACCGAGCGAGGCACGGGCCCGGTCTACTTCTGTGAGGCGGGCGGTGAGACCGAGCTCGAGGTCCTCGCGGTCATCGAGGTCGGCGAAGGCCTGCTCGGCAAGACGGCGAGCCGCGGACAAGCGTATGATCTCCGCCCGGGCGGCGAAGCCGAAGACGGCATCGAGCGGATGCTCTGCCGCGGTGATGTCCGTGTCGTGACGGATGCCCAGACCGTGCCACTCATCGACGGAGGCCAGACGGTGGGTGCTTTCGCGTTACTCAACCGGAGGGCCCTCGATCGCCGCGAGCTCGACGAGGACGAGCGACTCGCGTTTCTCTTGGCGGGCCAGCTTGCGCGCGCGGTCACGCGCCTCAACGAGCGGCAGTCGGCCCAGCAGAAAGATCGCCTGATGACCATTGGGCAGATGCTCTCTGGCGTCCTTCACGATCTCACAGGACCGATGGCGATCATCAGCGGTTATAGCCAGCTCATGGCCGACCTGGACGAGCCCGACGAACGGCACTCCATGGCCGAGGCGATTCGACGGCAGGTCGCGCACTTCAATGGCATGACCCGCGAGGTCCTCAGCTTCGCGCGGGGCGAGCGGAGCATTTTTTGCCGCAAGGTGTTGCTCAATCACTTCGTCGCGCTCGTCCGCGAGCTGGTGGCCCCCGAGTTCGCCCAGCGGGGCATGGCGTTCATCGTCGAGGCCACGGGGACCGGCGTGGCTTTTTTTGACGAAGGCAAGATGCTGCGCGTCGTAACCAACATCGCCCGAAACGCACGCCAAGCGATGGGCCCGCAGGGCAGCTTCACATGGCGTTTGACCGATACGGCGGGCGGCGGCGTGCAGTTCTCGATGACCGACACCGGCCCCGGCATCCCCATGAGCATGAGAGACAAGCTCTTCGATGCGTTCACGACTGCCGACAAAGCCGACGGCACCGGCCTCGGGCTGGCCATCGTTCGGCGCATCGTCGAGGACCACCGGGGGCAAGTCACCTTCACGACCGAGCTCGGCCGGGGCACGACGTTTGTCGTCACACTGCCTCCGCAAGCCGCGAGCAATGAGTCATGAACTTCGTCAAGCTTGCTTTACGACTCTCTCTCGTCGCGACCCTGGCGCATGTCGCGCTGATGTCCGCGTGTACGCCCCCGCCGCCCCCTTCTGGAGCGCCCACAGTGCCTGCTTCAGGGCCACCCGCGGAGCCTGTTTCAGGCCCGCCCACAGTCCCCCCGCCCGCGAGCCAAGTGGCACAGCCCCACGCCCTCTCCGCCGCGGATCTCAAGCCCGGGACCCCTTCGCAGCTCCGGGCGCTCGAGCTCGCCAAACGCGCCCTCGCTGGCGGGCGCGACCGCGAGGCGCTCTCGCACTTTCAGACGGCCATGACCGGGGCACTCAACGGGACCTCACTCAGCGCCAGCCTCGCCGCGGCCGAGCTTTTGTCCCAGCGCGATGCCGAAGGGGCCGCGGCCATCTACGAGCGGCTCCTCGATGAAGCCCGGTTTGTGCCCGAGGTTCAGTTCACGGCCGGGCGGTTCTTCTTCGTTCATGGGCGAACCGGCAGCGCCAAACGCGCGCTCGAGGCCAGCACGCTGCTGCAGCCGGACTTCCTGCCCGGCTGGGTGCTCCTGGGGACCGTACAGGCCCAAGCGGGGGCGTCCATTGAGGCGGCGACGACGTTGACCGAGTACGAACGTCGCCTCAACGCCGCGGTGCGACGCGCCAACGACATGGTCCTCCCGCCAGGGGACCGCCTCGCCGCCTTGGAGGTCCTCGCCCTCGTCGACGATGATCGGGCAACCCGCGCCCTGGTCACCGCCCTGCGTGACCCCGTGGCGGGCGTGCGCGTGGCGGCGGCCGAGCTTATGGCCGAAGACGGGTCCGCCGAGGCCCTTCAGGCTTTGGCCGAGGCCGTGACCTCCGAGCAGGACCCGGCGATGCGCGCCGCACTCTTCCCGTTCCTGGCCCGCGCCCGTGAGCAGGCGCTCAAGGAGACGCGGTCGCCGCTGCCCGCGCTGCCGACGGTGGCCCCACCTACGGTCGTCCCGCCGACCGTCAGGCCACCCACGTCCTCTGCCCTCATCAAGTGAAGTCGCCTTCCCATCGGAGCCCCGCGTGATCGAATCCGTCGTGACCCTGCTTGTCCTCGGTGATCGTGAGGTCTCCGTTCGCTTTGAGTGCGGCGACGCCCTCGTGACTGAGACGACGGCGCTGCCCAGCGATGAGGTCCACGCCGATCTCATGGCGCAGCTTCGCTCCGAGCGGCCCTCTTCGTCCGCGCTGCGGCTCCTCTCTCTGGCGCTCGGCGAGATCCTGTACGCGGGCGAGGTGGGCGACGCGATTCGAAGCACCTACCAGGACGCGCACGAGGGCTGCATCCTGCTCGCCTGTGACAGTCGACTGACGCACTGGCCTTGGGAGCTCTCGCGGGATCCTGAGACGGAGACGTGCCCGGCCCTGGACGAGGTGTCCATCGTCCGGCTGCTGGGTGCCCCATCGTCCATGAATCGGCAGGGCGACATCTCCCGCCGCGCCGTGCTCGTCGTGCCCGAGGATGTCGGTGGTGGACACCTCACGACCCTTCAGGCGGCCACCCGGCCCCTCGGCCGCAAGCTTGAGATCGACGTCTTCCCGTCCGAGCCGGCCACGGGCCCGGGCCTCCGTCGAACGTTGGGGAGCGGGGCCGTCTTTGTCCACTTCGAGGCGACGGCCACGGCCATGTCTCTAAACCTCGACGATGGGCCGGTGCCGGCGGACCGACTCGGGCTCGGCGCGGGGACCTACCTCGTCGTCCTCGGCGGCACCGATCCGACCTCGTCCATTGCCCCGATCCTGCGAACCTTGGGGTGCACGGTCGTCGTCGCTCTTCAAGCCGCGCTCGACCCCGTCGCCGCCGCCGCGTTCAGTCGAGAGTTCTATCGCGCGCTCGCTGCCGGCGTCTCGGTGGCCGAGGCCGTGCGACGGTGCCGCAAGGTCCTGCTCCGCTTCGGCGGGTCGGAGGGCGCCGCCTGGGCCGCGCCGATCGTCTTCTCCGCGCCCGCCCACTTCGGGCAAGCGGTCCCTGCCCTTCAGCCCTTCCCGCCGCCGGCGATTCTTCACGAACAACGTGACCCAGGCTCGGTGCTCTCGGCCTTTCAGGCCCTGGAGTCCGGTGGTGGGCTGGTCCTCGAAGCTCAAGAACCCAAGACCCCGCAACGACCCGTCGACGGGCCGATCATCTCCGCACCGATCTTCATTCACGACACCATTCGGGCCATCCGCGAGGGCCAGCACTCGCAGGATCTCTCGTCTCGGATCGGCGCCTTGCGTGAGCTCGGCGGCAACCTCTCCTTGGACGCGAGCCACCTCGAAGACCTCTCCCCGGCCGAGCGCACAACGAGGCTCGCCGATCACCTCGTCGCCGCCCTCGCGCGCCCCGACTACGGACTTGTCGTCCCCGGTGAGGCCGGCAGTTTGGCCGGTCGTGTCAAGGACATCTCCGAACGCGCGGGGCTCGACGGCGCGGCCGTCATGTCCTTGGCGATGGCCCTGCTCGGCGCGCCGGTCGTCGCCGTGGACCTTCGGGATGACCCCTCATCTTCCCCCGCAGCGCTGGCTCGGGACCTTTGCCGGGCGGTCTTTGATCGCCTGGTGGTCGTGCACCGAGCCGATGAGCCCGAGCGACTCCTCTCAGGTCCTATCGAAGGCGGCACGAGCGGCGCGCTCCTCGAGACCGCGAACCTGAACTGGAGGCGTGCCGAGGTTGATCCCTTCGGCCATGACGCGGCCCAGACCGATGCCCGGATGAAGGTCGTCTTGCCGCGCTCAGACGGCTCGTTCTCGGTACACGAGGGTGCCTGGCTCCTCGTTCACACAAGCTCGCTCTTGGAAGGTCAGCTCCCGGCCCTGCTCGACGCGCTCGAGTCCCGCGTCCTCTCCGGGCGGACGGGTCCGCACCATCGACCCTATTGGGCCCGCCTGCCGCGCGACTTCCGCGTCATCCTCTTGGGGCGGATCCCGGAGGCGTTCAAGCGCCGTGTGCCCACGATTCGGCTGGCTTCGTCCGACTACGGCAATCCCACGCTTGCGGCCTCGTGTGTGGCCTCGGCGCAGGCAGAGCTCGCCGCACCGACCACGCCAGCGGAGGCGACTCGGCGTGCGCGGATCGTAGACGCGCTGCTCGAACCCGGGCTGCTCCGGGGCACCTCTTCGACCACCTGCACTCGCGTCGCGCTCGCCGCGTTCTCCAGCGGGCTCCCGGCCGACGAGGCGGTTCAGCTCGCGCTCGCCGGGCTGGCCCCAGACTGAGCCGGCCTCAGTCGTAGGAACGAACGAGGGACGGCGCGGACTTCAGCGGATCGAAGCCGGTGAACTCCAGGATGGTCTGCGCCGCAGCGTCGGTGACATAGAGGCGATCATCCACGGGCAGCCAGTGGAGCGAGTGCGGCAGCAGGAACTCATTGGACAGCGACGAATAGGCCGCGCCGGAGATCGTCGTGAAGTCGTACCGCACGTCGAGCATATGCGGCTTGCGACCGGCGGGGACGAGGGTGTCGGAGACCTCACCGGGCAGCGCGCTCATGAAGCCGAAGAGGAACCGGAAGTACTCGTTCTCGAACCGCTCGCCCAGAACGACTCGTCCGCTTCGCAGCGCGCGCGAGGGGACGACGGCGCATCGCCCACTGTCATTCGTCCAGGGGTGTCGGAGGCCGGAGCGCGCGCCCGTCAAGAGCCATGCATCGTCGGCCACCCGGATCCGGTACCGGATGAGCTGCGCGGCGCAGGCGGCGAGCGGGGCTGGAGGGGCTGGTGCCGGCGTGGGCAGCTGGGCGAGCGGCGAGCGGGGAAGCTGTCCGCGGAAGCTGCCCCGCTCCGCTCGCTCAAGGTAGAGCGCGTGGGCATCGACCTGCGAGATTCGATAACGCAGCGGCTCCCGAAACTTCTGGGTGTCGGCGTATGCCGCGAGCTGCTCGGTGAACGACCCGCACTCCGGAGGCAGGTGCTCGTCGTCGGCCACGGGGACGAGGCGGTCGATCAGGACGATGTCCCCGACCTCGACGCCGGTCCGGCAGTAGTCCCGCTCGTAGTCGAGCAGCGTCCAGGACTCGTCGCCTTCGCGCGCCCCGAACTGCCCGGACCGACTCTGGGAGCCGGGCAGCTCTCCTTCGTAGACGAGCGACCACAGATCCGTCGGGAACCGCTCGGGGTTCTCGTCCACAACGGTGATGCCCTCGATCGGCGAGACAAAGGTCTTCGTTCGAATCGCGGCCTGATCACGCTCCTCGGCGTGGCCGGTCAGATCGAAGCCAAATCCAACGCAGACGGGCGTCGCGGCGTCCATCTCCAAGCCTCGCTCCTCACGTTCAGCGGTCGTCGCGTCTCGACAGAACGTCGGATGAAGCGCGGGGTCAAACTGGACCCGAGTCTGATTATCGGAGAGGCGCGGCTCGTCGCCGAGGCGGTTCGTGCGCGACGCGGCCGTGACGAGGACGTTGGTCGCCTCGTTCTGCAGGCGGCGCGCGCCCGCAACGACGACGAGGGGATCGCGCACGCCTCGGGGGCTGAGGCTGTCGTCATCGAGGAGCAGGGGGACCGCGCTCGACACCTTGCCGCCCACGGAGACCCGCGAGTCCACCAGGCGGGGCACCGGCAGTGCCAGGTAGCCCAGGCGTGAGGTCTCGTCGAGCGTCGTGCGGTCGAGCGTGTCGAGCAGGGTGTCGCCGTGCTCCAGCCGAAAGACCTCGAGGGAGGGCACGCTGAAGGCCTGACCATCTTCGATGACGTAGAACGCCTCGACCGCGTAGCTGCCCTCTATGCGCGACAGGCGGGCGAAGACCGGGCGGCCATCGTGGTCGGTCACGAAGACCGGCCCGTTGACCTCCACCGTGCCGAGCGTGCCCTGGTCATCGACCGTGATCAGCGAGACGTCTTGCCCACTTCGGCGGGCGACGAGGTGCTGCATGACGCCCGCGGCGTCCACCGAACGAGCCGTGGGCGTGGCGGCTGCGAGCTCGCCGTCTCCAAAGTCGAGGGTCGCAAGCTCACCGGAGACGCGGTCGACAGCGTAGACGGACCGACCGAACCGACCGCCGCCGAGCTCGTAACGGAGCGCGAGGAGGGACTCAGGGCCGACCTCCACCCCCTGCCCGCCCTCGCTTGAGTCGCTCGCGGCGTAGCAGTCCGGATCGGCTGGGTAATCCACGCCGCCGTCCCGATCGTTGTCGAGGTGATCGCCGCACTCGGAGACCGTTTCGAAGGCGAAACGACGCGCAGCAGAGGCGAAGCGGCACCCCGGATCAAACGCATCGACGAGGCCATCCCCATCGTCGTCCTGGTGATTGGTGCAGGGCGTGGTGCCGGCGGGGAGCGACGTGCCCGGCGAGTGTGCCGTGCCCCCGGACTCCTCGGAGAGCCCTGTCGCGATCCGTGCATCGTCCGCGCGGCAGTCGGCATCATCGAGGTCAGACGCCCCGTCGCCGTCGTTATCCTCGCCGTCGTCGCACAGTTCCACGCGGCCGCACTGCTCATCGTCGGCGTCTGTCTTGCCGTCGCCGTCATTGTCGAAGCCGTCGACGCAGGTGGAGACCTCTCGGCCGGCTTCATTGTCGTCGCGTTCGTTTTGGCAGTCCGGATCCTGACGATCTACGCGGCCGTCCTCATCGTCATCCGCGCCGTTGCTGCAGGCGAACTCAGCGGGCGCGGGCTGGCCTGCGGCGCAGTCGTCGTCGATCCCGTCCCCGTCCAGATCGGGTCCATCACTGCAGGGGCCAAGCTGTGCACACGCGGGGGGCACGCCGGCCTCCCAACGCAGGCCTGCGGCGCAGGCAGGATCCGCCGCGTCCACCAGGCCATCGAGGTCATCGTCGAGGCCGTTGCCGCAGAGGGCCGCCGTTCGCAGATCGATGATATCGGAGAGATAACCGTCCGCGCACCGAGCCGCCACAAAGTCGAAGACCTCCTGCGTCTCGGGGTTCTGAAGGTCAATCCGGGTGACCGCCATGCGCTCGGCGTGACCCACGTAGAGGTACTTGCCGTCGTCGTCGATGGCCATCGTTCGGGGGGTCACGAGGCCACGGGGCTCGGACTCGACGATGATCCGTCGGCGAAGAATGGGTGCCTCTCCCTGCCCACTCAGGGAGGTGGCGATCGTGTCGAGGTTGATCTCGTAGATCACCCCGGCCCCGGGCGCGGAGACGTAGGCCAGCCGAACCGGCGCCGCGTCGATTTGCGCGCGCGTGGCCGTGATCGGAGGAAAGACGATGGCCTCGAAGACCGGCTCGCCGTCCAAGGGGATCGTGAACGCGACGGCGAGGTCATCGTCCGTCAGGACCGACAGCGCGCCGGAGCTCGAGTTGACCGTGAAGACGAAACGACCGGCGGGGTCGGTCTCGATGTCACTGATCAGGTCACCCACATAGATGGCCGTCTTGCCTGGGACGGAGCGGTCGATGTCCACGATCTCGTGATCGGCGCCGACATCGACGACGGCGACCTCGTTGCGGAGCGTCCCGCCCACGTAGGCCCGCAGCGTGCCTTCACCGGCCGGCTCGCAGGGCATCGTGCGGGTCCCCTCGGGGAGCGGGTTGAGCGGGGCGTTCGGCCAGACGGGGATCCAGTCTTGGGTGACGGGATGCAGGCTCGGGATGCAGCGCTCCGCGTCCGGGCCACCGGAGCCAGACGGCTCGAACGCGCACGTGGCGACCACCGCGCCGACCGTCTCGATCGGCGAGGCGATGAGGACCCCATAAGCGCAGCCTGGATCATCACCGTCCGTCAGCCCATCTCCGTCGTCGTCGGCGCCGTTCTCACACGGATCCGCGAGGCCGCGCTCGACGCCGTCTGGCATGCCCACGCCGCCGTCGGCCTGGCCCGCACAGTCGTCGTCCGCGCGGTCAATGAGGCCGTCGCCGTCGTCGTCCTCTTCGTTCCGGCACGACGGCCGGCGTTCGCCCCGCGCGATGGTGGGCACGGTGCAGTGGCAGGCGACAGTGCCAAGGGCTACGGGCTCGCCTTGGTCCAGACGTCCCACACAGCCACACGCCTCGAGGGGCGCGCCGGCTTGCTGACCGTGATTCACCGCTGGGTCCAAGGGCACGACACAGCGAAAGCTGAGCGCCTGCGGGTCGCCGATCGAGCCCACGTCGGGCTGAGTCGGCGGCGCGCAAGCAGGGACCGCCAGGAGAAGGGCGAAGAGCGGCGCGAACCACACGATGAGTGAGCGCGAACGGGCAGTCATGAGGCAGGGTCCTCGGCTCAGGGCAGATCGGCGATGGACTCGAAGCGTCGCGGGGAGCGCGGCTCGATGTCGATCATCGTCAGGGTGTGGGCACGGAAGTTCGAGACATAGGCCTGAAGGGCGTCGTCGGCATTGGGCATGAAGACGATCTCGTGTGGACCATCTCCAACCTCAATCTGGGCGACGACTGCGAGCAGTCGGGGATCGACGACGATCACGCGGTCGTCGTCAAACACAGAGATGAAGATGAGCCCGCCGCCCTTCTCGTCGATGACTCGGCCCGCAGCTCCGAGATCGGGTCCTCCGGGCGCGCGTCGCTCACCCGGCCGGAGCCCTGCGACCCGCACCACGTTTGGACCTCGACCCAGCGGGATGGTCGCGATGCGGCGGTTCTGAGGACGGCCGCGGGCGCCAACGGAGGTGTCATAGACGTGGAGCGCGCCGTCCGACGCGCTGGCGACATAGAGCAGCGTGCCGTCCGCCGAGAAGGCCAGCCCCCGCGTGCGGCCTAGGGTCGGATCCCGGCTGACGACCAGCGGGCTCTTCTCCTCGAGGCGGCACTTCTCCTGGGTGATCTTGCCGAGCGCGCCGCGGTCCAAAGGATCGAGGGTCTCAACGACGCTCACCACCTGCCCTCGGCGGTCAGTGACATAAGCGAAACCCAAGGTGGGGTGGCGGGCGATGCTGGAGGCCCCTGCGGCGAGGCTCATCCGACAGATGCCGCGCGGCGTCACCTGATCGGGGGCGCCGGGATCATCCCCAACCATCTGCCAGCGGGAGACCTCTCCTCGGCCCGTGTGACTGACGTAGACCCCCGTGGCATCGAGGGCCAAGCCATAAGGATCGTTGCCGACCGCGGGGGTCGACGTGATGCCCTGATAGCGGTCGATCATGTTCGTGCAGAACAGGCCGTCGCCTTGGCCGCAGTCGAGGTGTGCGCGTTCGTCGCCCTTGGTCGCGTCTATGGCCATGACCGTCAGCGCGGAGTCCTCGCGCGTGGTGAACAGGGCCTGAACCCGTGCGGTCTGCTGGACGTCTGAGTCCGCGATCCGAAGAGCTCGGGCCGTCGAACCGGCGATGGAGACCTCGGTCGTAACCGAGACTTGGCCCCCGTCCGAGGCCGATCGGCACTCGGCCTCGCTGCCGATGCAACTCCAGAACAGGCCGAGCGTGCCGCGCCGGGACGAAGCGAATGACGCCGAGCGGAAGGTGAGCTTCGGCCCCTCGACCGCCACGACCTCAAAGTCGCCGGAGTAGCCGAAGACGTCGCCGACCGGGCCGGAGACCCGCACAGTCACGACGACGTTCTCCGCGCTGATGCCCCCGGCGTTGCGCAGCTCAAGCGAGACACCGTTGGAGTCGACGAGCGGCACCGAGTCGAGGACCAGGTCCGGGACCCCGAAACGGGCGACGACGATCTCACCGGCGAACAAGGCCGTGCGCACCGTGGCCGCGGGCAGGAGTCGGCGCGTGAACGTGTCGAAGACGGTGATGGTGCCGGCGTTGTAACGTCGATCGAAGCCGGTGTTGGCGACATAGAGATAACGCCCGTCCGGGTGGGCGGCCAAACCTGCAGGGAAATAGAGCGCGTCGTCCGGCGGCGGCAGACCGGTCTCTGGGACCCCACAGGCCGTCAGCCCGGAGCCCAAGAGGAGACACGTCAGGAGGGTCGATCGAACGTGGAATTTCACGCGAGGTCTCCGAGCACAGCCGCGCGGGCCGCGGCCAATCGTGCGCCAGGAACGAGGTGAGGTGGACAGGATACGAAGTCGATGCCGAGCTCGTGGCAGAACTCGATGCTCGCCGCGTCAGCGATCTGGCCACCGGTTAGCCCGCATGAGAGGTCGGGTCGCGTCCGCCGTCCACGCTCGACAGCCAAGGCCACCAGCGAGCCTACGCCTTCGAGGTCGAGAGTCACGAACGGATCGGCCCTCAGGACCTCATGCTCAAGGTAGAACGGCAAGAAACGGCTCGCATCATCCCGGTGGGTGCCGAAGGTGGTCATCGTCAGATCATTGGTGCCGAAGAGGAAGAAGTCGCAGACAAGGGCGAGCTGGTCGGCGATGAGGCAGGCGCGCGGCACCTCGATCATGGCCCCGATCGCCAAGGTCGGGGACTTCGCCGACCGTTCGTCGCAGATGCGGGAGACATGCGACCGAATCCGGCGCCGGAGCCGCGCGATCTCCTCGACTGCGACCACCATCGGCACGACGATCTGGATCTCTCCGCTGAAGGCCACATCGAGCGCCCCTTCGATGATGGCGCGGACCTGAACCTCGTAGACCTCGGGGAACGTCAGGCCCAGGCGACAGCCCCGGTGGCCGAGCACGGGGTTCTCCGCCTTGAGCGTGCGAACCTTGTAGACGAGCACATCAAGCGGCATTCCCAGCCGGGCGGCGACCGACTCCAGCTCGGCCGGGACGTCGGTAAGGAACTCATGAAGCGGGAGATCCAGGAGCCGGATGGCGACCGGCAGGCCCTGCATCCTCTCGAACAAGGCCGAGAAGTCTCGACGCTGACCCGGGAGTAAGCGATCGAGGGCCGCACGTCGGCTCCGGTCATCGTCGGCGAGGATGAGATCACGGACGTATTCGAGCCGATCGGGCTCCAGAAACATCCGCTCGGTTCGGCAGATGCCAATGCCCTCGGCTCCGTGTTGCAAGGCAAGATCGGCCTCGGCGAGCGTATCGGCGGTGCCGCGGACCGACAGCCGCCGGCGCGCGTCCGCCCAGGCCATCAGCGTGTGATAGCTGGCAGGGGGCTCGGCCGGGCTGGTCGCGGCCTCGCCAAGGATGACCTCGCCGGTCACGCCGTCGAGGGTGATGATCGTGCCCTCCTCGATGGTCAGGCCCAGATCACGCACGGTGAACTTACGCGTCCGCTCATTCACCGAGAGATTCGAGCAGCCGGTCACGCAGCAGCGGCCCATGCCTCGCGCCACCAACGCGGCGTGGCTCGTCATGCCCCCTCGGGCTGTCAAGATGCCGACCGCCGCGCGCATGCCGGGCAGATCCTCGGTCGACGTCTCAGCGCGAACCAAGATGACCCGCTCGCCCTCGCCCGCCCGTCGGACGGCCTCATCGCTGTCGAAGACGACGACACCGCTCACAGCCCCAGGGCTCGCAGGCAGTCCCTTGCCGATGACCCGGCGACGTGAGTGCACATCGACGCACGGTTGAAGGAGCAGCAGGAGGCGAGAAGGCTCGACGCGGAGCAGCGCTTCGTCCCGGGTGATCAGGCCTTCATCGGCCATCTCAACCGCGGTTCGGACGAGCGCCCGCGCGGACCGCTTGGCCTCCCGCGTCTGGAGCATCCACACCTTGCCTCGCTCGACCGTGAACTCGAGATCCTGCACGTCCCGGAAGTGACCCTCGAGCAGGCCGGCGAGCCGAAGCAACTCGGCGTAGGCCTCAGGCATCGCCTCCGACATGGGCACGAGCCCGGGGGCGCCGTCACTCGCCTCGATGGGCAAGGGCGTCACGCCGCCGCGCACGACGTCTTCGCCCTGAGCGTTGGGCAGGTACTCACCGAAGAGGCGCCGCTCGCCGGTGTTCGGGCATCGAGTGAAGGCGACCCCCGTGGCCGAGGCCGCGTCCCGATTGCCGAAGACCATCGCCTGAATCGTGACTGCGGTGCCCAGGAGCGGATCGATGCCGTTCTGCTCCCGGAACTGGATCGCCCGGCGATTGTTCCACGACCGAAAGACCCCGGCGATGGCCGCGCGGAGTTGGGCCCGTGGGTCAACCGGAAACGGCGCGCCAAAAGCCCGCGCGACGTGTTCGAGATAGGTCTTGGTGAGCCCGCGCAGGAGTTCCGGCGATTGAAGATCAAGCCCGAGCGGCTGCGCGTCGTCGAGGAAGGACTCGCGAAGACGAACGAGCAGCTCTGGGTCGATGCCGAGGACGATCGGAGCGTAGCTCTCGATGTACCGACGCCAAGTGTCCAGAGCGAAGCGGAGATCACCCGAACGAGCGGCGAGCCCGTCGACGGTCGAGGGGTTGAGCCCGACGTTGAGCACGGTATCCATCATGCCCGGCATGGAGACCGAGGCCCCGGATCGGACCGAGACGAGCAGCGGAGAATCAGGATCACCGAAACGCTGGCCCCGAGCCTCCTCGATGCCCAGCAGACCGCGCTCCACCTCAGGCCAGATTTGGCTAAGAGAGGCGTCCCCATGGGCAAAGTAGGCCGTGCAGGCCGACGCCGGGATGACAAAGCCGGGCGGGACCGGCACGCTCAGACGTGACATGGTCCGGAGCCCCGCGCCTTTGCGGCCGAGCATGATCGTCTCGTCCGTGACGCCGGCATCCTGTTCATGACACGGCGAAGCGGCGTCGTGCTGTCCGAAGGGGTAGATGCGCATCCGCGTCGGGGCTCCAGGCCGAAGGGGCCACCCAAAAGTCGCGCCGTTCTACCCGAACCCGGCGCGGGGGTCAATCACGTCTGGGCGCGTCTGGGCGCGTCTGGGCGCGTCTGGGCGGCCATTGGCGCGGACTTCCGCGAGGTCGTGGCCGGGAACTTGCGGCGAGTCGCGAGGCGGCGCACAGTGTAGACAAGAGTATGACACAGACCGGAGACGGACATGAAAAATCGGCCCTGCCTTCAGAACCTCTTGCTCTGCGCCGCCGCCGTGACCGCTTGCGGTGACGGGATGCACTTCGAGGCCGAGCGCGGCCATTCACCGACCAACGCTACACCCGCCGAGGCCGGCGAGATCCCGACGACGCCTCGCGCCGACACGCCAGTCACGGGCACCCCAGACCTCGGAGAGGGTGGCGCGATCAGGGTGACCCGGAGATGGAGTGAAGGGCTTGCGCTGGAGGTCGGTGCTCCCAGGTTCGTTGCTCGAGGCGAGATCGAGCTTCAGCTTGAGGTCCTTGATCCCCGCACCGGCCGCCCCCTCGACGGCTTTGGCGCGGAGCACCTCCGGTTCAGCGAGAATGGTCAAGACCTCGGCGCGGAGACGCTCTTCGACATCGGTCGCGCCCAGGCCCTCGAGGTCGTGCTCGTCCTCGATCTCTCCCAGAGCATGGCGGCCGCTGGTGCTGTGGACCCCCTTCGACGCGCCGCACAGACGCTGGTGGACGCGCTGCCGGCTGGTGCTCGCTTGGGCGTCGTGGAGTTCGCGACCGAGGCCCGAACGACCCAGGTCCTGACGACGGACACGGGTGAGCTGAAGAACGCCTTGGAGGCTGCGACCCCACCCGAGGATCGCGCCGGTCGGTTCACCAACCTCTGGGGCGCAGTGAAGCAGGCCACAACACTCTTCTCCGAGACCACCGAGCCGCCGGCGCGCGTGGTCTTCGTCTTCTCGGATGGTCGAGACAATGTGGCCGAGATCGAGTTCGAGGCCGCGAAGAGCGCGGTCGTGAACGCCGGCGCGATGGTCTATGCCGTCGGGCTCGGCGCAGAGCTCGACGCCGACGCGCTCACGGAGCTCGCCGGAACGACCCGGTACACTGAGACCACTGATCCCGACGCGCTGACGTCCCTCTTCGCCGACGTCGGCGCGCGCATCGGCGAGGTCTTGACCGTGCGGTATACGACGCCCAAGGCCCACGGTACGCACCTCCTCGGGGTGCAGGTGACCGAGGGCTCGCGAGCGGCAGGCTTCGACGTGGAGTTCACGCTCGGGGAGTAAGAAGCCGGATCGTCAAGTCTCTTTAGTCGGCTTCTTTGACCCACTCCGACGTGTTCCTTCGGCCGCCTTCTTCAGCGTCACCTTGCTCTGCACGTCGGGCCGGACCGTGGCACCGGTCCCCTTCTCGTTCGGGATAAATCGGATCTCCGTGACGATCTCAAACGAGAGGCTCGTCAGCATCTTCTGCATCTCGGCGCCGAGATCAATCTCGTCGAGGAACTCATGAACCTCTTGCTTCACGATGCGGAAGAGCTCGCCTTTGTACTCGTCGAGCTTGTGCGCCACCCGATCTCCGACCTCCTTGGGGATCGGGATGTCTGAGAGGACCCGGCGAACGTGTTCCTCGGTATTTTCGACGACGCCACTGCCGACGTTTATGGCCTTGCGGACGATCTCGGACACGAGCGTCTCCCGCAGCTTCTCATCGGTCAGAGCCGTCGCGCCGTGCAAGATGGCCTTCTTGATCAGATCCGGAATCAGAGACTCCAGGCGGGTCCGCGGCCTCCGCTCGTCCTCGTCGTCAGGGTCTTGATCGTCCCGTGATTCACCCTCGGGCATCTTTTTCTCCACGCGGTCTGTGTCCTTCACTCATTGGTCTTGAGGCGCGCGGCAGCTCGAATCGCCGCCGGATGATGAGCGTCGCTCATCAGCGCGACCGCCCGGCCCCATCGCCAAAGAAGCCGAGCCTGCGCCGCGTGACCCGACCGTGCCAAGGCGTCGCCCAGGGTGATGAGCAGATCGACTCGGGCGGGCCCCCCATCGGTACCGAGGCCCACGGCGGATTCGAGCGCGGCGACCGCTTCATCGGCGCGACCGAGCTTCAAGAGCGCGCGACCGAGCGTAAGCGCGATCCGGCCTCGATCGGCGTCAGAGCGGGCGGCGGGCGCGGCAGCGACACAGAGGTCAACCGCTGTTCGAAGGCGCCCGTCTTTGAGAGCGCGCTCGGCGTCGGCGGGCGAGGTGCCCGATCGTGAGGCACCGGCCTCGAGGTGGGCAGCGAGCGCGACCAACTCCGCGGTCTGGCTACCCGGATCGAGCCGCGCATGAACGAGCGCGTGCCGTTCAGACGTCGCAGCCTCGCCGCCGAGGAGGGCCGCGAGGCTGAGGCGATGATGAAGAAGAGGGGCGTCGGGCGCGTTGTTCAAAGCCTCGCGATAGGCGGCCGAGGCTTCGGTGTAACGACCGGCCCCAAACGCCAGATCGGCGCGGACGATCTCGTCGGGAGCCCTTACCGCGGGTCCGAAGAGGCCGACGCAGGACAGCAACGTCAAGGCGAGCGAAGACGACATGGCCGCAGTGTAGCCCCAGGTGCCTCAGCGATCGACGTTCTCGTCGCGCCCTGGCCCCACCGATAGGAAAGTGATCGGGATCCCCACGCGGGCCTCCACGGCCTCGACGTAACGCTGGACCGAGGCCGGCAAGTCCCGGAAGCGGCGGCAGCCCGTGATGTCGGCGTCAAAGCCCTCGAACGTCTCGTAGACCGGCGACGCCTCGACCAAGGCCTCGGGGGTCATGGGCAGCTCGTCGAAGGTTTGTCCGCGGAAGGTGTACGCGACGCAGAGCTTGAGCGGGCCGAGCCCCTGCAGCACGTCCGTCTTCATGAGCGCGATGGAATCGAGGCCGTTGATGCGGGCGCTGTAGCGGAGCGCGGGCACGTCGAGCCAGCCGCAGCGACGCGGACGGCCGGTCGTGGCGCCGAACTCCCGACCGGCCTGCCGAAGGCGCTCGCCCCACTCCGCCTCGACCCCGACCATCTCGGTGGGGAACGGCCCGGAGCCGACGCGGGTCGTATAAGCCTTGCTCACGCCGATGATCTCATGAACCACCTTCGGACCTAAGCCCAGGCTCGTGAGCGCCCCGGCGGCGATGGTCGACGACGACGTGACAAAGGGATAGGTGCCGTGGAGCACGTCGAGCATCGTGCCCTGCGCGCCTTCGAAGAGCAGGACCCGCCCGTCGCGGTGGGCCTTGGAGACCACGGCGCCCGCGTCACCGATGAAGGGCCGAAGCCGCTCGAAGGCGAGCTCTGCGGGGGCGAGCACCTCGTCAACCGACAGCGCGCTCATGCCGAGCGAGGTCAAGAGCACGTTCTTCTCTTGGAGGCTGAACTCGACTCGGGCCCGGAGATACGCGGGATCGAAGAAGTCACCGAAACGGATGCCCCGCCGCGCGACCAGATCTTCGTAAGCGGGTCCGATTCCTCGACCCGTCGTGCCGATCTTCGCGTCGCCAGCGGCGGCCTCCCGAGCGCGATCGAGGTGCTGGTGCATCGAGAGGATCACATGGGCTTGGCGGGCGATGAGGAGATGGTCGGGCGTGGGGTTGATGCCCACCGCAGCGAGACCATCGAGCTCGTGCAGCAAGGCGACGGGATCGACCACGCAGCCCGGTCCGATGACGTTGAGCTTGTCGCCGTGGAGGATGCCCGACGGGACCAAGTGCAAGACGGTCTTTCGACCCTCGACGACGAGCGTATGCCCGGCGTTCGCGCCCCCCTGGTAACGGACGACGACATCGGCCCGGCTGGCGAGGCGGTCAACGAGCTTGCCCTTGCCCTCGTCACCCCACTGGGCGCCGACGATGATGCGGTTGGGTTCCTGGCTCATCCGACCTCGAGGTAAGTCATGCAGTAGGGCAAGATCGCCGTGCCGGTATCGTACAGCTCACGGCTCAAGATGTGGTCCCCCAAGAGGCCCTCGCTCCCGCCCGGCTGCGTGAACAGCGAGCCCGACAAGGACCACTTACCGGGTGCCAGGAGGCGACTCTCGCGGCCCCGCTCGAGCGTGATCCCCGACGAGATGCCGCAGGAGAACCGCGAGCGCGCCAGATCGGCGGTATGAAGGCCCAGAAGTCCGTGCACGAGGATCGAGCGCGGGACCGCACCGATCATCTCGTGGAAGCTCAGCTCCCCCCGCTCGGCCAAGAGCCCCGCGGCCCGTTGCCGGTGAGGCGCGTCTTGTGGGTCCTCGGCGCCCTCAGGGATCCGATAGCTGCTCGCCGTGCCCGCAGCCCGCCGCGTCGTGTCTCGGGGGGACAGCACGCCCGAGAGGCGCCCGCGGACGATGAGCGCGTTTCGTTTTGTGGGGGTGCCCTCGTCATCAAAGTGCCGACTCGAGCTGAGGCCGTCGAGCCCGGCATCGTCGATGAGCGTGAAGCCCTCGTGCGCGACGCGGTCCCCATCGGCGAAGGAGAGCAAGCCGGATCGCCTCGAAGACTGGGTGAGCATGGGTACGACGAGACGACGGAGCAGGGCTTCGAAGACGCGAGGGTGAAGGACGACGGGGATTCGACCCCGGAGCTCCCCAAGCTCGGCCGAGTCCGGCGCAACGTTCTCCCCGGGCATATTCCGCAGCGTCCGCGCGCCCAGGAGTGCCAAGGGGTGATAGGACTCTGGCGCCTGCACCGCGTGAAAGGTGTCGAAGTAGGTCCCGTCGAGATCGACGTGGGCGGTCAGCGCGCCGTGAAGCGAGGCCGCCACGCCACCGCGCGTCCCCACGACATACCGTCGCACGCCGTACTTGAGGTGGCCGCTCATGACCACCGAGCCGGAGCCACGCTCCGCTTCATGCTGGAAGTTGTCGCTGATGGCGTCGGCGAGGCGGTGAAGCTCGGCGGGGACCGCGGCCACGTCGCAGAGGTCCGGGTCAAAGGTGAGCGGCCCGGGCTTACGCGTGCGAGGGCTGGCAAAGGAAGCAGGTCCGGGCATCCGGGCGACATCGAGGGCCTGCGCGACACACGCCTGCCACGTCGCCTCGTCGATGCGCGTGCAGCTCGCCGCGCCCATCTGTCCGTCTTTTAAGACCCGCAGCGCGACACGATCTCGCGATAAAGAGAGCGAGGGGATGAGGCGTCCGTTCTCGAAAATGAACCCATAGCTCGAGGACCGTTCGAGCCAGACCTCGACGTCGTCGACCGTGCGACCGACCGCAGCCGGGAACCGAGAGACGCGATGGGCGAGCTCCTCGAGCTCATTGCCAATGATCTGCGCACGCCGAACGCGACTTGCTTTTGCGGCCATGATGCGGGGCCTACCAGCCCACCGACAAAGCGCCGTGGGCGGCGAGCCGTGCCGCACAGCCCCCCTCGGTCACGGTCTTGGTCTGGCCCTTGCCGCAGAAGCCCGGTCGGTCGAACTCCGGTGGACCAAAAAAGGACTCGACGGACTTCAGGGCGAGGCGCGTCTGCACCGTGAACGTGCACGGCAAGAGCCACTCGTCCGTCAGCCGGCCGTCCCGAATGATGCGGCCGGATTGGATGCTGCTGCTCATGCCCTGGGCGCTGACCTGCCCCCCATAGGACCCAGACAACCAGACGCCAAAGGTCACGCCTTCGAGGAAGGCCTCCAAGGTCGGACGCACGAACTCCGGGGACGAAGGCAGGAGGTAGGTGTTCGTCATGCGCACAAGCCGAGGCTGACCGAGCTCTGAGAAGCCGCGCCCATTCGGGGTCGCCGAGAAGCGTGCCGCCGTCTCCCGATTGTGCAGCATGCCCGTGACCCGACCGCGATCGAGCAAGACGACCGGCGCGACCTCGACGCCCTCATCGTCGATGTACTGGCTCCCGAAGCCGCGATCGACGACGTAGGCGCCGAGCGCGTCGAGGGGCGGGCCGTCGACGAGCCGCACGGCCTCGGAGCCCAGCGCCTCGTCGATGGGGCGGCCATCCCGCGTGAACAGGCCCGACCGGCCGCTCGCGACAATGTCCGCCTCGAAGTTGTGACCGCAGGCCTCATGAATGAAGACCATGGCGTCCGCCTCGAGGACGTAGTGGGTGATCGCCGCTCGCTCCGCGGTCGTGAGCGCGCGCGCGTCGAGCATTCGATGGGCGTGGTCGAGTCCGCGGTTCAGTCGAAGCCGGCAACGAGCGGCGAGCGTGCCACTCACCGACAAAAACTCGTCGAGGCCCCGCACATCCCCAAAGCGGACCACCGACCGGCCGCGCCGGACGCCACTCCGGGTGATGAACTCCACCTGAAGGAAGGTTTGAGGCAGGGACTGAGATCGAAAGAGGCCTTGTGCATCGGCGACGATCTTGTCCTCGGCCTGCGTATAGAGCCGGAAGGCGAAGGTCACTTGCGCTTCAGTCGTTCGGCCCGACTGCCACCCGGCGACGAGCGCCTCGACGTCGTCGACGCAGCGATTCACACGCTCATAGAGCTCGGCGGGCGGACCGAGCGGCGTCTCGGCCGGGCCGAAGTGTCGCTGGTCTCGGATGGGCAAGGGCGCGAGTCGGAAGGTCGGGTCCGGCGAGAGGGCGTCCAGGAAGACCAGGGCCTCATCAAGCCGAAGGCGGGCCTCCATCGGGCTGACGTCGCCGAGTGAAACCTCGAGGTTTCGTCCATCGGTTCCAATCAGCCGGACGACGAGCCCGCTCTTGGAGGCATAGGGTGTCGTTGAGCGTTGACCATCGTGGGCGCGCGTAGACTCGAACCGGAGGACGCGCTCATAGCATGCGTCGGCGTCGACCACGCGCCCTTGGAGCGCTGCGAAAATGGTGTCAAGGAGGGCGCGACTCACAGGGCGCGGACCCTAACACGGAACGCCTGCCGGTGATTGACAATCGGAGACCTCGGTGTTACCAGAGCCACGCGTCAAAGCGGGTTACCCTCGGGGGCCCGCTGAGTACGTTTCCGTCGTAATCCATGGACTTGCAAGCGAGGAGGCTCGGTGTACGAGCAGTATATAACCCTCGGAATCCTCGCAGCGGTGGCCGTCGTCACCGGGGCTGCGATCTTGTTCCTGAACAGCATCCTCGGTCCGAAGCGTTGGACCGCGTCGAAGCTCGACACCTTCGAGACTGGCAACGAGCCCGAAGGCGACGCGCGCCAGCGGTTCTCCATCCGTTTCTATCTCGTGGCCATCCTCTTCATCCTTTTTGACATCGAGGTGGTCTTCCTCTTCCCGTGGGCCGTCCTCTACCGGCAGTACATCGCCGCGGGATTGGGGCTCTTCGTCTTCATCGAGATGCTGGTCTTCATCTCCATCCTCGGTGTGGGCTTGGCTTATGTTTGGCGAAAAGGAGCCCTCGAATGGGACTAGAAAGTCAGCTCGCTGGCACGTTTGTCGGCACGCGGTTCTCCGACGCGCTGAACTGGGCTCGGAAGTACTCGTTGTTCCAGTACCCGTTCGTCACGGCGTGCTGCGGCATGGAGTTCATGTCGACGGCGTGCAGCCACTACGACATCTCTCGCTTCGGCGCGGAGATCCCCCGTTTCTCCCCACGGCAGGCCGACTTGCTCATCGTCGTCGGCACTGTGAGTCACAAGCTCGCGCCGGTGCTCCGCAAGGTCTACGACCAGATGTGCGACCCCAAGTGGGTCGTCGCCTTCGGGGCGTGCGCGTCGAGTGGCGGGTTTTACGACAACTACTGCACGGTCCAGGGCATCGACACGCTCATCCCGGTCGACGTCTACATCCCAGGCTGCCCGCCCCGTCCCGAGCAGGTCCTCGACGCCCTGATGATGCTCCAGGAAAAAATCCAGGCGGAGCCGTTGGAGAAGCAGGCGTGAGCCAATACGTCGTCGGTCGCATTCAAGAAAAGTTCGGCGCCGCGGTCCTGTCGACCCATGCCTCGCAGGGGGACGACACCGTGGTCATCGAGCGCGGCGTGCTGCTCGATCTCCTCTTCTTCCTTCGGGACGACGCCGAGCTCGCGTTCAATCTGCCGATAGACCTGACGGTCGTCGACTGGTACCGGCTGCGTGAGCTGCGCTTCGAGGTGGTCTATCACCTCCTTTCAACGAGCAAGCGGCACCGAATCCGCATCAAGGTCCCCTTGGACGAGGACGACCTCAAGCTCGACAGCAGCTTCCCGGTGTGGCCGGGGCTGGACTGGTTCGAGCGCGAGGCCTGGGACCTCTACGGCGTGACCTTCGAGGGCCACCCGAACCACAAGCGCATCCTCATGTGGGAGGGCTTTGAGGGCCACCCCCTGCGGAAGGACTATCCCATCAACCAGCGCCAGCCGATGACGGCGCTCCTTGGCGAGAAGGCCTGAGATGAGCGAGCTTTTGATCGAGACCGAGGACGGTGATCTCGACTCCGCCCCGATGAACTTGCAGATGGGGCCGTCGCATCCCGCGATGCACGGCACGATCAAGATGCGCCTGAAGCTCGACGGCGAGATCGTCCAGCGTTCGGACATCGAGGTGGGCTATCTGCACCGGGGCTTCGAGAAGTCCTGCGAGAGCGTCACGTGGACGCAGGTCCTGCCTTATACCGACCGCCTCAACTACGTCAGCCCCCTGTGCAATAACGTGGGCTACTGCATGGCGGTCGAGAAGCTGATCGGCGTCACGGCCACGGAGCGGTGCCAGTACATCCGGACGATCATGGCGGAGACGTCGCGGATCGGAGACCACCTCACGTGCGTCGGCGCGAGCGCGATGGAGCTCGGCGCATTTACGGCGTTCCTCTACGCGATCGAAGCGCGGGAGGAGCTCTGGCGGCTCACCGAGGCGGTCACCGGCGCGCGTCTGACGCATAGCTACTGTCGCATCGGCGGCCTCAAGGACGATCTGCCCCTCGACTTCGAGGCCAGCTACCGGGTCGTCGAAAAGAAGGTCCGGTCGCTCATTTACGACATCCGGGCCCTGCTCGACACCAATCGAATCTTCCTCGATCGCATGAAGGACATCGGCTGCATCTCGGCCGAGCGCGCCTTGTCCCTGGGGTTCACCGGCCCCTGCCTGCGGAGCACTGGCCACGACTACGACGTCCGCAAGTACGCGCCGTACATGATCTACGACCGCCTCGACTTCGAGGTGCCCGTCGGCGTCAAGGGCGACAACTACGACCGCTACCTCGTTCGCCTCGAAGAGGTTGATCAGTCGCTGCGGATGATCGACCAGTGCTTCAAGCAGATCCCCGCCGGCCCCATCAACGTGGACGACGGCCGCTTGGTCTTGCCCGCGAAGGATGAGGTCTACCACTCCATCGAGGGGACGATCGCGCACTTCAAGCTCATCATGGACGGCATCAAGGTGCCCCCGGGTGAGGTCTACAGCTACACCGAAGCGGGCAATGGTGAGCTGGGGTTCTACCTCATCAGCACCGGCGAAGGGCGGCCTTATAAGTGCCGCGTCCGGCCTCCATGTTGGGCGCTCATGCAGGGCGTCGCGGAGATGGTCGAGGGCTACCAGATCGCCGACATCGTGCCGACGTTCGGATCCATCAACATGATTGGCGGGGAGTGCGACCGCTGATGGCTGTCAACTGTAAGATCAACGGCAAGCCGGTCACCGTCGAGAGCGGGACCACTGTGCTCGAAGCGGCGCGTGGGGCCGGGTTCGAGGTCCCCCACTTCTGCTGGCATCCGGGGCTCTCAAGGCCGGCCAACTGCCGGATGTGTCTCGTCGACGCGTCCAACAGCCCGAAGCCGATCCCGTCGTGTTACATCACGGTCGCCGAGAACGCCGATTACACGACCGACTCGGACCATGTCCGCGAGCTCCGTCGGGCGATCCTCGAGTTCATCCTGCTCAACCACCCCATCGACTGCGCCATCTGCGATCAGGCCGGGGAGTGCGAGCTGCAGAACAACTACTTCGACTACTCGCTGCAGGAGAGCCGGCTCGCGACCGACAAGGTCCACAAGCCGAAGGTCACGCCCCTCTCGGACAAGATCATGTTCGATGGCGAGCGTTGCATCGTGTGCACGCGTTGCGTTCGATTCTGCGACGAGGTCGCCAAGTCCAGTGAGATCGGCGTCATCAACCGGGGTGAGCGGTCGGAGATCGCTATTTTCCCGGGCCGCGCGCTCTCCAACCCCTACTCCATGAACATCGTGGACATCTGTCCGGTCGGCGCGTTGACGAGTCGGGACTTCCGGTTCAAGTGCCGCGTCTGGTTCATGGAGAGCGTGGACAGCGTCTGTGACGGCTGCGCGCGCGGCTGCAATGTGCACCTCGACCACCATAAGGGTGAGGTCATGCGGTTTCGGCCGCGTGAGAACCGCTCAGTCAACGACTGGTGGATGTGCGATACTGGCCGCCTGAGCTACCGGGGCATCCACGACGAGCGCGTGCTCGCCCCAGTCGTCTCGAGTGCCGGCCGGACTGGGCGGGCCACCTGGGCCGACGGTGTCTCGGCCGCGATCGAGCTGCTCCGCGAAGGCGCGAGCGGCCTCGGCATCGTGCTCGGCGCGACGCTCGACCTGGAGTCCCTCTTCGCCGCGCGTCGGCTCGTGCGTGAGGTCCTGCCTCAAGCGCGGGTCTTCATGAGCGCGCGGGAGGACGGCCGCGACCAGGACGACATCCTCCTCCGCGACGACAAGAACCCCAACAGGGCTGGAGTCGCCGCCCTCTTCGGGGAGTTGCCGGGCATCGCCGCCCTTCGCAACGCGGCGCACGCCGGGACCGTCACCCACGTCCTCGTCATCGGCCACCCCCCGGAGGCCATGGACCTGGGCTCTTCGAAGCTCGTCATGGCAACGACTCATGTCACCGAGGCCGTCCGGGCCGCTGCCGTCGTGCTGCCGCTCCAGACGCACGCCGAGCACGACGGGACGTTCATCAACTTCGAGCAGCACGTTCAGCGCTTTCACGGTGCTGTCGCCCCGATCGGCGAGGCCCTCTCGGGGTGGCAGATCATCGGGAAGCTCTCGGTCGGACTCGGTCACGACCTGCGCTTGACCTCGGCGGCTGCGGTCTTCAAGGCGCTGGTCGCCGCTGAGCCCGCGTTCGCCGGCATGACCCACCACAGCCTGGGGGGCTCGGGTTGTCGACTCGGGTCTGGTATTGCCGCTGACGGTGCCTCGCTCGTCCAATCCGGGCCGCTCGTCGACCCCGCCCCCGTTCCGGCCTGATTAGGAGACGAACGTGCTCGTTCTCATCGCACTTACGCTGCTGAAGGTCGTCGGCATCGTGCTCGCGTTTGTCATGCTCGTCGCGACCATCATGACCTGGGCCGATCGAAAGCAGTCGGCACTCATCCAAGACCGCATCGGACCGAACCGCGCCAGCATCGGCTCGGTCCGCGCCGCGGGCCTCATCCACATCCTCGCGGATGCTCTGAAGACCCTGTTCAAAGAGGACTTCACGCCCCGGGACGCCAACCAAGGCCTGTTCCGAATCGCGCCGTTCCTCGCGTTTGTGCCCGCGCTCCTGGCGTTTGCGGTCATCCCCGTCGGGGACACCTACTGCCCGGATGGCGCGTTCATCGTGCAGAACTTCCGCGACGTCTGCACCGCGGGTGCGCAGGCCGACTACTTCCGAGTCAGCAATATGGGCGCGGGGCTGCTCTGCATCTTCGCCATCGTCTCTCTTGGGGTCTACGGCGCCTCCATCGGCGGTTGGGCGAGCAACAATAAGTTCGCCTTGATCGGCGGCGTACGGGTCACAGCTCAGATGGTCTCGTATGAGGTGACCATGGGTCTGACGCTCGTTGGGCTGCTCATGATCTACGGCACCGTCGACCTCAACGAGATGGTCCGCGCGCAGGGCACGCTCCTGTGGGGCTTCGTGCCCATGTGGGGCATCGTGACGCAGCCCGTCGCCTTCTTCCTGTTCTTCACCGCGGCCATCGCCGAGACGAAGCGCCCGCCCTTCGACATCCCCGAGGCCGAGTCCGAGCTCGCCGCCGGTTACTTCGTCGAGTACAGCTCCATGCGCTTCGCCTTGTTCACGCTGTCGGAGTACGTGGCCTCGGTGCTCGTGGCCATGATGGTCACGACGCTCTTCCTCGGCGGCTGGCAGGTGCCCTACCTCTATGGCGACGGTCTGCACAACCCGATGACGGGTGACCTCGCGCTGTCGATCCCCTACCTCCTCGTCAAGGTGATTCAGATCGGCGCGTTCTGCTTCAAGGTCCTCGCGCTCTGCTGGCTTCAGCTTCAGGTGCGCTGGACGCTGCCCCGCTTCCGCTACGATCAGCTCATGAAGCTCGGCTGGAAGGTCATCTTGCCCCTCTCGCTGATCAACGTCCTGGTTACTGGGCTCTGGCTGCTCGTCGCGGCCTGAGCCTCGGTTCTGCGGCCTGATGGGGCCGAGTGCCCTTGACAGCGGCAAGCGAGTGCATACCCTCCCGCGCACTCATGCCCGCCGACTACTATCAGATCCTTGAAGTTGCCAAAGACGCGGACGATCGCGACCTGAAGAAGGCGTATCGAAGCCTCGCTCTGAAGTATCACCCCGACCGAAACCCCGGGGACGCCGCAGCCGAAGACAAGTTTAAGGAGGTCAGCGAGGCCTACGAGGTCTTGGCCGATCCCCAAAAACGCCAAATCTACGACCGTTTCGGCCACGAGGGCCTGAAGAGTCGGGGCGCGGGCGGCTCCCATAGCTCCTCGGTCGAGGACATCTTCAGCCACTTCGGCGACATCTTTGGTGACATCTTCGGACGCGGAGGCGGTGGCCGCGGCCGGCCGAGGCGCGGCGCCGATCTGCTCACGGAGGTCGAGATCCTGCTCGTCGACTGCCTCACGCCGACCCAACGGGTGGTGGAGATCCCCCGCGAGATTGGCTGTGCGGCGTGCGCCGGCTCGGGTGCCAAGGCCGGGACAAAGCCCATCGTCTGCGCGACCTGCGGAGGCATCGGGCAGGTGCAGATCCAAAGCGGGCTCTTCAGCATGGTCACGCCGTGCACGCGGTGTGGCGGGCAAGGCAAGCTCATCAAGGATCCCTGTGGGACCTGTCGGGGCGTCGGGCGCACGCGGACGACGAGCTCGGTGAAGGTCACGATCCCGCCGGGCATTGAGGCCGGCATGCGGCTGCGCGTCACGGGGCAGGGTGAAGATGGCCCAGGGGGCGCGCCCCCCGGTGACCTCTACGTCGTCGTTCAGGTTCGCGATCACGATCGTTTTGAGCGGCACGGCGCGGACTTGCTCGCCGAGCTGCCGATCGATCTGGTCGACGCCTGCCTCGGGGGAAAGACCACCTTTGAGAGCCTCGACGGCCCCGTCCCGGTGGAGATCGCGGCGGGGACCCAGAGCCACAGCTTGCTGCGTGTGCGGGGACGTGGCATGCCGCGCCTCGAACAGGGCGGCAAGGGGCGCGGCGATCTGCACCTCCGCGTGACGGTGACGATCCCCCGCAAGCTCTCTGACGAGCAGACTCGCCTGCTTCAGGCTCTTCGCGACTCGTTCGCCCCGCCGAAGAAGTGAAGTCTCCGGTGCGGACGGCCTCACGGTACGCATGAGCGTCGCTCGCGTCCGGATCGCCCACGTTGTGCACGGCCTCGACATGGGCGGCGCGGAGAAGCCCGTCGTTGATGTCACGCGCGCCACGGATCCGACGCGGTTCCGCACCTCGGTCATCTGTCTGGACGCCCCCGGCTCGCAGGCGGCCCGACTCCAGGCCGAGGGCTTCGACGTGACCGCGTTCGGCCGCCGTCCGGGGTTTGGCGGCACGCTCGCCGCGCGCCTCGCTGGGGCCCGCGTCGTCTTCACGGAGCACGGCGGCAGCTACCCGGATCTCCGAAAGAAGAAGCGCGTCCTCGCCAATCAAGTCCTCTTCCGGCTGTCGTCGACCCACCTCGCCGTCAGCGAGTTCACGCGACAGGCCCTCCTCAACGTCGAAGGCTTCCCGGCGGACCGCGTACAGGTCTTGTCCAACGGGGTGCCGACCGCGCCGCGATCGGATCTCAAGCCGCCTGAGCCCCGAGAAGAACTTGGGCATGCTGCTCGAGGCCGTGAGGCTCGCGCGAGTCCAACACCCGGACCGTCACCTGGTCATCGCGGGTGACGGGCCGGAGCGCGCACTTCTGGAGCAGACGCGTGAGAAATTGGGCCTCACCGGCGTGGTTCACCTGCTCGGCTTTCGAGATGACGTGAGCGCCCTCGTCCGGATGTTCGACGTCTTCGCCTTGCCGAGCCTGACGGAGGGCACGTCGGTCACGCTGCTCGAAGCCATGCTCGCAGTCCCTCCGGTCCTAGCGACCCGAGTCGGTGGCAACCCGGAGATCGTCGTGTACGGGCGCACGGGGTTTCTCGCAGAATCAAACGACGGCGCGGCCATGGCGTCTCGAATCGGCTCATTGCTACAGAATCCATCGCAAGCCGCCGATTTTGGTAACGAGGGTCGCGCCCGGGTGCTCCAGCAATTTGATTTCCAAGACATGGTCGTGGCCTATGCTGAACATGATTCGAAGCTCTCCACTCGTGGCCCTCTGGGTCCTTCTCCTTCCCGCTGAGAGCTCGGCTGCGCCTGGGCCTTTGGGGGCGGGCATCATCCTCGGTGAGCCGAGCGGCTTATCCCTCAAGCTCTTCCTCGACGCCAGTCACGCCGTCGACGCCGCGCTCGACCTCAGCTTCGTCGACGACGCGGTCTACGTGCACGCCGACTACCTCCTGCACTTCTCCCCGATCTTCATCCGGGGTGGAGCCCAACATCCGATCCTGCCCTACGTCGGTTTCGGCGGTCTCCTCGGCCTGGCTGATGGCGATCACGACCACAACTGGAAACACGAGCATCGAAGGCGGGGGGCGCTGGGCGTAAGGGTGCCCTTAGGTCTCACTTGGATGCCCCGAGCCGCCCCCATTGACGTATTCTTGGAGCTCGTGCCCGGCCTCATCATCATCCCCGAGACCAATCCCGACTTGGATGCCGGTTTGGGCATCCGTTACTACTTTTGAAGACGGGGATCGACTTGCGACTTCGGTTCCTTTTGGCCGCCCTCGGCCT
>SHZC01000187.1 GCA_009692505.1 Myxococcales bacterium
GTGGGGGTGGGGTTGACCCGGCCGCCGTTGCGCGGCACAAGCCCCCGCATGCGTCATGACCGAAGAGATCCGGACGATCGTCGTCCGCTTGTTGAACGATTGTTCTCGGAGTGGCTTGGCCGCAACGAGCTGCCGTCGCCTTTGGACTCGTTCCTCTCTCGTAATGTGAGGCCGCAGCTCGTGCCGGAGCCGTGGCAGCGCAAGAAGCTGACGGACCTGCTCTTTGCCACGCAGCAGTTCGGGTATCTGGCCTTGTTCTGCGACGACCTCTTGGACGACCGCGCCCGCCGGGAGTCCTTCGACGCGGGCAACCCCGTCAGCCTCGACAAGACGTTGGCCCGCTTCGCCGCTCTGTATCCCGACGCGACGCGCATCTACGACGCCTGGCGCCTGATGACGACCACGCGTTTTTTTCATTGGGTAGGCCTCCTCTCGGGGCTGATGCCTGGACCGGAGGGGATGAAAGATCGGGCCGCGAAGGTTCAGGCCGGACTCGCGGCTCATGGCGGGCGGCGGGCCAAGATGCTGCTCGCGGGCGTGCCCCTCTTTTATGAGGCGGCGCTGGAGGCGCGTGAGGCGTTGGGCTTCGACGTCACGGCGTTCCTGAGCCGTCAGAATCAGCGACCGCCGCTCTGGATTCGCACGCCGGCCACTGAGCGCGAGACGGTGAAGGCCATCCTCGAGAAGTCTCACGTCAAGGTCCGCAAGAGTGAGGTCTGCGACACCGCGCTTGAGCTGGAGACGGTCAAGTCACTTTACGAGTCGTCGCTCTTTCATGAGGGCGCGTTCGAGGTGCAGGATCTGGCGAGTCAGCTGGCGGGCGCGACCATCTCGGTACGACCGGGCGCGTTTGTCTGGGACGCCTGCGCGGGCAGCGGGGGCAAGACGCTCCAGTTGGCCACGGCCCTTCATGGGCGCGGCGTCGTCTACGCCTCGGACAACCTGCCCTACAAGCTCGACGCGCTCCGCAAGCGCGCCCGTCGAGCCGAGCACGCCAATATCCGCACGCTCGACTGGCACGGGGACTCGGCCCCAGAGTTTCCTCACGAGGTCAAGCAGCACGGGGGCTTTGACGCGGTCCTCGTGGACGCGCCGTGCACGTCGTCGGGCACTTGGCGCCGCAACCCCGATGCCCGCTTTCGTCATACGCCGAAGGGCCTGGCCTCGACGATCGAGACGCAGACCCGGCTGCTCGCCGCCGCCGCCGCCTCGGTGCGTGTCGGGGGTCAGCTCGTCTATGTCACGTGCAGCTTCCTGGTCGACGAGAACGAGGCCATCGCCGAGGCGTTCGCGGCGGCTCACCCGGAGTTCGAGAGCCTCGGTCAGCGGATGCTCGGCTGCCCCGAGGTCAACGGCGATACGTTCTTCGCAGCGAGCTTTCGCCGTCGATGATCGAGGTGCACGCAATCGAGGACCTGCGCTCGCCCGCGGAGATTCAGGCGTTCCTCGAGGAGACGGTCTACAGCGACGAGCCCATCTACCGCTGCCCGGTGCGTGTCCTGCGTGACCGCCGCGCCCACTGCGTCGACGGGGCCCTGCTCGCCGCCGCCGCGCTGCGCCGTCTGGGTCACCGACCCCTGATCCTCGACCTGCGCGCGGTCCGCGACGACGATCATGTGATCGCGGTCTTCAAGCAGGACGGCCACTACGGTGCCATCGCCAAGTCGAACGTCGTGCCGCTGCGCTTCCGCGAGCCGGTCTATCGCACGCCGCGTGAGCTCGCCATGAGCTACTTCGACGGCTACTACAACCTCGACGGCGAGCGGTCGCTCCGCTCGTACTCCGCCCCGTTTGATCTGCGCCGCTTCGACGCCCTCGACTGGGAGCACACCGATGAGGTCATCGAGGCGCCCATCCTGACCGCCCTCGACGCCGCGCGGCACTTCGAGCTCCTGAGCCCCGCGATGATCGCCCGCCTTCACCTTATCGATCGCCGCAGCTACGACGCGGGGCTGCTCGGCAGCAATCCGGCGGGGCTCTTTAAACCGACCTGACTGGGCCGACCTGAGCGCTAAAGACCTTCACGGACCGGAGGTGCGAGACCGCGCCTCTGACCGAGGTGGGCAAGGTCGTGAAGTAGTCGAAGGCGTCGGTCATGGAGCCGAAGGTCTCTTCGAGGGCGGCGAAGCGCGGATCGTCCTCGACGTTCGAGCGCCGCAGCGAGGGTCCCGTCGGGTCCATCCTGTAGGTCCTGACGTAGCCGAGCAGGCGGGCGTGATAGTCGGACTCCTCGATGATGGCCGCGATAGAGACGCTGCGAGCATGGCGACCCTCGATGAGGTCGATGAGCTGAGCCTCGAGTCCGTCGAGCCCGTCGTCGAACATCGTCAGGAGCTGCAGATCGTAGAGCGCGCTGGCGTGCACGACCTGCATGAGGTGCCCGATGATGCTGTCGCGTGTGCTCAGAAGGCCGAGCGGATCGGTGAGCGAGGCGGGCTCGTCGAGGAACCGCAGCACCTGATGAAACGTGAAGCTGAGCTCCTTCTGGCCGTAGTACTGGGCAGCGGCCGGGGCGATCCAGAAGCGCATCATGTCGATGGCCCCCACGGTGAGCTGCACGCTTGTAGGGATCTCGTGAATCACGCCCATCGCCGCGAGCCGACGCAGCCGCCGCCGAGTCTCAGCCGTTTGGCCATACGCGGCGACCGCGAGGGCGAGACGTGAGGTCTTCCCAACCCACATCGAAGGGGGGCCCGCCGCTCGAAGGGCCAGCGTGAGCGGCGCGGCCGTTCGGCGAAGGGGGGCGGTGGTCCTTGGGTCCATCTCGGAGTCGATCCTATAATATCCGGGCCGGTTGGTGGGACCCGGGTTGACGCCACGGCTTGTGTTGAGAATCATGCGCGCCGTGTCCGCCTTACTGCGCACCTCCACGTTCATCGACGTCTCAGTCGATGCGCACGATGCCTTGCCCGACGGCGTCCTGCTAAGATTCAAAGCCGTGAGCGACCCAAGAGCCCTCTCGCGTATCCTTTATGCGCCCGATGTGGGCCCGGAAGGCTGGTGCATGGTAGAAGGTCGCGATGGGAGCGGGGCGCGCTGCGAGGCGATGGCCGTTCAGGTCGAGGACTCGAGCGCGGGCGTCTCGACGCTCGTCTTCGGGGGCGCTCGGGGGCTGCGACTGATCCCCTCGGACGGGTCGGTCACGTTCGCCGAGACGCATCTGCTCGTCTCGGCAGAGTGTCTGCCATGAGCACGGCCCAAGAGGTCAAGAGACTTGACGACCTCGTCGCGCGGGACCGCGATTATGCCTACGCCGGCATCGAGGCCGGGAAGCTCTGCGTACGTATCGTCGCCGTCGCCGATCTGCCCACGCGCAGCGGTGACTTCCACGTCGTCGCCTTCGCCAACAACCTCGACGAAAAAGAGCACATCGCGCTCGTCCGTGGTGACGTCTTGGGCCAGTCCGACGTGCCGGTTCGGATGCACTCGGAGTGCCTCACGGGTGATGCCATCGGGTCGCTCCGCTGCGACTGTCGCGATCAGCTCGACGCCGCGCTCAAGACGCTCGGGCAGATGGACCGGGGCATCTTGCTCTACCTTCGCCAAGAGGGTCGCGGCATCGGCCTGCTCAACAAGATCCGCGCGTACCAGCTTCAGGATCAGGGCCTCGACACGGTCGATGCGAACCTCGCCTTGGGCTTTCACGACGATGAGCGCGACTACGCGGTCGCCGCACGTATGCTCGCGAGCCTCGAGGTTGAGTCCATCTGGCTGATGACCAACAACCCCCGCAAGCTCCAGCAGCTCGAGCACTACGGCGTTCGCGTCGCCGGCCGCATCCCGCACGCGCAGCCGCCCAACGCCCACAATCGCTTCTACTTGGAGACGAAGGCCGCCCGCTCCGGCCACCTGCTGTTCTCAGACGAGGGCGGGGTGGACGAGAGCGCGAAGCGAGAGACCGAGAGCCGGGGAGCGTCGAGCCCCTCAGAGTAACGACCCACTCAGGAAAATCGTCGCGACCGTGAAGTAGATGACCAGCCCCGTCACGTCGACGAGGGTCGCCACGAAGGGTGCCGACGCGCTGGCGGGGTCGAAGCCGATGCGATGAAGCAGCAGCGGCAACATCGCGCCCATGGTCGCTCCCCATAAGACGACCGCGGCGACCGAGATCCCGACCGTCAGCCCGACGCCAAGATAGTGCGGCGTATAGACCTCGGCGGCCCCGGGCCAGAGCACAATCCGCAAGACGCCCATGAGCCCCAGGATGAAGCCCATGACGAGCCCCGTCCGCAGCTCGCGCGTGAGCACTCGGGCCCAGTCTTTGACGCGGAGCTCATCGAGGGCCAACGCACGGATGACCAGCGTGGACGCCTGCGAGCCGGAGTTGCCGCCGCAGGAGATGATGAGCGGGACGAAGAGCGTCAGCACGATCGCTTTCTGGATGTCGTGCTCGAAGTGCCCCATGGCGGTGGCGGTCAACATCTCGCCGACCATGAGCACGGCGAGCCAGGGGGCCCGCTTCTTGACCATGTCGAAGAGGCCCACCTGAAGATAAGGCGCCTCCAAGGCCGCCATACCACCGAGCTTCTGGATGTCCTCGGTGGCCTCCTCTTCGACCACGTCGACGATGTCGTCGATGGTGACGATGCCCTTCATACGGCCCTCGGCATCGACGACGGGCACGGCCACGAGATCGTGTTGGGCGAACACTCGACCGACGTCCTCTTGATCCATCTCCTCGTGCACGGTCACCAGATCGGTGTGCATCACGTCGCGGATCGTCTTTTCGCCCGTGGCCGACAAGAGTTGCCTGAACGAGACGACCCCGAGGAGCACCTGCTGCGCGTCGAGGGCATAGACGTACGAGAAGGTCTCGACGCGCTCTCGAGCCTGCCGACGCAGATAACGAATCGCCTCATCGACGCTGGAGTCGGTCCGGACCCGAAGGAACCGCGGGCTCATCAGGCCGCCCGCGTCGTCCTCGGCGTAGGCGAGCAGTGCTTTGACCTCCTCGCGGCTCACCTCGTCGAGCAGACCCAGGAGGTCGTCGCGTTGCTCATCATGGGCGGCTTGCACGAGATCGGCTGCGTCGTCGGGGGGCAGCAGCCGCATCCAGGCCCGTCGTTGCGAGGCCGGCATGGACATGAGCAGCATGAGCTGATCGGCGGCCCCGAGGTGCCCATAGAAGTCTTCGGCGTCGGCGCGCTCGAGCAGGCCAAACCCCTCCAGACGCTCAGGGGTCGGCAGCACGGCCCAGATGTCGAGGAGCTCATCTCCCGACAGGGCGTCTCTGGTCTCGCCGTTGGCCTGAAACTGCTCCATGTCGGTTCGTCCGCGGGGGGTCCGGTTTTGGGCGCGCATCCTCACCGCTAAGGTCCGGGCACGCAAGGCGAGAGGCGAGTCCGGCGGTATCATTTCGCGCGTCCCCCTTGGCGAATGGAGGCCAGGGCCCTTCCGTGCTAAATGCAGCCTCCAGTTCCCGAGCCCCTCCCGCTGAAAGGCCGCCCTTCATGTCTAACGCTGCGGCTTCCCTGGCGCCCAAACACTGGGTCGGGCGCGCCGTCGTCGCCCTGACGATCGCCATCCACAAGCAGCCGATCTCTTGGCTCGTCTTCTCCATCCTTCTGACGATCGCTTTGGGATTCACAGCTTCGACGCTCGTCCTCAAGAGCAAGCTCGAGGATCTCCTGCCCGCGTCGGCGCCGAGTGTTGTCGCCATGCAGACCCTGAGGGAGCGTCTCGGCAGTGCAGACCGGCTCGTCGTCACGATCATGACCGACGACTTTGAGCGGGTGAAGCCGGTCTTGCCCCTCATCGCCGCCGAGCTTCAGAAGCACCCGGACATCGTGACGGTCCAGTGGCGACAGGACCTCACGCTCATCGAGAAGAACGCGATGGTGATCTTCCCCACGCTGCCTCAGCTCGTCAGCTATCAGGAGGACTTGACCGAGGCGATCAAGGTCAAGGTCCGCAAGCGCCTCGACCTCTTCGGCGATGACGAAGAGGTCGCCGAAGTAGTCCCTGGTGAGGAGGGCAAGCCCCCCACGCCCGCCGTCCGGACCACCTACGCCTGGGGCGAGCTCGAACAAGACGACGCCCTGTCTCGGATCGGCCGACGCTTTCGGAGCGAGCGGACGAAGTTCCGGGAGCACTTCTACAACGCGGCCTATACGACCATCGGGCTGCAGGCGTTCCCGAGCAAGCCGTCGAGTGATCTGAACTTCAGCAAGCAGCTCCTCGAGGACGTGGAGCGGACCGTGTCGGCCGTCGTCAAGCGCGAGCTCGGCGAGCTCGGCGACGTCGGTGAGGACAAGCTCGTCAAGCGGATTGACTATGGGGGCAGCTACCGCAGCGCCGTCGAGGAGTCGAAGAGCATAAAGCGGGATCTCTTCGGGTCGTCCGGCGCGGCCCTCGCCCTCCTGGCCCTCATCCTCGTCGCGGCCTTCCGGAGCGTGAGGGTCTTCTTCTGCGTCATGCTGCCGTTGGTCATGGGCACCGTCTGGACCGCGGGGCTCGTCGCCTTGACGGTGGGCTACCTCAACCTGATCACCGCGTTCATCTTCGCGGTCTTGCTCGGCCTCGGCATCGACTTCGGCATTCACTACTACGGCCGCTTCCGCGAGGAGCGCGCCGCCGGACACAGCCCGCTCGACGCGATGATCATCACGCAGGTCTCCTCCGGGCAGGCCGTGCTCAACGCCCAGCTCACCACGTCCCTCGCGTTCTTCGCTTTGGCGCTCGCCGACTTTCGCGGGTTCAGCCAGTTCGGGCTCGTGGCCGGCGCGGGGGTCATGCTCTGCCACCTCGCGGTCGTCCTGGTCCTGCCCGCCGTGGCCTTCACCTACGAGCGGTTCCGGCCCCTCGAGCTAAAGGGGTTCACGGTGGCTCGGGACACCGAGACGGGGGACATCAAGCGTGGGCGCTTCGTCATCGCCGGCCGCATCGGTCTGCCCTTGGTCCTGCTCTGCCTCGGGGCACTCTTCGTCGCGCCGCGTTATATCGACTTCGAGTACGACTTCCGCAACCTCTCCGCGAAGCCCAAAGAAGGCGGCCCGGCGAGCTACGAGAAGGTCCAGTACGGCACGACCACGGCGACCGCGCCGGCCGTGATCTTCGCCCGCTCAGAGGACGAAGCCCGAGGCTACTACGAGCAGCTTCAGGCCAAGATCGACGAGGCGGACGGTGAGCACCCGCGCATCAAGAGCTACCAGTCGCTCTTCAGCCTCGTGCCCACGCAGCAGGACGAGAAGCGCGAGGTCGTCTCGCAGATCTGCCGCAAGCTCAAGCGCAAGGTCGGGCTCTTCGAAGGCGACGCCAAGGACGGTGCCAACGAGCTCTTGTCCCACTGCGACCCCGGCCCGATCACGGTCGCGGACTTGCCCGACTGGGTCACCTCGCAGTTCACCGACAAGACCGGCAAGGTCGGAGAGTTCATCTACGTCTCGCCCCGCGGCTCGATGAATGACGGTCAGGTGGCGCTCGCCTTTCGGGAGGAGATGCTCACGCTGAAGAGCCCAACCGGCGAGCCGGCGGTCGTATCGGGCAAGCCGATGGTCTGGGCCGAGGTGCTCATGCAGATGCGGATTGACGGCCAGGTGATCACCATCGCGGCACTCCTCGCCGTCCTGCTCGTGCTCATCTGGTTCGAGCGGAGCTACAAGCCCGTCCTGCTCGTCTTGCTCCCGCTCGTCACCGCCTTCGGCATCGTCGCTGCGGCCATGGCGGTCCTGGATATCAAGCTGAACTTCTACAACATGCTCGCCGCCCCGACCCTCATCGGCCTGGGCGTCGACGGGGGCACCCACCTCTACCATCGCTATAAAGAGCTCGGGCCGGGCTCCATCCCCTACATCCTGAGGAACACCGGCTGGTCGTCTTTCCTCGTCGCGCTGACCTCGAGCATGGGCTACTTCAGCCTCGTCAACGCGGGCCACCGAGGCCTGAACTCACTCGGCGTGCTCACCCTCATCTGCATCGGGTCGAACCTGTTTACGACCTTCGTGCTCCTCCCTGCGGTCCTGCAGTGGGGCGAGGACCGGGCAGCGCGGCGGGTGGCCAGGGCGCGATAGGGGCGGTTGACGCGATCGGTTGTTGGGGCCGCGGGAAGTGGCCATGATGAGCGCGTGAACGCGATCAAGATTGAGACGATGATGAGGCCGCTGCCCACGCTATCCTGAGACTGCGCCCGCTCCTCGGTAAGCACGTTGAGCTCATCGCACTCGATCTGGCGACCGTCCCGTTGACGGAGCCGAAGCTCGCTGTCGATCATCTCCAGGCCTCGCGGATCAAGCTGCCGCCGGGGCTCGGGCCGCTCTCACTGGAGGTCATCGAGCGGGCCATCGCCGAGGGCGCTCTCGGACGATGAAGTCGTTTGACACGAACGTTGCTGGCGGCCATCACCGCTGCGCTTCGCAGGCTCGTCGGTTCCGCTGGCGTGACGATCGAGCACGACGCGATTGTGCGTCGAGCGAATACCGCGTTCGAAGCGGGGCCGGCCGACTCTTCCGACGACCTCATCCGGGAGTCCTCCCGCGAAGCCGGCGCCCTCCCCGTGCTGACCTTCGATGAACGTTTCGCACGTGGCCCGGGCGTCGAGTTGGTGCCAGGTATGCGTTCGGCGAACGGACACCGACCCGTCCATCTTGAGCCCGAGCAGACAACTCACAAGGCGGCCTGAACAGTCAGTCGCAGTAGATCACGAACGGCCACTCCGAACAGGCCGTCGAGATGTCCGCCCCGGCGCGATAGGGGCGGTCGCCGTGGCAGAAGTCGAAGCGGTCCGCCCAGACGGTGCCCGGCTCGAGATCGAGGAAGCCGCCGCCGTAGGAGAGCCAGACGTCGACCGGGTAATCCACGCTGCGGTTGTGCCAGGTGATGCTCACGAACCGGCCCGGTGCGACGTGTAGCTCGGGAGGTACGACGCGCATATTGCAGAAGTTGTCGACGAAGATGTCCACGTCGGTCCCAAAGTCGGCGGGCCCGCAGGTGCCGTTCGCCAAGAGGGCGAAGTCCGGTCGGCACTGGCCCAAACCGACGCAGACGCCGTCGCCGCCGTCGTGAGCTAAAGCGCAGCCGAGCGCGATGACCGCGGGCGAGCCGTCGTCGCAGGTCTCTCCGATCTCGACGACGGCGTTGCCGCAGACCGTGGGCGGTGGGCCATCCGGGAGAGGTCGGTCAGGCGCGGGGGCGGCGTCGGGAAAGGGGGCGGCGTCGGGAACGGGGGCGGCGTCGGCGTCGGCCTCAAGGTCGAAAGCCCCGTCGGCGATCGCGTCGGCGATCACGTCACCCGCGACGGCATCTGGCGCGAGACCGAGCTCCGCGGCGTCCGAGGCCGTCTGGTCAGGCGCGGGGGCGTCTTCGGCCGAGCGTGCCCGATCCTCGGCTGCACCGATGGGCATCGAGACGTCGCGCCCGGTCGACACGGCGATCACGCGGGGTTCTGAGACGTCATCGCTGCACGCGAGGCAAAGACCGAAGGCGACTTGGGCGACGGACCGTCGAGTCCTTCGCTGAGCCATCGTGGTGCTCACTCCGGGTAGACCTGCCAGTGGGGATCACAGACGCCGCCCGGCAGGC
>SHZC01000188.1 GCA_009692505.1 Myxococcales bacterium
GGCTCTAACACCTGCCCGCCCTGCTTCTTCTTGCCGCGCTCGGGCACGATGCGCGGGATCATGCCGAGGAACGTGAGCCCGAACTCGCGCTCGAGCTGCTCCTGGGTCTTGATCGAGCTGTCCAGGCTCTCCACCACCTGCGCGAGCCCTAGGCCGCCAATGACGGCGAGGAGCAGCGCGATGACCATGTTGAGGCTCCACCGGGGAGAGACGGGGCGCTGCGGGACGAGGGCGGCGTCGAGGACGCGGACGTTATTGGCGCGGGACTCGGCCTGAAGCTCGGCCTCCTTCAGCCGGATCATGAGCTGCGAGACCATGTCCTTCTTGGACTGTAGCCCGACCTCTCGCCGCTTGTAGTCAAGCTCGACGGCGTTGAGGGCGAGCAGCTCCCGCTGAACGGTGGCCACGTCGGCGGCGAGCTTATGCTCCGAGCTCAACGCCGACTGATAACGCCGCTCGGACAGCTTCTGGATCCCGGCGACCTCGACGCGCAAGGCCTCGGCCACTCGGGCGATCTTCTCGTCGACGGCCTTCACGTCCGGGTGCGTCTCCAGGTACCGGTTCAGCATCACCGTGCGCTCGTTCTTCAGCTGCACGGTCTGCTCCTTCAGGCGCTGGACGAGCCCATTTTGAAGCACCTCCTCGACGCTCGACTGCACCTGATCGCCGTCGAGCTTTCGCACCTGCTCGAGCGTCGAGTGGAGTCGCTCGCTCTCGGTCCGCGCCTCACGGAGCTGCCGATCAGCGTCTTGAAGTCGAAAGCCGAGCTGGTTCTGTTTGTCCCCGAGCGTCGCCGTCAGGATGTTGTGCTCGAGCTTGAACTGCATGACCGAGAGCTCACCCGCCTCGACCTCGGCCCGGCCTTGCTCGACCTGCTGGGTCAGCCACTTCGCGGCCTCGCCGGTGAAGGAGATCTTCCGCTCCAGGTTGGCGTCCCCGTAGGCGGCGCAGATCGCGTCGGCGATCTTGCGGGCCCGCTCGGGATCCTCATCGCGGAACTTCACGAGCACAATCGTGCTCTCCTCGACCGGCTCAAGGGCCAGGCGGGACGTGACCAACGCCACGGGATCGGCCCTGCTCAACGCGCGCTGCCGCTCCTCGTCGCCCTCAATCTTGTTGATGCCCAGGAAGTCCAGGTCCGACGCGAGGGCGAGCCGCTCCACGACCATCGTCGCCACCATGCGACTCTTGATGATCCGGTGCTGCGTCTCGAAGTACTCCCGCGTGCTCCAAGCGTTGCCCGTCCCGAGCGGCATGACCTCCTGCCCGCTCATCGAAGAGAGGTACTGAGGTGCGGCCGGATCGATCACCAGCTGCGTGACCGCCTCGTAGATCTGGGGCTGTCGCTGCGTGAAAAGCACGGTGCCCGCCATGACGAGCACGCCGAACGCGATGACCAGCCACCGGTGTTTCCAGACGACGGCGATGTAATGCCCGATGCCCGGCCACCCCTCTTCGTTCTGCGAATCGTTCATCGGACCCTCGACTCCTAGAGCTTGACCACCCGGGGATGGCCGCGACCGATTGTGCCGGTCAGGTTGCGGGTATCGACCAAACGGCGCGCGTGCTCAAGCACGAGGCCGACATTGAAGTACTGATGGTCCGTCACCACGACGACCGCGTCGTATCGGGACATGGCCGCATAGTCCAACGGCACGCTGTACATGGGCTGCGGCACATCTCCGCCATGGGCGAGGTCAATCTTGGGCACGAAGTCATCCTGGTAGTCGACAACGGCGCCACGCGAGAGCAGTCCAAGGATGACGGGGATCGCGGGGGACTCGCGCCAATCGTCGATGTCTCGTTTGTAGGCGACGCCGAGCACCAAGAGCTTGGTCCCCCTCATAGGCTTGGGTTCGCCAATGTTGTTCAGCGCCATCGCGACGCGGTCCACGACCTGCTCGGGCATGTGCGAGTTGATGTCGTCTGCGAGCTCGATGAACCGGGTGCGGTAGTTCATCATGCGGAGCTTCCAGCTCAGGTACTGCGGATCGATGGGGATGCAGTGTCCGCCGAGGCCGGGCCCCGGATAGAAAGGCATGAAGCCGAAGGGCTTGGACTTGGCCGCCTCGATGATCTCCCAGACGTCGAGCCCGAGCTTCTCAGCGATGATGGCCACCTCGTTGACCAAGCCGATGTTCACCGCCCGGAACGTATTCTCAAGCAGCTTGACCATCTCGGCGGCCGTGGGGCTCGAGACCGGCAGCACGCGGTCGACGATGGCCGAGTACAACGCCACGGCGAGCTCAGTGCACAGCGGCGTCACGCCCCCGACGATCTTCGGCGTATTCCGGACATTGTAGACTGGGTTGCCCGGATCGATGCGCTCGGGGCTGAACGAGAGGAATACGTCGATGCCCATCGTAAGGCCCGCAGCCTCCAGGGCCGGCTTGACGACCTCGATGGTCGTGCCGGGATACGTTGTGCTCTCCAGCACGATCACCTGGCCTGAGCGAAGGTGCTTCACGATCCGGTTCGTCGCCTCGACGATGTAGCTGATGTCCGGGTCTCGGCTCTTGCCCAGCGGGGTCGGCACGCAGACGCTGATGGCGTCACAGCTTGAGAGCAGGGAGAAGTCGGTCGTTCCCGTAAGGTGACCCGACGACACCAGCCGCGCCACGTCTGTCGCCGGCACATCCGGGATATATGAGCGGCCCGCCTTGAGCTCGCGCACCTTCTGTTCGTCAATCTCGAAGCCGATGACGTGGTACCCGGCATCGGCAAATGCGGTCGCCAGCGGCAGACCCACGTAGCCTAAGCCGATGACGCCAACGGTGATCTCTCGAGATGAAATGCGTGAAAGTAGCGTGCTCAAGCGACCCCCTTTGCGACGTGACGGCTCTCTTCGCGGAGCCAAGCCACGGTCAACTCAAGTCCTGTTCCGAGCGGGACGCTCGCGCGGTAGCCGAGCCCCTGCTCCGCCTTTAGGGTCGACGCGCAGGACACGCGGACATCCCCTGCGCGGCTCGGGCCGAACTCCGGCGTGATCTGTGTTCCGCAGATCCCGTTGAGCAGCGCGACGAGCTCATTGAGCGTCGTCTTCTCGCCACACGCGGCGTTGTAGACCTGCCCACACGCGGAGTTGGGTGCTTCGAGGGCGGCGAAGTTTGCGGCGACGACGTTCCTGACGAAGGTAAAGTCCCTTGACTGTTCGCCGTCGCCGTGGATGGTCGGCGAGCGACCCTCGAGCAAGCAGGTGATAAACGCCGGGATCACCGCCGCATATTGGCTGTTCGGATCCTGCCGCGGGCCGAAGACGTTGAAGTAGCGGAGCACCACGGTCTGTAGCCCGAAGAGGTCGTTGTAGACCTTGCAGTACTGCTCACCGCTCAGCTTCTGGACGGCATACGGAGACAAGGGCCGCGGCATGAGCTCCTCGGACTTCAGCTCGCCCGGTTGGTCACCATAGGCGGACGACGAGCCGGCATAGACGACGCGCGAGACGCCTCGTCTCCGAGAGCCGTCGAGCAGGCACAGCGTTCCAAGGACGTTGGCCTGATGCGTCTCAAGCGGGTGGGCGATCGACTTGGGCACCGAGGGCATGGCCGCCTGGTGCAGCACCCCATCACAGCCGCCACCGGCCGAGAGCGCCGCATCGACGTCTGCGGGGACGGCCACGGACCCTTGGATGAACGTGATCTGCTCTCGAACTTCGCTCAGGTTCGACAGCCGCCCCGTCGAGAGATCATCGAGGACGACCACCTCGAAGCCCCGCTCGAGCGCGCCTCGCACGAGGTGTGAGCCAATGAAGCCGGCCCCGCCGGTGATGAGCAGACGTTTCATCTTTGTCTTGGTCCCCCGGGCGGCCGAGCGTGACGCACATTGCGAGATTTCAGTAAACGACGCGAGAATCCACCCGTGCCCTCCGGAACCCTCATCCCGGTGCTGCGCGCGTACCTCGCGAAGCACCCCACGCTGCCGGCCCTCGACGACGAAGGCTATGAAGCGGCGGTGGCTCACCGATTGGCGGGCACCGTCTACCACATTCGGCCGCCCATGAGCGAAAAGGCGCGTGAGGCGGCGCGCGCGGGGTGGCTCTCTCAGTCGGCGGCGCACCTGAGGCGGGTCTCGACCCTCGCCCAACGCTGGCCATCCGGCGCTCCTGCGCCCCTCATCTTCAAGGGGGGCGATCTCACGGAGAACATCTTTCGAGACCCCGGTGCGCGGAGGTCCTCGGACTTGGACCTCCTCGTGCCCCCGGAGGACTGGGAGACGATCGCCGCGACGTGGGCGCGCTCCGCCGACGAGGTGACGACGGCTCGCGTCGAGAGCCTGCCGGGCGACCACCCCTACGACCGGGGGTTTCGATTCGGAGGTGTGCTCCTTGAGTTGCACCGGGCTCCGCAGCCGGAGCACCGGGGTGGGCCGTCGGGGTCCGCGCTGTGGTCGCGTGGTCGGGAAGCTCAGCTCGAAGGGCTCGCCGTTCGGTACCCAGAGGCAGTCGATCGCTTCGTGCTTTGGGTCCTTGGGCAGGCGAAGAACAGCTTCTGCACCGATCTCGCCGACCAACTCGACGGCGCGTGCATCCTCCGCTCGTTCGGAGACGAGGCCCCGTTTCCAGAGCTGATTCAGCGGTGCCGGGACGCCGATCTCGAGGCCCCGCTCGCCCTCGCGCTCCTTCGGCTCAAGGCGTCAGGACTGTGGGAGCAACCGCTTCCCGCGCTCGGTGGGCCCACGGTCCAAGCCATCGCGGCCCTCTTACCCAGACCCGACGAGGCGCCCACGACCACGCCGCGGTGGCGGTTTCAGCTCATGAAGCTCTGGTCGACGCCGAGCGATCGAAGGGCGGGCCTCATCCGGCGGCTGCTCGAGACCGCGCTGCGAGCGTCTCTTAGAGCCAGCTCTCCGGCACGAAGATGATGTCACCGGGCTGAAGGAGCACGTTGGGCTCGTGACCGGAGCCGATCTTCTCAACCGGCAAGATGTACTTCTTCTCGGTGCCGTCGATGACCCGCGTGAGCACCGTGCGGTTCTTGTCCGCGAGGCTCTTGAAGCCGCCGGCCAGGGTCAGCGCCTGGACGATGCTCATGTTGTCTTCGTAAGCGAAGGTCCCCGGCCGATGAACCTCGCCCAAGACGAAGACCTTCTTGGAGCGTGACTCCTTGACGAAGACCGTGACCTGCGGGTTTCGCAGGTAGCTCTCCTTCAGGCGCCTCATGATCTCGGTGGCGAGCTGGGCGGGGGTCTGGTCGGCGCCCTTGACCTGGCCGATGAGCGGATACTGGAAGGTCCCGTCCGTGTCGATGCGGAAGACCCCGGTCAGGCCTTCCTCCTGGTAGACCCGCACCTCGAGGACGTCGCCGGCACCGAGCACCGCCCCCTGCACGACGACCGCACGGTCGGGTCCGTTCGGCAGAGGCCTCTCGGGCTGCTCTGACGGTCCTCCACCACCGCATGCCGCCAGGAAGACCAAGCTGAGCGTGGCGGCTCTCAGGCGGGCAGCAGGGCCGTCAGTAAGTCGCACGGACTTCGACGACCACGACCTGGCGGCTATAGGCGACGGGATTGGTGTCGCTGCTTCCCTTGAAGTCCGACAGATTCTGCGTCATGTCCAGCCGCGTTGCGACCTGCAGCCACTCGGCGGGGTTGTAGCCGGCGTGCACGCCCGCCCGGAAAACGGGGTCCGTGCGCTCCTCGACCGCGATGTCCCCGTTGGACGGGCTATAGGAGTAGTGGTCGTAGCCGACGTGGCCACCGAGCGTGTACTTGGCCAGGAAGTGGATCTCCGAACGGAGATACCCCTGATTCTGAACGGAGAAGTTCGCGTACGCGCTGTCGCGGACTTCGCGGTGGTAGCCCAGGGTCGCCTCGAACGCGGGCTCCAGCCGGTAGCTCAGCTCCGCGGTCGCCAGCAGACCGGAGAAGGACGTCCCTTCGTCGTGAAACGAGTGGGCGTACCCGAGGTTACCGATAATCGATATCCGGTTCGTCATCAGGCCCTTGAGTCCGCCCGTCACTCGGAAGGGCTTGCCGTCCCGACTTGCGCCGGCTTCCGTGTCCTGGAAGTCGACAAAGGACCACCGGGCATCGAGGACCGCCGCGGTCTTGGGGAAAAACTTCCACGAGGTCAGAAAGGACAGGATGTGGGCGTCTTTGTCCTGCGAGTCGGTGGAGATCTTGTCGCCGTCCACGAACTGAACGTGCTGAAACCGGTACCCGAGGCGAAGCTCGAAGGGTCGGGACTCCACATTGTCGCCGGGCCGGAACCGGAGGTCGACCCCCGGTGAGAGCTCGAGTCGCTCATATCCGTCGGCCAGCTCCTGGAAAGCCGGCGTATCGCGGTACTTGGCCTCACCGTGCAAGACCGCCGTGATGGGCGCGTTGGGGAGCACAGAGGCTTGGAGAAGGCCCGAGGCGGCGTCCACCCCGTTGCGGTCGTCGACAAACTGCGCGGCGTCCGAGTTGTTGGCCAGGAAGAACCGGTTGGAGAGATCGCCCTCGAAGCGGAGCCCGACCTTGTTGGGTGAGCGATTGGCGAGGTCCAGGCCCGCCCCGACCCGCAGGAAGCTCGACGGGAACGGCGACTCGGAGTCCGCGTCAAAGTAAACGTTGTTGTCGAAGCCGAATCCGACGAGAGCCTGCGGATGCATGATCAGGTCGCCTTGGCGGATGCCCGGCCCCTCGGCGAACGCGGCGAACGGACTTACGACCGCCGCCGTCAGCGCCGCTGCCCTCAAGAGCACCCATGGGCCCCACTGCTTGCTCATCTCGATCAAGTCTGACTCACTAAGGCTCAAAACGACGGCGTCACGTCGGAGGGTGTTTCGGTCTCTGGCTGATCGGCGAAGATGCTGTCGAATGCTTCAACCTCATCGTCCGTTGGGTCGTCGGGCCTGATGTCTGGGTCAATCGAAGCCTCCGCGCTGAACTGCCCGGTGAAGTGCACGTTCTCGCCGACGCACTCGTCGACGCGGCCCTTCCGGAAGTCCACCTGGTTCTTGGCGATCTGAATCTTCTGCCACTCATGGTTGACGAGCTCGTCGTTCTTCTCGGCGAGGGCCTCTTGCATGGCCTTCAGAGCCAGCTCGGAGATCTTGCCGAGACCCCGCATGGCCTCAAGGTTCAGGCCGACGCAGTTGACGGCCACCAGGTCGCCATCGGCCTTGGCGTCGTCGCGCTTCTGCACCGAGGCCGCCAGCGTGCTCCGCATATCCTCGACCATGCCCATCGCGCGCTGAAGCATCTCGCTGTGGCTGAGCTTCTCGGCCTTCGGCAGAGGCAGGGCAGCAGTGGTCGCCGCTCCTGCACCGGCTCCAGAGAGCACGGCGGCAAGGCACAATGCCAAGATCAGTTTAGAGTTTCGCATGGAGGCACCCTCGTCGAATTCCCGGCTGAGTACTCCACAGTCCCCAATAGGTCAACCGAGCACTCAAATTCATCAAGGTTCGTATTCGAAATCGTTGTCTCAGTTCGCCGGGGCGAAAATAAACGGGAAAGAGACGGTCACGGACCCGCCTTCTGGGCGGTCGAAGCGCCACTTCGCAATGGCGTTCTTCATACACTGGCCTACGGCCGGATCGCCCATCGTGTGCTGCTTCACATCCACAGTGGCGACGCGACCGCTCTCCTCGATGGTGAACTGCATGACGACCTTGCCCTGCAGGGTGGGGTTGGCCTTCAGCTCACGCTCGTAGCAGCTCTTGACGGCACCCATGCGGCGTTTGACCGTTTCGGAGATCTTGTTGTTGTCGAGGACGCCGGTCCCGAAGGCCTCGCTCGGCGCGGTGGCCTTCACGGTGCCCTTCACCTCGACCTCCCGCTTCTGGCCTGAGTCTACGCCCCCGGCGGCCTTGCCTTGCAGATCGGCGTCCGAGAGGCCCGCGGCTTGGCCAGCGGTGTCCCCCGACCCGGCCCGTCGGCGATCGCGCTCGGCGGTCTTGGCGTCGGCGACGACCACGCCCGAGGCGCCGTTGAAGGCGTTAGCGATCGAGACGTCCGTCGAGCTGCCCTTGAGGGTGTCGACGATGGAGGTCGCGCCGTCGCCGCCCTTCGTCCCAAAGAACTTGAGGATGGTCTTATTGGAGACCTCCTTCTGGAGCTCGGCGGCCCGCTTGGCGGCGGCCTCGGGATCGGGGGCCTTGGCCACGCTCTCGGGCGTGCGCGGTCGGGGTGGTTTTTCGACCTCCTTCACGGCCTCCTCTTTGGCCTCGGTCGCCTTGCCCTCGTCCTTCTTCTCCGGCTCCTTGGCCACCTCGCGCTTGGGCTTGGGCTTGGTCAGGAGCTCCACGAAACGGTCCGGGAGCTGCTCGATGCCTTTGGGTTCCTCGGGAAATTCGCGGCTGACCACGTAGCCGACGCTGCCGACCTGAATGACGAAGCTGCCGATGAGGATGGCCGTGTAGAACCAATCGAGGCTCTTGAACCAGGATCCGCGCACGCTGGCCGGGAGTTGGAGCTTAGAGGGCGGCGGAGGGGGCGTGACAAACTGAAAGAGGAACGTCACGTCGCCGATGACGAGCTTGCCGCGGCTCTTTTCGGAGAGCGTCAGCGCGTACTCGTCGCCTTTTTGATCGGCCAATTTTCGGGTGACGAGGGCCTTCAGATCGAGGGTGTTGTCCTCGACTGAGACCCGGCCATCCATGCTGGCCAAGAAGTGCATCTGGTAGACGCCGCCCTTCACGTCGAAGAGCGTGAAGCCCTTGGCGAACTGGGTCGTGGGCAAGACGAACGTGTTCCGCGGCGACTGACCAATGGTCACCGGCTCGCGTTTCCGGAGGAGGCGCTCCTCCATGATCTTGCCGTTCTGGACGATACCGACCCGGAGGATCTTTCGGTCGTTGTGCTGTGCCATCTTGATTACTCGCACCTCCCGCCGACGACGACGGGATACTTGGACGTCTGGGAACTGTGATGGTCTGCCATGTACCGCACTTTGGCAGCGCGACGAAAGGAAAGCCACTCGCCCCCGAAGTCGGCACTTCCAACTCTATCGACTCTCGGCATGGCAATCACTTCCGGGGGATGTTTCGTCGGCGGGAGGCGAGAACCCACCACCGTCCAAGACGTCGGAACTCCAGTCGGTTACTCCGTGGCAAAACTGAAGTCCAAGCCTGAATCGTTTGGGTTAGAGCGCCTCACGCGGAGCTCGTTTAGAGGTTGTACGTTCAAGGGTCGCAAGCGGGTCTAATTACAATGCCGCGGGGCTACCGAACATTCGGGCCACGAGCAGGGCCTCGATCTCCACCGCAGCCCTGGCGGCATCTGCTTCAAGAGCCTCGATGACCGAGGTGACCCAGGCCTGGGCGGCGAGCGCGAGGATCGCGACGAGGGCTCCGAGCCCAAAGAGCAGCAGGGCCTGCGCGGCTGTAACGGTGAGCTCGGGGCCGCCCGCCAAGAGCGCGGACCGAAGGCTGAGCGCCGCGACAATCGTCGCGAGGATGAACGCGGCGCGCGAGAGGACGCCGAGAAGTTGGGACCGACGCCGCCACTCGGGTCGGACCAAGGCGTGCGCCTCCCGGATCGCCAGGTCGAGTGCTGCGGGGGTCTGACCGACCCGAGACAACGCCGCCTTCACGA
>SHZC01000189.1 GCA_009692505.1 Myxococcales bacterium
AGGCCGGGCAAGGGCAGCAGGCCAGTGTGGACCTGGCCCGACCGAAAGGCGACCGTGCCGCCGTCGGCCGGCGACGCCCCGAGCCAGCGGGCGAGCGCGCGCCCCTGGGTGCGTGACTGAGGGCTGCGGAGGTAGGCGTCGAGCAGATCGGCGGAGAGACCGTCAACCTGAACGAGGACGACGTGCCCCGCCAAGGCGCGTGAGACATCACCCTGGGGCAGACGATCGGCCCCGCAGGCGGTCAGTCCGCAGGCGAGAAGAAAGAGGAGGGAGGAGAGCGCGAGTTTCATAGCCGCGGTTTGTATCAAAAGCCGCGGGTTTCGTGGAGTTTGCCCCCGATTCAGGGCTGCGTGGGAGGCGCTACGGGGAGGTCGGGGGTGGTGGCGGGGGCGTCGGTAGCCACAACCGCGTCGGTGGCGGCGGGGGCGTCGGTGGCCACAACCGCATCGGCGATGATCGGCACGTCGGTGACGACGACCGGCACGTCTGTGACGACCGCCATATCGGCCTCGACGATCCCCATGTCCGCCTCAGGGGCCTGGCCGCTGCACCTCGCCGAGACCTCGACGGGCAAGTAATCGAGGTCCGCCGTGCCGTAGTCGGCGACGCGAGTCACCCCGAAGCTTGAGCCGGTGCCCTCGAACATCGCCTGGAAGGGGTCGTACAACTCCCCGAGGATGTCCCCGCAGAACTCATTCGCTGACCTGATCGCCCCGCTTAAGACGAGCGTGGCCCGGATGTCGCGGCCGCTGACCGGGTTCGCCACGCCGGGCACGGTGCGCTCACCGAGGCCGACCTCGAAGGTCCCGTCGGGGCGGACCGGCAAGACGAGCTCGTCGTAGGGCTCACCGACCGGGACCCGCATGCAGGGCTCGCCGTACTGGCATTGAAGCGGCTGGAGGACGATGTAGAGGCTCGCGGCATGCTCGGGCGTGGGGCTCGCCAAGTCCTCGAAGCGGACTGAGGCCTTGAACAAGATGGGCGTGGCCGGGGAGATAAACGTGGAGATTGCGAGCAGGTACTCGCCGCTCACGTCGAGCAGGCCCGAGCCCTGGCGCATATCCATGACCCCGGCCTCGGGTCGTTTGGAGAGGAAGGCCTCGTAAGACGATTCGGGATCGGGGCAGCCACAGAGCGAGCCGGCCAGAGCCAGCCCGAGAGAACGCTTTGACATCAGAGATCGGAGCATGGTACGCGCCTCGCCTTTCTTCGCCGCAAAATCGGCCGGAGTCTGCGCTGCCCGCCCGAGATCAGTCAACGGCTAGCGGGCATCGACCTCCGGTAATGCAAGGAGGCCTTCGTGAAGCGCAGAATCGTTCTCACCAGTCTCGCGATCTTCGCGCCTTTGGGCGTCGCGAACGCGACCGGCTTCGTCACCTCCCGTTTCGGCGGCGAGATGGGTCATCCCACCACGGACAGCCCGACGGCCATCTACTACAACCCGGCCGCGCTGACGCAGGGCAAGGGGATGCGCCTCTACCTCGACGGCACCTTCGCGTGGATCAAGGCGAGCCACGACCGACCCGAAGAGGCGATCTACCCCGTCCTCGCGGAGAACCAGGCCGGGGAGGGCACCCCTGCCAGCGCGGTGGACCGCAACAGCGGCAAGGCGGAGCTCTTCAACGTCGCGGCGGCCCCGTTTATCGGGTTCACCTCGAGTCTGCCCATCGATGGGCTGACCGTCGCGCTCGCCCTGTACGCCCCCTTCGGCGGTGCGTCCAAGTGGGACCGCAACGACACCTTCAAGAACGACGCGGCGTACCCCGGCGCCTACGATGGCCCCCAGCGGTGGTGGTCCATCGAGGGCTCCCTGCGCTCGGTCTACATCACGGGTGCGGCGGCGTATCGCTTGGAGTCGCTCGGCCTCTCCTTCGGGCTTGGCCTCAACCTCGTCAAGAGCGAGATCAAGACGCTCCGCGCTCGGAACGCCAACGGGGGTGACGCCCTCGTCACGCAGGACGACAGCGGTGGCACCGTGCTCCAGGAAGGCCGCAGCATGATCGACGTGGCCGGCACCGATTTGAGCGCGGGGCTTGGCGTGCTCTGGGAGCCCAACGACGCGTGGGCCGTCGGCCTCTCCTATCAGAGCCAGCCGGGCTTCGGGGAGATGGAGCTCGAAGGCAAGCTCAAGTTCGTGCTCGGGGGTCGTGGCGCGGCCCAGACCGAGACCGTGAAGGTGCACCAGGAGCTGCCGGACATCATCCGCCTCGGCGGGCGGCACCGTCCGAGCAAGTCACTTGAGCTGAGGCTCTTCGGAGAGCTCGATCGCTGGAGCGTCTTTGATCGCCAGTGCCTCGTCGTCAAGGGCAAGGACCGCTCGGACTGCCCCCTCGACGGCGACGGCAACCCGAACCTCGAGAGCGATGGCATGGGCGGGACGGCACCGGCCTCGACCGCGCACATCATCCAAAACGTCCAGCGAAACTGGCAGGACGCCGTGGCGGTGCGCGCCGGTGCTTCTTATTGGCTGGACAATGGGGTCGAGCTCGTGGGCGGGCTGGGCTACGACGGGAACGCCGTGCCCGACGAGCAGCTCGATCCGGCCATCCCCGACTTCCATGACGTGAGCCTGGCGCTGGGCGGTAAAGTCAAGCTGCTTGACGACGCGCTCGCGGTCGCCGGGACGTATACGCAGATCATCTACTTCTCGCGGGAGATCGCCCCCCTCGAGCGCGACGCAGCGGGCGTGCCCATCACGACCTACGCGGCCGGCTCGCCCTCTCTCCAGCCGGACGCTGCGGGCAAGTACGAGCGCGCCATCGGCGTATTCAACCTCAACGTCGAATACACGTTCTGAGCCCTCCGGGAGGCCGTTCGTGCTCGGGCAAATTCAGGGTCAGAGTCACGCGGTCGAGGCCATACGCCGCGCCTTCGTCTCCGGTCGCCTGCACCACGCTTACCTCTTCGCCGGTCCGGATGGGGTCGGCAAGGGCCTCTTGGCCACGGCGTATGTCTCAGCACTCCTCTGCCCGCAGCGCGGCGCGCAAGGCGACGCCTGTTCGACGTGCTCGACGTGTCTCCGCGTGCGCGCCGGCAGCCACCCGGACGTTCATCGAGTCGCACGCCGAGAGAAAGACGACGGCGGACTCGAGCCGCAGATCAAGATTGAGGCGGTGCGCGACCTTCAGCACGCGCTGAGCTTCAAGCCCTTCGAGGCCAACTATCGCGTCGTGATCATTTACGAGGCCGACCGCATGAACGCCTCGACGGCGAACGCGCTGCTCAAGACCTTGGAGGAGCCGGGCGCGAACACGCACTTCGTCTTGATCACGGCCCTGCCGAACCTCCTGCTGCCGACGATCTTGTCGCGGTGCCAGCGGATTCGGTTCGCGCCGCTGTCACGCGCCTTTGTGGCCGCGCACCTCTCCCGCGAATGCGAGCTGGATCCGGTCATGGCCGATCTGGTGGCCGGGCTCGCCGAGGGCAGCATCGGCAAGGGCCGCGCGCTGTGCAAAAGTGAGCTGCTAGCCGAGCGCGCAGCACTCCTCGCCCGGGTCGAGGGCCGCGACGAAGACGATGTGGCGCTGCCCTCCATAAGGCGCGTGCCCGAGGCGCTCAGCCTGGCCGAGTCGCTCGCCGGTCGGAAAGCGGAGCTGCCGTTTTTCTTCCAGCTCGTGCGGACTTGGTATCGCGACGTCATGCTCTCGCAGGCGGGGCTGCGCGATGAGCAGCTTGTGCATCGAGATCGCGCGGCGCTGGTCCATAAGCGGGCCAGTGAGCTGAAGAGCGCCGACGTGCTCGAGCGACTCGTGAGGGTCAACGACACGGAGCGCGCGCTCGACCAAGCCGCCAACGTCCGCCTCTCTCTGGAGACGCTGCTCTTGCGTCTCGCGCGGGGTTGAGGCTAACGCTTCGTCGCGCATGAGCACCTTCGACTCGCTTCTAGATCTCGTGACCGGCGACTCGTCCGTCGGCTCGTTCAACGTCCTGCATCGCGTGACGCGGGTACGCCATGAGAGCCGCCCGTGGGTCTTCATCCCGACGCGCGTGCCGGACAACGTCTTCGTGAGCGCCGGAGACCGGGTGGTCGTCGAGTCCTCGACCGACTCCACCTTCGGGACGGTCATCGAAGCCCCCACGCTCCGGGTGCTGCTCCCCAATGAGCGGGATCTGCCGGTCATCAAGGCGATGTCGAGCGCGGAGGTCGCCTTGGCCGCCGAGCGCATCTCGACTCGTGAGACGGAGGCCTTCGCTTTCTTTCGCGAGCGGGTCGTCACGATGCGGCTGCCGATCAAGCCCGTTCACTGCGAGATGAGCGCGTCAGGCAACCGCACGGTCTTCTACTTTTGGTCCGAAAATCGGACGGAATTTCGAGACCTGCTCGGGGAGCTTCGTAAGCGGGTCACCGGGCGCATCGAGCTGACGCAGATTGGGTCGCACGAGGCGGCACGGCATATTGGCGGCATCGGTCGATGCCACCGAGAGGTCTGCAGCCGGGTCATCCCCGAGTACCCGCCGGTCAGCCCCAAGCACGCCCGAGTTCAGGGCCTGTCGCCCAACCCCCAGAAGCACGTCGGCGTCTGTAATCGCCTGATGATGTGCCTCGACTACGAGCAGGACCAATACGCAGAGGCCCGAAAGGGGATGCCCAAGGAGGGCAAGGTGATCGACTCGCCGATCGGGAGGGCCGTGATCAAGGAGCTCGACATCCTGAGGCGTCGCGCCAAGGTCCGAAACCAAGACGGTGAGTGGGGCACGTTCGCGCTGTCTGAGCTGAGCCGCGAAGGCAAGCCCATCGATGAGCCGACGGCGGGCGTCGAAGACGAGATCGACGTCGATGGCGAACCTGAAGTCGAGGCCGGACCCGCGCCGTCTGACTACGAGGCCCGCGTCGCGGCGATCGCGGTGGCCCAAGGGGCGCGCCCGGAGCAAGCCCAACGGCAAGGCCCGGGGCAGAACCAACGGCAGGGCCCCGGGCAGGGCCAACGGCAAGGCCCGGATCGCAACGCGAGGGGCTCCGGCCAGGGGGCGAATGAGGGTCGGCGACCGGAGCGTCCGGGTCAGGCGCAAGGTCAAAGACCCCAGGCACCCCGCGAGCCCCAGGCGCCCCGCGAGCCCCAAGCACCCCGGCCGCCGCGCGAGCCCCGCCCGCCCCGCGAGCCCCGCCCGCCACGGGAGCCGCAGGCCCAGGGTCAAGCCCAGCCGCCGGCTCAGGGCCAAGGCCCGTCGACTGGCCACGGCCAAGATCGTTCAAGTGAGGGCTCTCCGGCCCGCGCGCCGTCCCCTCAAACGGCGCGGGCTCAAGGCACGTCCGAAGACGGCAGCCCCGCTCGGGACGGGCGCGAGGGCGGTCCCGAGGAGGGCGGCCCCGAGGAAGGTGGCGAAAACGGTAGCGAAGAGGGCGGGGGCCCGACCGGCCGTCGTCGTCGTCGCCGCGGTCGTGGCCGTGGTCTAACCGGCCCGAGCACCTAGGAGACTGGCTTGGCTTCGGTCTACATCACGACGCCGATTTACTACGTCAACGGCCCGCCGCACCTCGGTCACACCTATACGACCATCGTGGCCGACGCGCTCGCCCGCTGGCATCGCCTCGCGGGTGACGACGTGCGCTTCCAGACGGGCACCGACGAGCACGGCCAGAAGATCGAGAAGACCGCGAAGGCGATGAACATCACACCTATCGCGCTCGCCGATCTCAACTCGGGTGCCTTCCGCACGGCTTGGGATCGCCTCGACATCACCTACGACGACTTCATCCGCACCATCGAGCCTCGGCACAAGGCCGTCGTCGCCGACGTCTGGCGGCGCATGGAGGCTGCCGGCGACATCTACCTCGGCCAATACGAAGGTTGGTACAGCGTCGGCGACGAGGCTTACTTCGCCGAGGCCGATCTCGTCGACGGTCGAGCACCCTCCGGCCACGCCGTGCAGTGGGTCGTCGAGCCCTCGCTCTTCTTCCGCCTCTCTCGCTACGCGCCTGCCCTGCTCGAGCACTACAAGACCCACCCTGAGATGATCCGGCCGGCCTCCCGCGCCAATGAGGTCATCCGCTTCGTGGAGCAGGGCCTCCAGGACATCTCGATCAGCCGCAAGAACTTCACCTGGGGCATCGACGTGCCCGGCCACGAAGGGCATGTGATCTACGTCTGGATCGACGCGCTGACGAACTACATCAGCGCGTTGGGCGGGCCCGGCACAGGGGAGTACGACAAGCGTTGGCCCGGCGTGACGCACGTCATGGGCAAAGACATCATCCGGTTCCACGCGATCTACTGGCCCGCCATCCTCATGAGCGCGGGGCTACCGCTGCCGGAACGACTGCTCGTACACGGCTGGTGGATGGTCGACGGCCAGAAGATGGGCAAGTCTTTCGGCAACGCCACGGACCCCGACTCGCTGTCGGCTTTCGCCGGTCAAGATGCCTTGCGGTACTTCCTCTTGCGCGAGGGCACGTTCAGCAGCGACTCCTCGTTCAGCGAACGTGCGTTCAGCGATCGCGTCAACGGCGACTTGGCCAATGACTACGGCAACCTCGCGAGCCGCACGCTCGGGATGTTGGGCAAATACGCCTCGGGTGTGGTCCCCCGACGCGGGACGACCGAGCGCGACGACGACGCCCTGAGGGCCGCGTTCGAGGGCACCCGGAGCGAGCTCATCCGGGCGATGAACGAGCTTCAGCTTCAGCGAGGGCTCGTCGCGATCTGGGACTTGGTCCGGGTGGCCAATAAGTACGTCGACTCGACCGCGCCGTGGGTGCTCGCGCGTGATCCGGAGCGGACTTCAAGGCTCGATGAGGTGCTCTACAACCTCTGCGAGACCCTGCGGCTGGTGGCGATCTTCACGCTGCCGTTCTTGCCGCAAAAGGCCGCGATTCTGCTGGACCGCTTGGGCGTGCCGGCCTCTGAGCGGAGTCTCGGCCACACCGTCTCGTGGGGGGGCTTGGCTTCGGGCACGCAGACGACGAGCGGGGAGGGGCTGTTTCCCCGGCTTGAGCGGGTGGTTGAGGCAGTGGTTGAGGCGGCTTTGGGGGAGGTGCCCGCGGTCGCAAAAGCGAAGCGGGTCGCACCCACGAGCGTCGCGGCACCGGCGGCTGCTTCGACACCCGGGCCGACACCCGAGGCCGCGTCCGGTGCCCCGCCCGCAAACGTCAACTTCGAGGACTTCTCCCGAATGGCCCTTCGCGCGGCGCGAGTCGTATCCGCCGAGCGTCACCCGAACGCTGATCGCTTGCTCGTGGTCAAGCTCGACGTCGGCGAGGGCGCGCTGCGGACCGTCTGCGCCGGCATCGCCGAGGCGTACTCGCCGGAGGAAATCATCGGTCGCACGGTCGTCCTTCTCGCCAACCTCGAGAGCCGGAAGATCCGAGGCATCCTGAGCCAAGGCATGCTGCTCGCGGCCGGGTCGGGAGCGTCACTGAGGTTGGTGACGGTGCCTGATGACCCGGCGCCGGGGACGACGATCGGGTGATGGGCGGCGTCCGGCAGAGCGCCCCCCGATTGCTATAGCCCAAGCACTTCGGCACCCTCACCGCAGTGCTCGACCGCCTCGCCCAACTCCTCCTTCGCCCCCTCGAACTCACGGGGCGCGTCCTGCCCGAAGCGCCGGCAGAAACCCGACTGCGACTCTCGTTCCTCGGCACCGCGGGGTTCACCCTCGCCTTCGAGGGGGACAAAACCACGACGGTCGTCATCGATCCTTATCTCAGTCGTCCGTCCCTCGGCCAATGCCTCCTCCGCCCCCTTGAACCTGATCCGCTCGCGGTCGCGAAGTACGTGCCTCAGGCCGACGTGGTGCTCGTGGGCCACAGCCACTTCGACCACGTCCTCGACGCGCCCGAGGTCTGTCGGCAGACCGGCGCGCTCCTCTTCGGATCAAAGGCGACGATGCACATCGGTCGCGCCGCCGGCCTGCCTGAGCACCAGCTCCGGGAGACGTTTGGCGGCGAGGATTACCTCTGCGCAGGGGTCCGCTTAAGGGCACTACCCTCGGTGCACGGCCGGGTTTATTTCGGTCGCATCCCGCTGCCGGGTGATCTCGACGCGCCGCCCCCCTGGCCACCCCGTTTGCGTGAGCTGCCCCACGGCCAGGTCTTCAACTGGGAGGTCGAGGGGCAAGGCCTCACGGTCGTGCACATCGACTCGGCCGACTTCATTGACGAGGCGCTCCTCGGTCGACGGGCCGATGTCCTCTGCCTCTGCGCCATCGGTCGAGTCCATCGTCCGAACTACACGGCGAGGGCCATCGAGCTGCTCCGCCCGAAGTATGTCGTGCCGTGCCACTACGACTACTTCTTCGGCCCGCTCGGCGAGCCCACTCGGCTCCTCCCCGGCGTGGCCCTCGAGGACTTCCTCGACGAGATTCGGGCGGCGGGGTCGACGCCGGTCCTGCTCGCGCCGCTGGAGTCGTTCTCGCTCTGAGCGGGCGGTCAGAAAACCAGGGCCGCGACGATCCCGCTGAGGACTCCGGCCGCTGCGACGGCGAGCATCCGCCTGAGCGCGCGCTTCTCAGCCGCGCCGATCGAGACCCCGACGCCCTTGGAGACGACCTCGACCTGCGGGGGGCTCGGGACACCTTCCGCGCGCGGAGGCCCCTCGGTCACAACGCTCGCGAAGACCTCGCGAGGGCTCGTCTCACCCTCGAAGACGGGCACCGCGATCTGACCGGCAAACGTGGGCAACGGAGACGCGAGGGCCGCTTCGATCGCCCCGAGCAGCGCGCCCGCGTCAGCCGGTCGATCGGCGACGGACTTGGACAGGGCCCGTCCGATCACCTGCTCGAGGGCGGGGGGGAACTCCGGGCGCTCGCTGAGACGGCTGGGACGTACGGGTGAGGCGTGTTGATGGAGCCACCGGACGCGCGAGACCGGGTCTCGATCGAAGGCCGCGGCGCGGGGATCGTCGGGTCGATAGGGCAGGATGTGGCTCAGCAGCCGATAGGCCATGACGCCGAGCGCGTAGACGTCGCTGCTCGGGCTTCGATGGGCTCCGGCGAGGCACTCAGGGGCGAGGTAGGCGACCTGCCCGAAAGCACCACCTGCTGGCGCGGCGTCGATGATCGAGGGCAAGACACCGTCAATCAACTTGACCAATATGAGGTCCGCGGGTTCGTCGCCTCGGAGATCGATGAGGATGTGGCTCGGGCGGATGTCACCGTGGGTCAGACCCTTGGCGTGAAAAGCCGCGACCGCGCGACAGACCCGGAGGAGCAGCGCGATGGCTGTCTCCGTGGGCAGGGGACGTCGATGGCTGAGCCGGGCCTCCAGCGTGGCATAAGGCAGCCACTCGGCGATGACGAAGGGCGCGTCGTCGGGCAGCGTGCCGAGATCGAAGACGCGCTCGGCGTGTGGGTGGTCAATGTCTCGAAAGCGGCGCACGACGTTTCGCATCCGCTCGGCGATGTCCGGCTCACGGGCCTCGGGTAGGGTCCGGATCTTCAGTGCCCGCCGCATCTGCCCGACGCCCGGGGGCTCGACCTCGTAGACCAGGCCTCGAGGGCCGACATGGCGCACGGAGAGGACGCGGAACCGACCCG
>SHZC01000190.1 GCA_009692505.1 Myxococcales bacterium
GGCGGCGGCGGCAGGTCGGGTGGCGGCGGCGGCGTGTCGGGGCTTACGTCGGGCGGTGGCGGCGGTGCGTCGGGGCTCATGTCGGGCGAGGGCACCGGCGCGTCGGGCAGGCCACGGTCGAGCACGCCCTCATCCACGAGCAGCAATCGGCGATCACTCGGAGGCGAGAGATCGACGGCCGCGTCACGGGGTCCGTCGAGGCCGAGATCCAGGCTGACCTCGTCGGGGGGTACGCAGACGGAGATGACGTCGGGCGGCGTATTTTCGACGATGCGGCAGGCCCAGTCGAGCGGGCACGAGTCGCTCTCCAGGCAGGTCTCGGTGCAGACGCCCCGGCCTTCGAACTGGAGGCAGAAGTCGCTCAGGCAGTCGTCGTGCTCCACGCAGCGGTCCCCGAACGTGCCCGGCGCCGGGCCCAGATCGGTCACGCCGCCTCGGTCTGTCGGGGAGACATCGGTCCCAATCGGCGCGCCGTCCGAGGTCGTGGGGATCACGCCGTTGCCCGAGTCGCTCTTCCCCGCGCGAGGTGAGGCACCATCGGTCGTGCTGGCGCAGGCGCCGAGGAGGAAGGCGACCATGAACAGTCGCTCGGTGGGGTCTAGGGGGCGGGCTACAAGCATGGTTCGAACGATAGGAGCGCGGGTTGGTCCGTCGCCACCTTTCCGTTCATCTGCCGTCAGCGCGCGGCCGACCGTCGCTGCGTGGACAGGCACGCGGCCATGACCGCCTTGTAGACGCGCCGGAGCTCATCGGCGGTCAACGGCCCGTCGGCGTCGGTCAGGAGGCGGGCGACGAGCCGCTCCAGGACCGCGGCCTCACGGGGCGGATCCCGCAGCGGACGGCCTTCGGCAATCTTGAGGACACCGAGCTTCATCGCGACATGAGCGCGCGCCGTGAGCAAGGCGTAGAGCTCGTCGTCGAGGCGGTCAATCTCTCCGCGGAGGTTGGCAAGACCGTCGCTCACGCGAGCAGCCCGTCGCTCACGCGAGCACGCGCATGGTCCCCGCGTTGACCCCGAACTGCTCGTGATGGCCGGTCCTCCGCAGCAGCTCCTGAGGATGAAGCTCACCGGCCAGCAGCGCGGTCCAAGCCTCAAGCAGGGTCCGGGTCTGCTCGCGGGTCTCCCAGACGAACTCCACGCGGAGCCGTCGATGTCCCTGGGCCACGAGCTTGGGCGTGAGGTGCGCCGCGCTCTGGGCTTCGGCGTTGAAGACCGTGTTGCGGCAGCTCACGTCGACGACCACCGGGTGCTCGCGTTTGGTATGGTCGCGCAGGGCGAGCCGGTGGACTTCGCAGGGGCGGCCACAGGTCCGAAAGTCCCGGCCCTCGCTGAGCGTATGGGCGTAGACGCAGTGCTCAGTGTGAAACGTCGGAATGTGATGATGCACCGTCACGGCCAGGCGTGCCCGCTGCTCGGCAGGCAACGCGCTGGTGAGCTCCGCGAGCTGGTGCTCATCGAGATCATGCGAGGCGGTGACCGTGTCGAGGCCCAGCGAGATCAAGTGCTGAAACGTGAGGGCGTTCGTCACGTTCAAAGAGAAGTCGCCGTGCAGCTCGGGCCGCGTCTCGACCGGCAGGCGCGAGAAGCACATGAGCGCGCCCCAGTGCCGCACAAGCACGCCGTCCGGGCGAAGCTGCGCGATGCGGCGATCGTAGCCCTCCTCGCCCGGCTTCTGAATCCGCACCGTGGCAATGGTCACCTTCCGACCGGCGGTCCGCACGCGCTCGACGGCCTGCGCCAAGCCCACGAACTCCATGAAGTCGAGCTCGATCTCCGGCAGCTCGAACTCAAGGGCCGCGTCGAGCTGGGCCTCGGTGCGACAGAGGGGAACGAGGTGGGCGGGGTTGGTTGATAAATCGACCCGGTCGGCCTGCCTGATCTGAACCGCAGGCTGAAGCCCGCTCAAGACGTCCAGCCCGGCGACGACCCGCGCGGGGCCGGTCTCAATGCTCGGCAAGAGGTCGTCGACGAGCCGGCGACGCAAGACCTTCAAGCTCGAGACGGGCAGATACAGTCCGGCTTCCAGATCGTCGCAGTCGAGCGAGGCGAGGTGAAACGGGGTGCCCCCAAACGCGCCGAGCTTCTCGATGAGGAGCGCGGTGTCGAGGCCACCCTGCGCCGCCGTCTGAAGAGCCTCGTCGGACTCAAAGACGGAGGTCGCGTGCCGAGCCTCGGCGATGACCTTCATGCGTCCGCCGAGCCGCCCGCTCACTTTCAGGCTCAAAGGGATTCGCCCGGACGGAGGGCCCAGATCAAGCTGTCGCTCGGTCGCCCGAACGAGCGCGGGATCGCCGGAGATCCACACCCGCTGGCCTGCACGAACGCGGCTCAGATCGGGTCCGGGTCGCCCAAAGGTGAGCTGGAAGCCATCGTCAAGTCGCTTGACTTCGAAGATGGGTCCACCCGTCTCGCTGAGGTCCGGCCGCCCATCGTCGAAGACGACGCCGAGGCCCGCACGCACGTCGATCGCCGAGGCCTCGACGGGCTCCAACGCGGTCTCGCCGCCCGGGCGTCTCCCGGGCGTGCCCGTCTTCGACACTCGCGCTCCCGAGGCGACGTCGACGTGCCGGGCGCCTACGTCGACAACGACGCCGAGCAAGATCCCCCGATGCTTGGGGAACCGACCCTCGACGAGGCGCTGGTGGTCTGTGCCGCCGAGGAAGCCGGGGCTGAACCCTCGGGTATAGGCCAGCGACATGGCCCGCAGATCGTCGGCCACCGTCTGCCGGTCCTCGTCCTGCGCCCCACGCGCGACGGCGTCGACCCAGCGACGATAGCCCGCCGTGGCCGTGGCTACATAAGTCGCGCTCTTCTGCCGGCCCTCGATCTTCAGGCCGTGCACGCCAATCTTGGACAGCTCCTCAACGGCCGTCAGCCCGGCGAGATCCTTGGGAGACAAGAAGTAGTTGACGTCCTCGAACGCCCGCTCCTGCCCGTCGATGACCAGCTTATAGGGCATCCGGCAGGACTGCGCGCACTGGCCCCGGTTCGCCGATCGCCCACCCCAAGCCTCGCTCGTCAGGCATTGCCCGCTGTAGCTCATGCACAAGGCGCCGTGAATGAAGACCTCGAGCTCGAGCGGCGTCGCCTGGGCGAAGGTCCGGATCTCGTCGACGGACAGCTCACGCGGCACGACCACGCGTGTCACGCCGAGGGTCTGGGCGAACGTCGCGCCGTCCGGTGAGGAGATGGTCATCTGCGTGCTCGCGTGCACCTCGAGCGCCGGGCAGAGCGCGCGGGCGATGATCGCGACCGCCGGATCCTGCACGATGAGCGCGTCGACCCCGCCGAGCGCGAGATCACGGATGATCTCGGCGGCGTGCCCCAACTCGCGCTGGAAGATGAGCGTGTTCATCGTGACGTAGGCGCGGGCCCCGGCGATGTGGATACGTCCGACCGTCTCGGCCAGGTTGTCTCTCGAGAAGTTCTGGGCCCGGGCCCGCGCATTGAAGCCCTCGTCGAGGCCGAAATACACGGCGTCCGCGCCATTACACAGCGCGGCGTCGAGGGACTCGAGATCCCCGGCGGGGGCCAGCACTTCCGGTTTTCGCGTCAAGGTCACGGGCCCGACACGATACCCGAAATCGTCAGCGCAGGTCGACCCGTAGCCGATAAGGAGACCGGGCGCCGTCATATCCGTAGATCATTACGACGGAGGGGCCGAAGTGATCGAAGGCCTCGCCGTCACTCGCCGAGTCGCTGCCGATCTGCTGCCCGTCGAGTCCCACGGCGGGCGCGTCACGCTGCGTGTCCCAGACGAAGACGTCGAGGTCTCCATCGGCGTGCTGAAAGTCGAGGCGCAGCGACCAGAAGCCTGGGTGATCGACGCGGTAGAAGTCGGCGTCGTTTCCGCAGATCCCGCCCACGGTCTCGGGCCGAGGCATGGGGGAGGCCGATCCGGCGGCGTCGTTGGGCTCACTGACCTCTTCGCCGCAGACGCCCGGATCTGGCCCGACAGGATCGGGCCCGTCAGGGTTCACCGGCCCGCCGTCGCCGTTCTCCCGGGCGAGCGCGGGGTAGTCGAGCGAAAAGTCCGCGCTCGCCTGGTCGGCGATGATCCTCATGTCGGAGCGGCGCACGACAAACGCCCCCGGGAACGACTGCACGTCCGGGCTATTGTAGAGCGCGCGGGGTAGGGGTCGTGTCGCCCCGTCTCCGACGCGATAGCCGATCGTCCCGCCCAGCCAGCCGCGCAAGGCGTCATAAGCGCCGGCGCTGTCGATGGGGTTGTACGAGGCGTCTTCGGTCTCGACCCAGACGAGGAGGCCGCCCTCGCGCTCGAAGGCCTGAGCTTGACCGGCGACCTCGCGGAAGTACGGCTCGCAGGCCGAGCACCAGCCCGCGCCTAAAATAAAGGCCACGACGTTGTAGCGATCAAAGGCGGGGTCGCAGTGAAAGTCCTCGAGCGAGAACGCGGAGTCCCGACCGTCCTTGTCCTTGGCGTCGGCCCAGAAGAGCGGCGGCATGACCTGACCGCTGCGCACGACGTCGCCATGGGCCGGATAGCGACACGGTGGCGGTGGCTCCTCGGGCGGCAGCACCGGCGGCGTCTCGGCGGGCGGATCGCCGGGCGTCGGCTCACTCGGGTCGGTCTCCTCATCGCCGCTCGGGCCAGCACCGCTCTCGTCGGGCCGAACGTTGGGCACGTCGTCGGACGGCGGCGCCTCGCTCCCGAGCGCCGTCGGTGGCGGTGGCGCCTCACCTTCTGGCATCGGCGGGGCGATGTACGGCGGCTCCGAGGCGGCGGGCGACGGTGTCCCGGTCGTGGGTCCGGCTGGCCCAGCGGTCGCGCATGAGAGCAGCAGGGCTGCGCCCGCGACGCTGACGAGGAGACGAAACGGGCGGGAGGGGTTCATGGTCAATTCTATCTGCAGTCGTCATGCCGAACGCCAAGGCGGCCATTGCGGGCGACGCTTCGTGCGTGAGCGAGACGCTGTGGTCCCAGTCTGCGACCGCGCCGTCCCAGATCAAGGCCACGGGCGAGAGACCGTGTTAGCGTCCGCGCCCGATGACTCGTGCCCACTTCGATGATCGGCTCTTCTCCGCGCTCCTCTTCCTGTCCGGAGCCTCCGCGCTCATCGACGAGCACATCCTCTCCCGGCTGCTCGTTCGCGTCGTGGGCTCCTCGTCCGAGGCCGTCGCCTGCGTCCTCGTCGCGTTCATGGGCGGCATGGGCTTGGGCGCCGCGATCTCCGCGCGCCTCGTCCGCAGAACGCGGCGGCCGCTGGCACTGTACGGTCAAGCGGAGCTCTGCATCGCGCTTTGCGCCGCGAGCCTGCCGCTCATCATCAGCGGCCTCGAGGGGCTCCATGTTTGGGCCGCGCAGGGGCTCGGCGCGGGCTCCGCGCTCTTCGTCGTCCGGTTTGGCTTGGCGCTTGTGGCGACCGCGCTGCCCGCCGTGGCGATGGGCGCGACCCTGCCGCTCCTGCTCGAAGGGCTGAGACGCAGGCGCCTCGCGGGGCCCCACGCCCTTCCCGCGCCCTCCCCCGTGCCCGTCGCGAGACTTTACGCGGCCAACACCGCCGGGGCCGCGCTCGGTGTGCTCCTGTCGACCTATCTGCTGGTCCCGGCCTTCGGCCTGACGAGCACGCTCTACCTCTCGGCGCTCGGCAACGCGCTCGCGGGTCTCGTCACGCTCGTTCTGAGTCGGCGGACGTCCGAGGGTGAGGAGGCGGTCGCCAAGCCCGTAGCCCTCGTCGGCCCCAAGCCCGACCCCGTTGAATCGGCGGCCCCCCCACCCGACCCCCTGGTCGATGACGCCCCCCTGAGGCTCAAGACCGCGCTCCTCTTCTCCGCCGGCACGGGCCTCATGGCGTTCGCGCTAGAGACCGTCGCGTTTCGTCTGCTCGCCGTCGTCGTCGGAAACAGCGTCTATGCCTTCGGGCTGATGCTCTTCGTCTTCCTCTCGGGCAACGCCATCGGCAGCCACGCCGCCTCGCGGGTCGAGCGGCCGAGCCTCCTCGGGCTCATCGTCGCGCAGGCCAGCGTCGGGCTCGCCGTGCTCCTGACCGTGCCGCTTTGGGACCAGATGCCCGGGGTCTTCCGGCTGCTCGGTGATCGGGCACCGTCCTTCGTTTTATGGGAGGGCGCGCGGTTCGCTGTCACCTTCGCCTTGCTCGTCTTGCCGACGCTCGCGATGGGCTTCTCCTTCGGCCTCGTGCTCAGGCTCTGCGCCGGGACCGGACCCGACGTGCCGACGCGCGTGGCCCGCCTGTATGCGGCGAACATGATGGGCAGCATCAGCGGCGCGCTCCTGGGCACCTTCGTGCTCGTGCCGGTCCTGGGCTCCGAGGCGACCCTGACGCTCCTGGGCTTGGGCGAGGTCTCGCTCATCGCGCTGGTCATGCGTCGGGATCTGAGCGACCTCATACGGCTGCGTCGCGTAGGCCTGTCGCTCGCGCTCCTCGCGCTCGGCGTCGTTTTCGTGTCGCCCGCGTGGAACCTCGCGCGCCTGATGAGCGGCGCGAACGTCTACTTCGCTGAGGGCTTCGAGGCCCACGACCGCCTGCTCACGCTCAAGGAGGACCGCTCGGGCGGCATGGTCGCGGTGACCGAGACGAACGGCGTGCGCACGATGTTCGCCAATGGCAAATTCGAGGGCAATGACGGCTTCGAGGTGCCCGACCAGCAGATGTACGCGCTCCTGCCCCTGCTCTTTGTGAAGCACCACGGTCGCGCGGCGAGCATCGGCCTGGGCACCGGCAACAGCCTCGCGGTCATCACGGCGTTCCCCTTCGAGCACATCGACGCCATCGAGCTTTCACCCGCGATCGTCGACGCCGCGCGCGAGCACTTTCAGAGCGTGCACCGAGGGTCGCTCGACGACCCCCGCGTCTCGATTCACCTGGAGGATGGGCGCAACTTCTTGAGAACGGCGACGACCCCCTACGACCTGATTCAGGTGCAGATCTCGTCGATCTGGATCAGCGGGGCGGCCGACCTCTACAGCGTCGAGTTCTACGAGGACTGCAAGGCCGCGATGACCCAGGGCGGGGTGCTCCAGCAGTGGCTTCAACTCCACCACATCAGCGCGCTCGACATCGGGCGGATCGTCGGCAGCATGCGGGCCGTCTTCCCGCACGTCACGCTCTGGGTGGCCGGACATCAAGGGATCCTTTTGGCCTCCAAGGAGCCGTTCCAGGCCGACGCGAAGACCCTGCGCACCTGGCCGGAGACGCCCGCGGTGGCCCTCTCGCTCAAGACGAGCAACCTCGCCCACCCGTACTCGGCCTTCGGGCACCTCTACCTTGACACGCCAGGCATCGACGCGTTGCTGCGGACCCTCGTCGCGCGCGAGGGCATCGAGCCGGAGGACCTCTTGTCGTTCGATGACTGGCCCGTCCTGGAGTACTCGACGCCTCGCGGCAATCTGCTTCGGGACGCGGTCGGCGACAATATGGCCTTGCTCCGGCGCCACGCGATGACGGACGTCTTGGCCTTCGTCGAGGGCTTGACCGACGAGACGGAGGCCCGAATGTTCCTGACCTACGCCGCCCTTGAGCGCGGCTACCGGGGCCTGTCGCGGTACATCGCCGGCAAGGACCGCGACGCGCTGCGTGCCCGCGCGCCCGATTTAGTCAATGCTCTTGACCAAACGGACCCCGGCCAATGGCCATGATGCGCCAAGCTCTCCAACGGGGCGCGCTGACGGGCGCGTTGCTCTTCGGCGGTCTACAACTCGCCGCGATCGCCTGGGCCGGGCTCTCCTCTGCCGGGGATGAGAACTCGCAGAAGGCCGCCGTCCTTGTGGAGTCGCTGTCGACCGTGGCGCGCCTGCTCTTCGTCGCCGAGCTGCTCGCCTGGGTCGCGCTCATGGGGGCGCTCTTGGGGCTGGGCCAGGCCGCACTGCGCTGCCTCTGGCTGGGGAACGAACGCATCAGCCGTGCGAGCCATGTCCCTTGGGTTCTCCTCACGCTCGTGGCCGTCGTCATTCATCGGCTCATCGCCGCGCCCGCGCTCATGGGCAGCGCGTTGCCCTTCCCCAAGCTCCAAGCCACGCTCGTCGCCACGCTTCCCCCGTTCGCCATGCCGGCCGCCGCACTCCTCCTCGTGGCTCTCGCCCTCTTTGCCGGTCGTCGGCGCGCCGTGGCCCTCGCCTTCGTCCCTGCGGTGGCCTTGCCGTCGACCGAGGCCTCAGTCCCACCGAACGCAGGCACCGCGAGCCGCCCCCCCAACGTGCTCATCCTCGCCGCCGACTCCATCAGACCCGACCACCTCTCGGGCCTGGGCTACGCCCGCAAGACGACGCCGAACCTCGACCAACTCATGACCGAGGGCGTGACCTTCGACCGGACGATGGCCGCGCTCGCCGGGACCTCACCGTCGTGGCTCTCCATCCTGACCGGCCGCTATCCGCACCATCACGGCGTTCGCCACATGTTCCCCACCCGGGAGCAGCGGCCTGATAGCCTCAGGACCCTGCCGGTCGCCCTGAAGGACCGGGGTTATCAAACCGCAGTCGTCTCCGACTACGCGGGGGACTTCTTCGGGACGTTCGAGCTCGGCTTCGACGAGGAGCGACTGCCGCCCGCGCTCACGTTGCAGACCCTGTTTGAGCGTGAGATCCTCTCGCGCAGCCCGCTGGCCTTGGCCGTCCTGGAGCCGCTGCCGGAGTCGCTGCGTCCACAGGTCTTTCGCTACCTGCTCGACAACGCCGATCCCGAGCGACTCGCCGGGGTCTTGACGGACACTCTGCGTCGGCAGCAACGCGACGGGCGCCCGTTCTTCACCGTCGGCTTCTTCTCGGCGACCCACATCCCGTTCGCCGCGCCTTGGCCCGCCGCCGTGCAGTTCGCCGATCCGCTGTATGGCGGCGAGCATCGCTTCTCCTACGGCGTCAACTCACTCGCCGGGCTCAAGGAGGTCGAGCGGTCGCTGCCTCCGGCTGACGTCGAGCAGATCCGCGCGCTCTACGACGGCGCGCTCGCCTCGGTCGATGAGGCCATCGGTCAGGTGCTCGGCACGGTCGACGAGCTCGGTCTGCGAGACGACACGGTGGTCGTCTTCTTGAGCGACCATGGGGAGAACCTCTTTGAGCCCGGGCAGACGACGCTGCATGGCAAGTGGTTCCGGGGCGGAGATGAAGCCAATCGGGTGCCGCTCATTCTTCGAGGGCCGGGCCTCGTCCCGGGGCTTCGTCTGTCGTCTCCGGTCAGCCTCATCGACGTAGCACCCACCCTCGCCCTGGCCACGGGTGTGGAGCTCCTGCGGCCCGATGGGCGATCGTTGCTCGGCGCGGCGCGGGGAGAACCACTGGAGCCGCGAGCGGTCTTCGCCGAGACGGCGGTTTGGCTCAACGGCCCGCCGCTGCCCGACGGCGTCGTGTATCCAACGATCGGTGATCTCCTCGAGACGGAGGCTGGCCCTTCGGGTGACCTGCTCGTCGTCAAGCCTCGGT
>SHZC01000191.1 GCA_009692505.1 Myxococcales bacterium
GACATCAAGGACGTGCTGACCAAAGACCAGCACTTCGCCGCGGCCAGGTTCCGCATCGTCTGAGCGGACTGGGACGGCAGTCTGGCCGCGCGTGACCTGCAACCGGCGTGATGGACCGCCGGGGCCTTCTTACGACCTTCGATCGGCCGCTCGGGCGTGTCCTTCGAGCCCCTCCAGGCGTGCGAGGGCGGCGGCGTCGATGGCGAGCATCCGAGGATCGGTCATCGTCAAGAAGGTCCGAATCCGAAGGAAGGTAAAGACCGAGAGGCCGCCGACGAATCGGGCGGTCCCGCCCGTGGGCAAGACGTGGTTTGGCCCCGCGCCGTAGTCTCCCAGGACCTCCGCGGCGCCGGCCCCGAGGAAGAGCCCGCCATAGTTCGCGAAGCGGTCGCGCAGGGCGGCGGCGTTGACGGTGAGGACCTCAAGGTGCTCGGGAGCCAAGGCATCGCAGACCGTAATGGCCACCTCGAGGCTTGGGCACTCGACCACGAAGCCGTTGCTCAAGGCCGGCCGCGCCGTGTCCGCAGTCGGCAGGGTCGCGAGCTGCGCTTCGAGGGCGGCCTCGACCCGAATGGTCAAGTCGCTTGACGTCGTGACCAGGATCGGGAGCGCGTCGGGATCGTGCTCGGCCTGCGCCAGCAAGTCCGCCGCGACGAGCTCGGCATCGGCGTCGCCGTCGGCCAGGATGACGAGCTCGGACGGGCCCGCCAGCATGTCGATGCCCACGTGTCCGGAGACGAGCTGCTTGGCGGCGGTGACCCACCGGTTGCCCGGGCCGACGATGACATCGCACGCGAGGACGGGTCCCGCGCCGTAGGCCAGCGCCGCGATGGCCTGCGCGCCGCCCACGACGAGCAGGCCGTCGGCGTCGGCAACATGGGCCGCCGCGAGCGTCACCCGCGCAGGCCGAGGTGAGGCCACGATGATGGACTGGACGCCTGCGGTGCGCGCGGTGACGGCGGTCATGAGGACCGAGGAGGGCAGGGGGAACCGGCCTCCGGGGGCGTAGCAGCCCGCGCGCTCGACGGGTCGAATCGTGTGCCCCGCGATGCCCCCTTCGACGGCGACCGAGAGGTCGTTGAGTGTGGCGCGTTGGGCGACGGCGAAGCGGCGGACGCGCTCGGCGGTCCGCTGCAAGAGCGATTGCTCAAAGGCACTCGACGCCTCGTAGGCCGCGCGCAGGCCGTCGCGATCGACGAGGAGCGGGGCGCCGGGCTTTAGGTCACCCAAGCGCTCGGCGTGGGTCCGCAAGCCGGCCTCGCCGTTCCGCCTCACGTCGTCGACGATCCGCGAGGCGGCCTCCAGGGTCTGCTGGTCAACGGCCACGCGGCGGGTCGTGGGCAACGCGCCAGGGGACAAGCGTCGAAGCAGGCTCATGACGTCTGGTCCTTGGCGTGACCCGCCCGTCGACGGACCTTCAGGGCGCGCCGATCGAGCTCGTCTTCGACCTGCGAGAGGGGGACACCGGCCCGAACCATGGCGACGAGGGCGAAGTAAATGACGTCGGCGACCTCCGCGGCGACGTGCGCGGGAACCTCAGCTTCGGAGAGCTCGGCGGCCTCCTCGATGAGCTTGCTTCGGAGGAGCGCGGGCTCGTCGAGGAGGCGGCGCGTATACGATCCCGGCGGCGCATCGTGAGCGCGCTCGGCCAAGGTGCGGGCAAGCTCCGGCAGCCCTCGGGCGGGGCCGAAGCAGGTGCGCGTCTGCAGGTGGCAGAAACCGGCGCCCTCTTGTCGAACCGTGAAGCGCAGGACATCCCGGTCGCAGTCGAGATCGACGCGAAGCAGCGTCTGCCCGGCGCCGGACGTCTCGCCCTTCTTCCACAGCCCACGCTTCCGGGAGTGGTAGACGCCCCGGGCGGTCGACACCGCGAGACGCAGGCTCTCCCGGCTAGAATAGACGAGGCCCAAAGCGACGCCGCCTTCGTCGACCACGAGGGTCGGCAGGAGCCCATCAGCCCGGTCGGACACGAGCGGCGCCCCGATGGCGTCCCCGAGGTCGAGCAGCCCCTTGTAGAGCGCCATGCCCACCTGCGCGTCGGCGCCCATCCGGTCGAGCGCGGCGATGTCTTCAGGCGTCGTCACGCCCCCGGCGATGGTGACCCGCGCGTTGCCCGCGGCCGCGACGAGCTCAGGCACCTGATCGAGGCGCGTCCCCCCGAGCCGGCCCTCGCGCTCGACGAAGGTGACGAGGAAGCCGCCGACGAGGCCCGACAGCTCCTTCATGTGGTCAAAGATCGACCGCCCCGTGCCCTCGGTCCAGCCCTTCACGACGACCTCACCGTCGCGGGCATCGAGCGCCGCGATGAGCCGCTCGCGAGGCAGCTGAGAGAGGAGCTCGGGCTTGGCCATCGTGCCCATGATGATTCGAGCCGCACCCGCGTCGAGCCAGTCATTCGCGGCCTGCAGTGTGCGGATCCCGCCCCCGACCCGACACGGGGCGAGGTCAATGAGATCGCGGATCGTCGAGGCGTTGTCCCCGACCCCCAGGGCCGCGTCGAGGTCAATCACGGCGACCTCTCCGGCGAGGCGGAACCGCTCAGCGATGGGCCGCGGATCTCCGGCGTCAAGCTCGAGTTTCTGACCACCGACGAGCTGCACGGCGTGGCCGCTTTGGAGGTCAATCGAGGGGATGATCATCGGCGCACCTCGAAGCCTTGGGAAGCAAGGTAGGCCTTCACCTGCGAGACCGTATAGTCGCCGTCGTGGAAGATCGAGGCCGCGAGCACGGCCTCTGCCCCGGCGCGTAGGGCGGCGGCGAGGTGCTCCGGGGTGGCGGCCCCACCCGAGGCCACGACGGGCACGCTGACGGCCGAGGAGATGGCGGTCAGTAACGCAGTGTCGTAGCCCTCGCGGGTGCCGTCGCGGTCCCAACTCGTCAGCACGATCTCTCCGGCCCCGCGCTCCACGGCCTCCCGAGCCCACTCGACCGCGTCCCGACCCGTGCGGTTCTTTCCGCTGTGGGTGACGACCTCCCAGCCGAGGCCGTCCGGACGCCCTGCGGCGTCGATGGCCAGGATGGCGCACTGCGAGCCGAAGCGGGTGGCGAGATCGGTGAGCAATCCCGGGTTCGAGACCGCGGCCGTATTGCAGGCCACCTTATCGGCTCCGGCGTCGAGCAGCCGCGCGGCGTCGTCGGCGATCCGTACGCCCCCGCCGACGGTCAATGGGATGCCCAGGACGCGGCGCACGCGACGCACCGTCTCGGCGGCCGTCGACCGACCCTCGGGCGTGGCAGATACGTCGAGGATCACCAGCTCGTCTGCGCCTTGGGCCTCGTAAACCGACGCCCGCTCGGCGGGGTCTCCGGCGTCCCTCAGACCCTGGAACTTGATCCCCTTCACGATGCGCCCGTCCCGGACGTCGAGGCAGGGGATGATGCGATGCGTCAACATGGACGCTCTCCCGCGTCGAGCCAGCGGCGAAGCAAGACCTGCCCGAAAGCCCCCGAGAGCTCCGGGTGGAACTGACAGGCCAACAGCGGCCCGCGCTCGATCGCGGCCACGAAGTGACCGCCGTGGTCGCTCAGTGCGACGTGGAAGCCGTGTGGCGGATGCTCCACGCGGAAGGAGTTCGCAAAGTAGACGTAGCCGTCGCTCAGGAGTTGGCACTGAGGTCCCGCCGTGAGCTGATTCCAGCCGAGCTGCGGCACACGAAGCCCTTGGCCCTGAAACCGCGTGACCTGCCCCTCGATGAGGCCGAGCCCGGGCACGCCGGGGGACTCCTCGCTGCCCTCGAAGAGGAGCTGCATCCCTAAGCAGATGCAGAGCAGCGGGCGGCCTTCGCGGACCCGAGCGACGAGAGCAGCGTCGAGGCCGTGCTCACGCAAGAGCGGCATGGCGGCACCGAAGGCCCCGACGCCGGGCAGCACGACCCGATCCGCGCTCGACACCTCGTCGGCGGAGTCCGTGAGCGTTGGGCGGGCACCGGCGCGCTCCAGGGCCGCGAGGACCGAGGCGAGGTTCGCCGTGCCCGTCCGAATGACGCTGACCGGCTGGCTCACAAGACGCCCTTCGTGCTCGGGATATCGGAGAAGTCATCGCGGGAGACGGCGTGCCGCAAGGCCAGAGCCAACGCCTTGAAAGCCGCCTCGGTCTTGTGGTGGTCGTTCATCCCGCGCAGGACGTCGACGTGAAGGCAGAGGCGACCGGCGGTGGCGAGCGACTGGAAGATGTGCGGGATCATCTCGCAGGAGAGCGCGCCGATGGACTCGCGAACGAGGCCGAGCTCGATGCTCGCATAAGCTCGACCCGAGAGGTCGACGACGGCACGAGCAAGGGCTTCGTCCAAGGGCGCGTAGGCGTGTCCAAACCGGCGTAGACCCCGTCGGTCGCCGAGGGCTTGATCCAGCGCGGTCCCGATCAAGAGCGCGCAGTCTTCCGCCGTGTGGTGGTCGTCCACCTCGAGGTCCCCGGTGCAGTCGAGCTCAAGGTCGAAGCGGGCGTGTTTGGCCAGCGTCACGAACATGTGATCGAGGAAGCCGATGCCCGTGCTTGATCGACCCTGACCCGTGCCGTCGAGGCGAAGGCGCACGGTGATGCGGGTCTCCTTGGTCTGACGTTCAAGCTCGACTTCGCGGGGACTCATGGCAGCAGCGCCTCCAGTGATTCGGGGGAAACGAGCACACGCGAAGCGCCCGCGCGGATGAGCGGCTCCCGATGAACTTCAGACGGCGCGAGCACGCCTATGGGCACGACGCCGGCGGACCGGGCCGCGCGCTGATCGTCGGGCGTATCGCCGAGCATCCAGGCGCGTGTGACGCCGAGGCGCGCCAACGCGAGCCGCACGGGCGCCGGATCGGGCTTGAGCGACGCGTCCTCCATGCAGACCGTGACCGGGAACAATGGGCGCAAGTCGAAGAGGTCGAGGAGCCGCTCAAGATCCGCGCGCGGTCGGCCGGTGACGAGGGCGAGTGGGTAGCGGTCGGCGAGGCGTTGAAGCGTGGCGCGAGGGAGCCTCAGCGTCTCGTGGATCCAGAGGCCCGGTCGATCGCCGTCGCCCTGGTAGGCGGCCTCGAAGGTCTGCTTGACGAGCTCGAAGTCGATCTTCACGCCGTGGCGGTCGATGAGGCGATGCGTGAGGACCCAGTCGTTATTGGCGTTGCCTTGGGCTTTGGCCGCGGCGATCTCGTCGGCATCGAGCTCGACGCCGAAGTGCCGGCACGTCTCGACGATCGCCGCCCGATAAGAGAGCGAGACGTCGACGAGGACGCCGTCGACGTCGAAGAGGATCGCCTCGGGCGCGCAGGTGGCGTGCAGCGCGTGCGTGAGGCGCCGAAACGCCGCCTCGTCGCCGGGGCAGGTGATTCGGACGCAGCCGTCGAGCGACGGTCGGCCGGGGAAAGCCCGCACGGCGATCCCGAGGCCGGCGAGGCCGTCGCGGATCCATAAGGCGTCCTTGAAGCGACCAAACACGAAGTTCGCGTGGGAGGGCTCGGGGTCCGCGCCGAGGTCGGACATCAGTGTTTCGAGCCGAGTCCGCTCCTCGCGGATCGTCGAGACGAAGGCCGCTACCGCCCGTTCGCCGCTCTCCAGCGCCGCAGCCGCGAGCACGAGCGAAGGGCCCGAGACCGGGTAGGGTCCGCCACACGCCCGGAGCTGTCGGATGAGCTCCGGGTGCCCCACGCCGCAGCCGATGCGGAGCCCGGCGAGCCCCCAAGCCTTGGACACCGTGCGGACGACGAGGACGTTGGGCCACTCGAGAGCCGCTTGGGTGAAGTCGGCGTCCGAGAATTCGACGTAGGCGTGGTCCAGGAGGACGAGCGCGTGAGGGGCGGCCATGGCGACGCGGCGCACGTCGTCGAGCGTGGCGACGGCCCCGGTGGGGTTGTTCGGCGTGACGATGGCGATGAGCGCGGTCGATGGACCGACCCGCGCAAGGACCGCCTCGACGGGGAATGGGCCGCCCCTCCACTCGACGCTGACGAGGGTGCCCTGTGCGAGAGCCGCGTACCGGGCGATCATCTCGAAGGTCGGCTCGGGCAAGATGAGCTCACGACCGTCGCAGAGGAGGGCGCGGCAGGCGCGGTCAATCGTCTCGTCGCCCCCGGCCGTCACGATGACCTGCGTCGGATCCACACCGAAGCGAGCGGCGAGCTTGGCCTCCAGCGCCGTCGCGTCCGGGTACCGTCGAACGGTCTCGACCCCTGAGATCCGCAAGGCCTCGAAGAGGTCGTCGTCGGGCGTCGCGCCCTCATTGCCATCGAGGAAGAGGTCCACCGGCGTCTCGGCGCGGGGCACATGGTAGCGGGTCGCCTTCGCCGCGCCGGGCGCGAACGTCAAGGCAAAAACCGCGTCTTCACGAACGGGGGTCACGAAGCTCAAGGCACGATCTGGGACAACGCGCTGACCACGATATCGGTGCCCCCTCGGGCCTTGAGCTCCGGCACGATGCGCGCCAGCTCGTCTCGGGGCACGGCGGCTTTCACGGCGAACCCGGCGTTGCCGTGGAGCGGGGAGATTGTTGGCTCGCGCATGCAGGGCAGCGCGGCGCAGAGAGCCTCCAGAGCCTCGGCCGATACGTTGACCTCCAACATGACGCGACGCCGCGCCTCGAGCACCGACTGGAGCAGCATGACCAGCCTCTCGATGGTCTCGCGCTTCTCTCTGACCTCGAGCGCGCGGGGGTTTGCGTACAAGCGCGTCGACGAGCGCATGAGCTCATCGAGGATGTTCAGCCCATTGGCCACGAGCGTCGCGCCGCTCGACGTATTGTCAACGATGCAGTCCGCGTCGTCGGGTGGGTAAACCTCCGTCGCGCCGTAGCTGCGGACGAAGGTCGCGTCGAGGCCTCGGCTCTTGATCCACGTCTGCGTGAGCCGCGAATACTCGGAGGCCACGCGGAGGTGGCGCTTGGGCAGGTGCCCGCCTTCGAGCAGCTCGGTCGGCGCGGCGGCGACGATGCGGACGGGATCCAACCCCGTATCGAGCAGGCTCACGAGCTCACAGTCCGTCGGCCCACAGAGCTCGGCCACCCAGTCGGCCCCCGCGAAGCCCACGTCACGCGAGCCCGCATAGAGCATTTCGACGATGCTCTGGGGCTTCAGCAGCTTCGCCTCAATGCCCGCCATCGAGACCTGCGGCCGGTAGACCCGGCTGCCCGCGCTCAACCGAATCCCGGCCTCCCCGAGCAGCGCGGAGACGTTGTCCTGCATACGGCCTTTAGGCAGCGCGAGCTTGAGCACCATGGACCTCGGTGGCGTCGGGAGAAATCGTGGCAGACTGTGCCGAGCGAAGCCTCGCAACGCAATAAGTCGGGCTAGACTGCGGCTGTTGACCGTGGTGGGCCTGCTCGCCGGTGCCGTTCCTTGGGTGCACATCGAGCTGTTTGACCAGGTCAACGAGGCGTGGCCGAGGGGGCTGCCCCGATTTCGTCAAGTTCGTTGACGATTCGAGCGGCCCCTGTCCGGACTGGGTCTCCGCAAAGAGCGCCCGTCAGGCCACGACATCCTCGGCAGACCGGGCCGAGAAGATGCGCTCCGCCCAGACCGAGAGCGACGGTTCATCGGCGGTCTCGAGGGCCGCTTCGACCGACCGCGGAATGACCCCAAACTTGTGCACGATGAGGGCTCGGAGCAGGGCGCGCTCGCCCTCCACGCGGCCATTGGCCTCGCCCTCGGCTCTCCATTGCTGTGCGAGCGTCATGACCGTCTCCTCCATTCGCGCCGGACCTACGCTCGCGATCGCCTTCTGCGTCTCGGCGGAGATTCCATCGGTGAACGCCTCGGTCGCCTCGTCCGAGCCCTCTACAAGCGGGACCTGGGCCAGGAGATCCGTCTCGAAGGCCCGCAAGGTCTCGTCGACGTAACGCTCCGGGCACACCGTCAAGCGCTCGAAGTCCAGCGGGGCGGTGGCCGACGCCCGAAGAATCGACCGCACGAGCGCGGCGAGGTTCTTCGGATCGGAGAAGACGTCACGAAAGAAGGCGTCGTGTGGGTGGGGGCTGGACACAGCGGCGAGGCGACCTCTTTGCTGCGCGACCGCGACTGTGCACACCGGCCCGGCGCGTCAACGAAGCGCCTCCAAGGATCAGCGAGCGCGTTGTTCGGACTCAAGGGGCGATTGCCCTGCTAGACTGCGACTTCATGCCGACCTTCCCCGTCACCGCGGCGATCCGATGCCTTCGAGCCGAGTTGGTCGTCTTCACCGAGCACCTCTACGACTATCAGGAGAAGGGCGGTACCCGGGCGTCGTCGACCGCGCTCGGCGTGGACGAGCATGAGGTCATCAAGACGCTCGTGATGCAGGACGAGGAGAAGCGCTTGTGCATCGTGCTCATGCATGGCGACCGGAACGTCAGCACCAAGAACCTCGCCCGACAGATCGGGTGCAAGGGTGTCGTGCCCTGCACCCCGGAGGTCGCCGAGAAGAACACGGGCTACAAGGTCGGCGGTACGTCGCCGTTTGGGATCCGCAAGGCCATGCCCATCTATCTGGAGTCGACGATCCGAGAGCTCGACCGCATCTTCATCAACGGCGGGGGCCGTGGGTTTCTGGTGTCGATGTCGACGAGCGAGCTTGTCCGAGTCCTGAACCCCACGCTGGTCGACGTGGGGACGGAGAAGGCCTGAGTCGATGCCCATCTACATGCTCGACGCGACCCTGAGCTTCCCGGATCCCCGGCGTACCGGGCCTAGCGGGATTCTCGCAGTTGGGGGGGACCTCTCGCCGGAGCGGCTGATGCTCGGCTACTCGATGAGCATCTTCCCTTGGTATAGCGTGGACGACCCCATCCTGTGGCACTCCCCGATGTGCCGTTTCGTCTTGTATCCGCTGGATCTTCATGTCGGGCGAACCGTAGAGAAGTGGCTGAGGCGCGGGACCTACGAGGTGCGCTTCGACACCGCGTTTGACGCCGTCATTGACGCCTGCGGGGATACGCCGCGACCCGGCTCGTCGGGCACCTGGCTGACGCCTGAGATGCGCGCGGCCTATAAGCGCCTGCACCAGCTCGGCCATGCCCACTGCGCCGAGGCGTGGCTCGGAGACCGCCTCGTCGGGGGCCTCTACGGTGTGGTCAAGGGCTCCGTCTTCTTCGGGGAGTCGATGTTCTCGCTCGCCGACAACGCGTCCAAGGTCGCCTTCGCGACGCTCGCCCGCGCCCTCTTCGCGTCGGGCTACGCGCTCATCGACAGTCAGGTCTACACCGAGAACCTCGCGGCCTTCGGCGCCGTGGAGATCACCCGTCTCGCCTACCTCGGGGAGTTGGCCCAGCACGTCGGGGTCTCGGTGGAGAGCGTCTGGCCGGTGAGCGCGCCATGACCTGGTCCGATCACATACGAGACATGAACCTCAATCACGACCAGCGCGGGCACAGAAGACCAGCTCGGGAGCAGGGGCTCTGACTTGGGCAGAGGCCCAGATACTCGGTCACTCAGT
>SHZC01000192.1 GCA_009692505.1 Myxococcales bacterium
TGATGCGCGCCCCGAATATCGAATCAGACTCATAAGTGAGGATCCTATGGCCACCGGTGATAACCGTCGCTCCCCCAAGATGTCCCGAATCAAGTCCCGCAACGCCCTGAAGGCCCGCGTCAAGCGCGCCGCGGAAGCGCGCCGCAAGGCCCGCAAGGCTTGAGGTCGTGCCGCGCGTCGGCCTCGCGCTGAGCATCGGCGTCGCGCTGGCCGTCGGCTTGGCGGGCTGTGAATCAAAGCCGCCGGTCTTCGAGGCCCCGGCTGAACAGACAGTCGTCGGCTCGGTCGATCTGACGGTCGTCGTTCGCGGCGAATATGCGGTGCTCAAGCTGGACGGCAAGCCGCTCTTGAGCCCCGTCGTCGCCGCCGCTGTTTTGCCCGAGGGGCCACACGTCCTCGAGCTCTTCGATGACGAGGGGCGGTCCCACGCACGCCGCGACTTCACGGTGGACCGTACGGCTCCCGAGGCCCGGATTGTTCGACCTGGGCCGGTAGTCGCACCGCGGTCGGTGAGAGACGGCCGTCTGCCGGTCGTCGTACACGTCACGGACGCCTCCGCTATCGCTGAGCTCACCGTCAACGGCCAAGCCCTGACTCCCGACAAGGGCTCGCCTCTGTACCGGGGCGAGGTCAGCGTTCAAGCCAGCGGCCCGATCACCCTGAAGCTCCTCGTGTCCGACCGGGCGGGCAATACGTCGAAGGTGGACCTCGAGGCCCGCCGCACGCCCATCACCTGGCAGATCCCCGGACCACAAGAGGTCGGGCTCCTCGAGGTCAGAGACGCCTCTGACCGCAGCGCGTCCCTGCTGATTCTGGGGGGCGGCGCGGTCCTCATCGACGGCGCGGGAAATGAGATTTGGTCGACCGAGGTCGCCGGGATCACGACCCTCGACGGCGAGTGCTTGACCGGGGCTCGGGCGGTGCTTTTGGAGGCCGCCACTGTTGGGGGCACGATCATCCGTCGCTTCAGCCACGTCGCGGCCGACGGCTCGGTGACCTACGCCGAGCGGCCCGGTGAGAGCGCCGTCGCGATCGTAAGGGGAACCCACTCTGCGAGCCTTGTGTGGGCCCTCGGGGACGTCGCCCGCGTCTCAACCTGGGCGACGCCGTTTGCATCACCGCCGACGACAGACTTGCCCCTGCCCTTCGTTCCACACGCGGCCTTGGCCTTGGCCGACGGCGGCCTGCTCCTTCACGCTGGCACCCGCCTCGCACGTGTCGACTCGGCCGGTGTTGTGGTCTGGCAACGCGACGACGGTCAGGGGGCGATCGAGCTTCAGGGCGATGCTCTCCTCAACCTCGGGAGCATCAGCCACTTCAGGCACGCGCTCGACACCGGCCTGCCCACGGACGTCACGCCGCCGAGCCTCACGCTCGAGGCCGCGAAGCTGTCGCTCGGTGTCTCTCCAAAGGCGACTGTGTTCATCAAAGATGGGCTCGCATACTCCGGCCGGACCTTCGTTCGCCTCTCCCCGGACGCGAAGCCCAGGCAGGCCGGAGGAGACATCGTCGACGGTCATCTCGTCGGCGAGGCCACGCTCCTCGTTGTCGGGGGCGGCGACCGCCCCACGGAGCCGGTCGCAGTGGAGATCTACGACCCCACAGGCGCGGCGCAGCGGATCGAGTTCTCGAACATCGCCAAGGTCGATCTCGTGCGGCGAACGGTCGATGGCCTCATCTTGCACGGCCCCGCGTCCGACCGACCAAACGGCGGTTACTTCCTGCGCATCGCGCCCTGAGCCGACCCCCCCGGGCCACTGCGCCGGGAGTTAAACCTAGCTGGCGGACGTTCTGGCCCAAGAGTACAGTGGCCGCCACGCTAAGGGCAGTCGCCCTCGGCGCCTCGGCGCGGTGTGCGCCAAAAGTCCCCCAAGGAGTTCGAAATGGCTGGTCAGAAGCTGACGGTGAGCATGGTCGCGATGGGATTGACGCTTGGCGCCTTGACGCTCGGCTCGGCAGGCTGCGGAGGCTCACAGGCCGCCGCGCCTGAGGCCAAGAAGTGTGGGGCCGACGGCAAGAGCTGTGGGGCTGCGACTCCGGCGAGCGAAGCCCCTGCGGGCGAGGCTGCGCCGGCCGGTGAAGGCCATAAGTGCGGCGCCGACGGCAAGAGCTGCGGCGGCGACGGCAAGAGCTGCGGCGGCTGAACCGCCCGGACAGGGTCATGGTTCAAGCCCATATCGCCGATCTCGGCCACGGCATTGGCCTTCGAATACCCTATGCGGACGGGCTCTTGGCGCCGGACGCACGGACGGTCCTCGGCGTGGATTTCCTGGAGATCCTCGTCGAGAACTACGCCCCTTATGGGGGTCGCCTCAAGCGACTCGCCGAGCAGGCAGCCGAACAGTATCCGATCGTCCTGCACGGAGTTGGCCTCTCGGTCGGCGGGCCTGATCCTCTCGATGCCCGCTACCTCGAATCGCTCAACGATCTCGCCCGACGGACGGGCGCGTTGTGGTTCACCGATCACGTCTGCTGGTCAAGCGGTTTTGGGGTCGAGTACCACGACCTCCTGCCCCTGCCCTTCACCGAGGAGGCGGCGAGCCACGTCGCGCGCCGTCTTCGCGAGGCCCAGTCGAGGGTCTGCCTGCCGCTTGGCCTGGAGAACCCGAGCTACTACGTCAAACATCCCGACGCCCCGCTCAGCGAGGTCGAGTTCCTCAACGCCCTGCTCGAGGAGGCGGACTGCGGCCTCTTGCTCGACGTGAACAACGTCTATGTCAACGCCCGCAACCACGGCTACGACCCCTACGCCTTCATCGACGCGCTGCCCGCTGAGCGGGTCTGGCAGGTACACCTCGCCGGCCACCTCGATCGCGGCGACGTGCTCATCGACACGCATGGCGCGGCAATGACCGACGACGTGCTCGACCTCTACCGCCACACGCTGCGCCGCACGGGCGGCATCAGCACGCTCTTCGAGTGGGACAACGATCTGCCGCCGCTCTCGACGGTCCTCGTCGAGAACAATCGCGCGCGCGCTGCGGCCCACGACGTGCTCGGCCCCAGGTCTCTGCGCCCATGACCCGGTCGCTCCTGTCCATCCAGACCGAGCTGCACGCGCTCTTTCGGGGTCAAGTTGAGCTGCAGACCACGGCGGAGGCGCTCTCGCTGCCCGTCGAGCGACTTCGAATCTACTGGGACTTCGTTCGCGGCCACGTCCGTCGCGCGCTGACACAGAACTTCCCGGTGCTCGTCGGATGTCTGCCTCACACGACCTTCGAGGCCCTCTTCGAAGAGTACTTCCGCCTTCACCCGCCGCCGTCCTTCGCCTTCAACGAGGCGGCAGAGGCCTTTGTGGGCTTCCTCGAAGAGCGGGAGGGCTGGGAGGGTCACAAAGGCCTCAGACCCGGCCACGCCGCCCTCTCACGCTTCGAGTGGGAGCTCTCGCTGGCCTTTCACGCGCCCGTCGAGGTCCCGGCGGTCGTCGAGACCCCCTGCCTCAACCCCACCCTCGCCGTCCTGAAGCTGCCGTTCGCCGTGCCCCGCTTCCTGCTCAACTGGCAGGCAGGTCTCCGCGATCAAACCTGCCCCCTGAGCTGCGCGCCCGACGAGCTCTCGCTCATCTTTCGCCACCCTAAGCGAGAGACCGCGTGTTTCTTCGCAGCCACCGACGATCTGCTCTTCGCGCTGGCCGTGATCGAGCGAGGGTCAACGGCCGAGGTCGTCGCCGAAGAGGCCGGGCTTCCCGTCGTCAGCGCCGTCAACGCGATGCGATACGCCGTGTCGATCGGGCTCGTGCTCGACGCAGCGCGGGATTGATCAGAATCCAAACTGCCCCGACCCCAAAGCCGCCGAGGTGCGCCCAGAAAGCCACCCCCGCCGTGGCCCCGCGATGCAGCTCCGCAGTCCCCTGAAAGAACTGGAGCAGCGCCCAGAACCCGATGAAGACGATCGCCGGGACGCGGACGACCTGAATGAAGATCAAGATCGGGATGACCGTGAGCACGCGGGCGAACGGGAAGAGGACCATGTACGCGCCGAGCACGCCGCCGATCGCCCCGGACGCGCCGACCATCGGCACAAACGAGCCGGTATCCGAGGCGACTTGGGCCGCCGCCGCCCCGAGCCCGCTGGCGATGTAGAAGAAGAGGAAGTTGCCGTGACCCAGGCGGCCTTCGACGTTGTCGCCGAAGAGGATCAACATCCACATGTTTCCGATCAGGTGCAGCCACCCCCCGTGAAGGAACATGTGGGTGAGGAGCGGCCCCGTCTGACGCTCCCAGTCGAAGTCGCGCCAGACCTCGGGGTCCATCACGCGCGCGGACACGAGCCCATGCGTCTGAAGGAAGCCGTTGAGCGCGCCCTCGAGGCTGAGCTCGTGGAGGAAGAAGAGGACGTTGACCACCACGAGGAGCCACGTCACATAAGGTCGGCGCTCCGCTTGGAGGTCATCGTGAAGCGGGATCAAGCGAGGGGTGGCTCATCCGGCAAGACGACGTGAAACGTCGAGCCTTGACCCACGGTCGACTCGACCCAGATCCGGCCCCCGTGGCGATCGACGATGCGCTGGACGATGGCGAGTCCGAGGCCCGAGCCTTCGATTTGATCGCGGGTGTGGAGCCGTTGAAACAGCCCGAAGATGCGCTCGAAGTGGTCGGCCAGGATCCCGATCCCGTCGTCTTCGATGTAAACGTGTACGCCCTCGATGGTCTCGTTGGCCCGCACGCGTATCCGGCAAGGTTCATCGAGCTTGCGGTACTTGATGGCGTTGCCGAGGAGGTTCTCGAAGAGGTCCACCATGCGGTCGGGATCGGCATGGATGGTCGGGAGATCGTCGGGCACGTCGACGACGGCACCACACTCCCGGACCGCCCCGTCGAGGTTCCGCAGCGCGTCCCGGATCGGACGCTCAAGGGGCATCGGTTCGATGAAGAGCTCCATCTTGCCGACCTTGACGACGTTGACGAGATCCTCCACCAAACGGCCGAGGCGGACCGCGTTGACGTGCATGCGATCGAGGAGGTGAACGCCGTCTGTCCCGATGGCCTCCCCGTGGTCTTCCTTCAGCATCGTGGTGTACCGGCGAATCGTCCACAGCGGGCTCTTCATGTCATGGGCCGCGGTGAAGACGAAGGCCTCCATCTCCTCCGTCCGCATGGCGAGCTCCAGGGACCGGTCGCGGAGCAACTCGTGTAACCGAATAGCCTCCGTCTCGTCGCGAAACACCGCGAGCCCGCCGATGCGCTGGCCGGTCTCGCCCCAGAGTGGCTCCGCGTCGACGGTGAGGACACGCTCGTCGCCCTTCAGCTTCGAGCCCAGATCGACCCGCTGACCGTGAACCGACTCGCCTTGGACGGCCGCCCGATTCAACGGGTGATCCATGGCGTTCGCCACGCTCGCCACGATCACGACAGGCCCACCCCCCAACTGTGTCTCGCCTGAGAGCGTCTCGTCGGATGGAGTCCTGAGCCCCAGCACAAACGACTCCATCTGCGAGCCGAGGATCTCCCGCCCGCGAGCGTTCATGCGGACGATGCGCCCCTCACGATCGGCGATGGCCAAGCCGGACGTGACCGTCTCGAAGATGCGATCGAGCTCCTGATTTCGGGCGACGAGCGCGTCGTGGTGGAGACGGAACGTGCGGCGCAGGTAGCCGAGGCGGGCCATATTGTCGATGCGCGCGGCGAGCAGGGTCAGCGGCTCCCGGGTCGAGATGAGATCCCGCGCGCCCGCCGCGAGGACACGAATGACGTCGGCTCCCTCGGGCATCTCGGGCACGAGGACGATCGTGGGAATGAACCGCGTGTGCTCGCCGCCTACGAGGCCCTCGCATCGCTCACAGGCTTGGTCGAGCCCGTCCTCCGCGCTGATCACGACGACGTCAGGCTGCGTGCGGTCCACGACGCTGACGAGCTGACCTGGCTCCTCCCAGTCGGCGGGGGGGTCGACGGGGACCTGGCCGGAGTCGCGTAGGGCCGTGACCACGGCGATGCGCATCGACGAGGTGGGCATGAGCAAGAGAATCCGAGCCATAGCGGGTCTTTTTCCTCTACGTGACCCGCCCCGTCAACTACGGTCCGGGCCATGAACGTCTACGTACCCACGAATCTTTATGATGGCGAGCAGGCGGTCTCACACGAGGGCTACGCGCTCGTTGAAGAGGGCGGGCGCATCGTCGCCGTGGGCCCGGAAAGCGACGTGGTCCCCAAGGCTGGGAACTCGACCCGTTTCCGCCTCGACGGCACGCTCATGCCCGGGCTCATCGACTGCCACACCCACGTCAGCTTGTCCGGCGGCAGCAACCCCGTCGCCGATCTGAAGGCCGACTCGCCGACGAGACGGGTCGTCCGAGCTCTCGCCGCGCTCGCCGCCCAGCGCCGTGCGGGCGTGACCACGATTCGCGACGTCGGTGGACCCGGCGGGCTCGACTTGGAGTTGGCCCGGGGCATACGCGAGGGCTGGGTTGTGGGTCCACGGATGCTGGCGGCCGGCGAGGTCATCTGCATCACCGGCGGGCACGCCTGTTTTCTGGGCATCGAGGCCGACGGTGCGGACGCCGTGCGGCGCGCGGTTCGCTCGCAGATCAAGGCCGGGGCCGATCTGGTCAAGGTCATCGCGACGGGCGGCGTGATCACCCCCGGGGTCGAGCCGGGTGCGGCCCAGATGACCCCCGAGGAGCTCTCGGCTGCGTGCACCGAGGCCAAGAAAGCCGGCCGATTGGTGGCCGCTCACGCCCAGGGCGCGCAGGGGATCCGCGACGCCCTCCTCGCCGGGGTGCACACCATCGAGCACGGCTTCTATCTCGACACCGAGACGATCGGGCTGATGGTGGCCCGGGGCGCGGTGCTTGTGCCGACCTTCGCGGCGGCCGAAGCCATGCTCGACGGCGAGGGCCGAGGCGTGCCGCAGTATATGTTGGACAAGATCCGGCGGATCTCGGGCGCGCACGTCAAGAGCTTTCGGGCCGCGCTCGCCGCCGGGGTCGAGGTCGCGTGTGGCACGGATGCGGGCACGCCGCTCAACCCGCACGGGCGGCTCTCACGCGAGGCCGCGCTGTTCGTGGCCCACGGCGCGAGCCCCGCTCAGGCCTGCCGCGGGTGCACCGGGGCGGCCGCCAGGGCGATCGGGAGAGACGACGTCGGCGTCCTTCAGGTGGGGCGGCGGGCGGATCTCCTGCTCATCGCGGGCAATCCCCTTGACGACGTAGAAGCACTGTCCCGGGTGAGGGCGGTCTTCATGGACGGGTTACAGGTCGAAGGCGAGGTCTGCCGCTCGGATTGAGGCAGGAACCAATCCAGAAGAACGGGCCGCTCAGGGTTGGGCCGGGGCGGACGACGAGGGCGGGGGCGGGGGCGGCGAGACCTCAAGGCCACGCAGACGAGAGACCTCGCCCTTCAACTTCTTGTCCTCCGGTATGAGCCGCGAGGCGCGCTCCACATAGTCAATCGCCTTTACGAACTCGCGGCGTTGCTCCGACAGGGCCGCCATCAAGAGCAGGCCGGGCACGTTGTTCGGAGCGAGTCGCAAAGCCCACTCGCCTTGGGTCACCGCCGCGTCGAGGCTCCCAGCCGCCGCGGCGAGCTGCGCGGCCATGAGCCGTGCCCCAATGTGGTTCGGCTCGCGGTCGAGCGCGCTCTGCACCAGGCGTATCGCAGCCGGGAGCCGCCCCTCCTGCTTGGCGACCGCGGCGAGCGTCAAGGCCGGATCCGCGCGATGTTTGAGCAGGACGTGGGCCTGCTCAAGCGCGGGTAGCGCGAGCGGCTTCTGCTCGGCGAAGAGCGCGAGCCGACCCAAGCGGAGCAGGCGTTCGCCGTCGGGCGCGAGCTTGACCTTCTCCGAGAGGACCCGGACCGCGCTCTCCAACTGCCCGATCGCGCGAAGCGACTCCGCCTCGTCGTCGGCGAGCATCGGATCGCGCACGCCGCGCGCTCGGGCCCCCGCGAAGGCCGTGAGGGCCGACTCGTGCTGACTGTGGCGGGCCTCGAGCCGACCCAAGGCCACGAGCGCGTCGCCCCTCTCCAGTTGCAAGGCTCGCAGCGCGTGCAGGAGGTCCGGCGCGAGATCAGCTTTGGACGCGGCCAAGAGGAGCTGCGCGAGAGCCCGACGTTGTCGCTCGTCGCTCGAGTCCGCCGAGGCCGCCCCCGCGACAAGAGCACGGAGCGACGGCAGCGTCGTTGGTGGCTCAGCAACCGCTCGAGGGCCGCTCTCCGCGGCTCGAGGGCCGCTCTCCGCGCTGGGCGGGGGCAGGGAGGCAGAAGTCTTCAGGATGGACTCGGGCAGGTGGGGATCGTGGCAGGTCGTACAGGGCACCGTCGCCTGCTGTCCGGGCAGACACGGGCCAGCCTCCAGCGGTCGCGTCGGGCTGGGATGCCCAGTCGAGGCGAAGCCCGAGGCGAAGCTCGTCGGCGTCCGATAGGTCGACATGAAGTCCGTCAGGGGCTCGTTGGGTCCGTAGGCCTCCCAAGTCCGACCCGTCGCGAGCACGGACACCTCACCCCGGAGGTGGCACTGCTGGCAGACCTGAAGCTGGCGGTTCGGCGTGTCCTTGCCGGGGTTGTAGATGGCCCCCTTGGCCGTCAAGTGCGCTTCCGCGTCCCCATGGCATCGGACGCACGACAGGCCCACCGCGAGCTCGCCATCGTAGACGTTGACGGTCTCCTCGCGCCGGGGCGTGAGGTCATTGTGGCAGAAGAGGCAGTCACTCCCGACGCGCCGCTCGAACCTCGGGTTCGGGAGGCCCGCAAACCCCGGCGTGAGCACCCAACGGCGGCTCGGGGTATCGAAGCTGAGGGGCAGCTCGACGAGGCCGCCGCCCTGGGCCTCCGACACACCCAGGAACGACCGGAGATGCTGCCCGGAGCCTATCGCAAAACGCGCCTCGATCTGACGGATGCCCGTGCCGTCGACCCGCCGCTCCTCTTGCATTCGCCGTCCATCCGGAAGCACGAAGGCCCGGTATACGAGGCCGCTCTCGGCGTGCGTGACGTCGCCGGATGGGTAGGTCTCGGGGCTTGCAGGCGCGTTGGCGACCGAAAACGATCGGCCCTTGCTCGAGCGCGAGAGCTTCGAGACCTCCTCAGGGTGACAGCCGCCACACGGGGACGGCGTCGGCTCGGCCGCTGGGGGCAGGGCCAGTGCGACTTCGCCGAGGGGCAGGGCGACGTCCCCGAGCGCGACGGCGTCACTCGAAGGCCCTCGGCAAGCGGCGAGGGCGAACGCGGTCACGCATACGAGGGCTAATCTCATGTTGGACTCCCGGTGCAGTGGCCCGGACGGGTTGGACTCACCGGATTCGGGTGATCTGAAGCGGCAGCCGCTGCCTGCTCTGCTTGACGCCGATCCGTACACGGTAGACCCCGCCGTCGTCGTCGGCGACGTAGAGCGTCTGGCCGGCCACGACCTGGAGCCTGTGGTGGCGGCTGTCCCCAT
>SHZC01000193.1 GCA_009692505.1 Myxococcales bacterium
CCGAACCTCGGAGACGACTCCATCGAGCTCGGTGATCTGGGGTCATCCCCAAGTGCCAAGCCCTTCGCCGATCACTCGGTTTTCGGGTCCAGCATCCTCGGCGGCGGGTCGGACGGGGACGCCTTCGACCTCTCTGCGATCCTCGATCCCGTGGCCGTGCCACACGCGCCGGTAGGGTCCGCAGCCGCGAAGCCGTCGGCCTTCATCCCGGCCTTCACCTTCCCGGGCTCCGACGACATCCCGACCCGCGCGATCGGACCCGACGAGATGCCCCAAGATCTCGGAGGTCCGTCGCAGAGCGCGCGCCCGGCCACCGGGGCGGTCCCACAGTGGCGTGTACGTAACGAGCGTGGCGCCATCTACGACCTCATGACTGTCGACGCGGTCGTCGCTTGGCTCGAGGGCAAGCCGAACTTCGACAACGTCCGCATCGCCCGTGGTGACGGGGTCTTTCGCGCGGTCGACGAGATCGCCGAGGTCGCCGCGAGGTTGGGCCTTCGCGGCACAAGTGGCGGTTCCAGCGGAGGAGGTCTCTCGTTCGGTGGGGGTGCCGATGGCGGGCTGCGGCTCGACACGGATGCGGCGCCTCCCCGTCGAAGCGGCGGCCAACGAGGAGCGCGAGCACGGCCAGCGGAGAAGTCACGCCCCGCCGCCAAAGGTGCGGCAGCGACGCCGGAAGGTCCAGAGGTCCGGGTCTTCGGCTTTGGCTTCATCCTCCTCGTCTTGGCCATCGGGACCGCGACCTCCAGCGTCGCCATCGCCCTCCTCGGAGACGTCGGACCGACTCTCGAAGCGGTCGTTCCCGTCGAGGAAGCGCCTCCCGGTCCCGCGTTGACCGCCGCGCTCAAGCCCTTCGAGCGGGGCCTCTTTACGGCCGCCGAGCAAGCCCTCCAGCAGGCCGCGAAGTTGGAGTCGAATGACCCGCGCGTCTTCCGATATCTCGCCATCGCGTTGGCGAAGACGGGTCGCGACCGCGAGGCCCGTGATGCACTTGGTGAGTACCGCCGCCTCGTTGCGGAAGCAGGCAGGGACTGATGGACGTTCGGTGTGAGCAGTGCGGAACCGAGTACGAGTTCGATGATGCGAAGGTCACCGAGGCGGGCATAACGGTCAAATGCACCCACTGCGGTTTCCTGTTTCGAGTTATGCGGAGCCCGCCCGTTCTGACCCAACGGGCAATGGTTCCGGCGGTTGCCCAGCCTCTAGTGACGAGCCCGATCGTGCAGCCCCGCGAGTCTCCTGTCGTCCGCCGTGAGAGTTCGGCGCGACCGTGGATCATCCGTAAAGAGCGCACGGGCGAGCAGCTTGAATTCAAGGATCTCACCACGCTTCAGCGCTGGATCCTCGACCGCAAGGTCACGCGCGACGATGAGATCTCCAGGACGGGCGAGAGCTGGAAGCCCTTGGGGTCCATCGTCGAGCTGTCGAGCTTCTTCCTCGTCATCGAGGGCGAGGCCGGGCGTCCGCCGACGGGCTTGAGCCGCGTTTCGACCGATGCCCCGACGTCCTCCTTCTCGCCGATGCGGCCGACCAGCCCCGCCCCGCTCCGCCCGCCGCTCACCGCGCCGCCTCCTCCACCGCCTCGAACACGCGACGACCTCCTCGACACCGGCGAGTTCCGCCTCGAGGGGCCCGCGCCGTCGCCGGCCCAGCCGCTGACGGCTACCGGGAGCTTTCCGGGCCTGCCTTCGCCGCCCATGCAAACGAGCACTTCGCAGCGCGCGATTCACATCTCGCCACCGAACGAGTCCTCGCCCTACCTCCAGTCCTTGCGTACACCAAGCTCTGAGGTCCCGCGGCTCCGGGCCGACTCGGGGATGTACGACCTCGTGCCGTCCGCCGCCGAGGCCGAGCGCGGCAATACCGCTCGGGGTTTCATGATCGGCACCGGCGTCACCGCGGTCCTCTTTGCCGTCGCCTACATGGCATACGACCGAGCCGAGACCACCGAAGGACCGCGTCGAACATCGGCCGAACGGCGCGTTGACATTCCGGCCCCGACCGCCTCCGACCTCGCCTCCCACCTTGAGACCGCCGACAGGAGCTACGGGAACGACACCGAACTGGGCTTCGACAAGAGCGCGGAGGAGTGCAAGTTCGTCCTCGACGCCTTGGGGACGCAGCCCTCTTCGCCTGCCCTGGCGACCCGCGCGCTCATCGGACGTGCCCGCGTCGCCACGACCCGGGCCGAATACCGTCAGCTCTTGGGCGGGGACGCCCGGCCGGGCCTGGCTTCGGCCGAAGAGTGGCTGGCGGCCGCCCGTGAGCTCTCCCCGACCAGCGTCGACGTCGATCTCGCGTGGGCCGACTTCTACCGCGTGGCCGGCGAGACCGCGACCGCCCGTCGATACCTGGACAAGGTCGCTGATCGAGCGGCCGGCCGCCCCGAGGTCGCGTTCTTGCGGGCGACGCTCGGAGGGCTCGTCGCTGAGCCGCTCGACGCCCTCGCGCTTCGACTCGCAGCACTTCCCCTCTCGTCGCGAGATCTGCCGAGGGTGCGTTTCCTTGAGGCACGGACGTGGATCACTGCGGGCCGCGCCGATGAGGGGCGCCGTGTCCTCGAACAGATCCTCGCTCAGAACGAGCAGCACGCACCTGCCCGCGCCCTGCTCGGGACGCTTGGAATCAGTGCAGCCGCGTTGCCGACGGCACCCCCTACCGATGCAGCTCAACCGCCCGCCGGGGTGACGACGCCGCGGCTGAGTCTCCCTTCGGCCGCCCCCAACCTGGTCAACAAGGTGCAGCTGGCGCCCGAAGTGCTCGACGCAGGCGACGACTTCGATGGCCTCATGCTGCGCGGCTATAAGCTCCTCGAGGGTGGTAAGCCGGGCAAAGCCGCGAAGCTCTTTCAGGCAGCGGCCATCAAGAAGCCCCGCAGCCCGGAGCCCTTCGCCAACCTTGGCTGGTGTTATATCGACATGAGGATGTTTGCCGACGCGCTGAAGTTCTTTACGCAGTCGCTGGAGCGGAGCCCGCGATACGGCGACGCGATGTACGGTGTTGCGGAAGCTCAGGAGAAGGCCGGGAATCTCGCGGACGCCAAGACGGCCTACGATGCTTTCCTGGCGGCTCACCCCAAGGGGACTCGCTCGGACATGGCCAGGCGCAGACTCGACCGATTGCAGTAGGTCAAGCCCTCGACTATAAGCCGCTCGCTTCACTCCCCTGTGCGAACGGAGCCTAGATGAGCAGCGCCCGAGCCCTCTTCGAAGACAAGGCGACGGTCCGAAAGATCGCCATCCTCGCCCGCCTTGAGCTTGACGATCCGACTCTTGAGCTCTTGGGGCGTCAGCTCGGCGACATCCTCGGCTACGTAGATCAGCTCAATGCCGTAGACACCAGCGGCGTCGAGCCGACGGTGTTCGCAGGAGAGACCACTCGCTTTCGTCCCGACGACCTTCGGATCCGCCTCGCGCCCGGGGCGAGCCTCGATAACGCCCCCGACCACAGCAGCGGGGCCTTCCGCGTCCCCAAGGTGATTTGAGCCGTGTCCAACGCCTTGACCGACTACAGCCTCTGCGCGCTCCGTGACGCCCTCGACCGACGCGAGGTCCTCGCCGTCGACGTCGCCCAAGCCTACCTCGACCGTGTCTCGGCCCACGACCCGGTGATTCGAGCGTACCTGACGGTTGACGCCGAGGGCGCGCTCCAAAGGGCAAGCGAAATCGACTCAAACCGCGCAGCCGGCGGCCCCCTAGGCCCACTCGCCGGCGTGCCGATCGCCCTGAAGGACATCTTCCTCACCAAGGGCCTTCGGACAACGTGCGCGAGTCGCATCCTCGAGCACTTCGTGCCGCCCTACGACGCGACCGTCGTGACCCGCCTGCGTGAGGCCGGGGCCGTGATCTTAGGCAAGCTCAACATGGACGAGTTCGCCATGGGCTCGTCGACGGAGAACAGCGCGTTCCAGCAGACCAAGAACCCTTGGGACACAACCCGGACCCCCGGCGGCAGCAGCGGGGGTAGCTCCGCCGCGCTCGCCGCGCAGCTGTGTGCGGGCACCCTCGGCACGGACACGGGGGGCTCCATTCGCCAGCCGGCCGCCCTCTGCGGGGTCGTGGGCCTCAAGCCGACGTATGGCCGCGTGAGCCGCTTCGGGGTCATCGCCTTCGCGAGCAGCCTCGATCAGGTCGGGCCGATGGGGTGGACCGTTCGCGATGCGGCCGCGCTCCACGAGGTCATCGCGGGCTTCGACCCCCAGGACTCCACGAGCAGCGATCGACCCGTGCCGACGGGGCACTCCAGGACGCCGGTGGGCGGACGGCTCGACGGCGTGCGCGTGGGCGTGCCCACCGAGTATTTCCCCGAGACCGGCCTGACGCCCGACGTGCGTCTCAAAGTGACCGAAGCTATCGGTAAGCTCCGGGCGCTCGGCGCGGAGATCGTGCCCGTCTCGCTGCCGCACTCCCCCTATGCCGTCGCCACCTACTACGTCATCGCCACGGCCGAGGCCTCCAGCAACCTGGCGCGCTTCGACGGCGTGCGTTACGGCCATCGCGCCAAAGCGGACGACCTCCTCTCGCTCTACCTTCGGTCCCGGGGCGAGGGCTTCGGCATGGAGGTCAAGCGGCGCATCATGCTGGGGACCTTCGCGCTCTCCGCCGGATACTACGACGCCTATTACGGCAAGGCCGGCCAGATCCAGACGCTCATCCGCCGCGACTTCGAACAGGCTTTTGAGCGGTGCGACGTCATCGCGACGCCCACCTCGCCCTCGACGGCCTTTCGTCTGGGCGAGCGGACCGAGGATCCGATGCAGATGTACCTCGCCGACATCTTCACGATCTCCTGCAACCTCGCGGGCTTGCCCGGGTTGTCCTTGCCCTGTGGCTTCGATGCAGACGGCTTGCCCATTGGCCTTCAGCTCCTGGGTCGCGCCTTTGACGAGTCGATGTTGTTCCGGGTCGGCTGCGCCTTCGAGGACTCGACGGATCACCACGTCAGGCGCCCGCCCTCGCTGCAAACAGGCGGGGTCGTCACGGGCCAAGAGGCGCAGTCATGAGCATCAAGTTCGAGGCCGTCATTGGACTGGAGGTCCACTGCCAGCTCGCGACCCGTGAGAAGCTGTTTTGCGGCTGCCCGACGGACTTTGGCGCGCCGATTAACCGGAACACCTGCCCGATCTGCCTGGGGATGCCGGGCGTCTTGCCGGTCCTCAACGAGCAGGCCGTCGACATGGCCATTCGCGCTGGCCTGGCGCTCGGCTGTGAGATCCGCGAACGCAGCGTGTTCTCCCGCAAGCACTACTTCTATCCGGACCTGCCCAAGGGCTATCAGATCACGCAGTACGAGCGGCCCATCCTGGAGCGGGGTGGCTTGTCCATCGAGCTTGAAGACGGCCAGCGGCGGGTGATTGGGCTGACCCGGATTCACATGGAAGAAGACGCCGGCAAGTCGATCCACATGGACACCGGCGCAACGCTCATCGACCTCAACCGGGCGGGGCATCCGCTCATCGAGATCGTCAGCGAGCCCGAGCTCCGCAGCGCCGTAGAAGCGGTGGCCTACCTCAAGGCGCTGCACGAGGTGGTCCGCTACCTCGGGATCTGCGACGGCAACATGGACGAAGGCAGCTTCCGGTGCGACGCCAACGTCTCCGTGCGGCCCGTCGGTCGGGCGGCGTTCGGCACACGCACCGAGATCAAGAACATGAACACCTTTCGAGGCGTTCAGCGGGCGATTGACCACGAGATCCTGCGTCATATCGACGTCATCGAGGGGGGCGGCGTCATCGTCCAGGAGACGCGACTCTGGGACGAGGCCGCAGGCCGCACGCGCACGATGAGGTCCAAGGAAGACGCCCACGACTACCGCTACTTTCCTGAACCGGACCTGCCGCACCTCATCATCTCGACCGCGCGTATCGAGAGTCTGCGGGCGACCCAGGCCGAGCTGCCGCTGGCCATGCGGGAGCGATTCGTGCGGGACTACGGCTTGTCGGCCTACGACGCCGGGGTTCTGACGGGCGAGCCGTCTCTGGTCGCTTACTTCGAGGCGGCCGTGGTCGCGCACCCCAACCCCAAGGGCATTTGCAACTGGCTGACCAGCGAGCTGCTCGGCCGCGTCGATGCCGCGAAGGTTCCGACCTCGAACGTGTCGCCCGGCGCGCTGGCCCGCCTCGTGGCCCTCATCGACGACGAGACGATCAACGGCAAGATCGCCAAGACCGTCTTCGAGAAGATGTTGTCGACGGGGATGTCCCCCGATGCCGTCGTGGACGCCGATGGCCTGCGCCAGGTCAAGGATGGCGGGGCCGTTGAGCTCGTCGTGCAGCAAGTCATCGACGCGAACCCAAATCAGGTCTCCCAGTACCGAAGCGGCAAGCTCGGCCTCAAGGGCTTCCTCGTCGGTCAGTGCATGAAAGTGAGCGGGGGCAAGCTCAACCCCAGCGTCGTCAACGATACGCTCGACCGCCTGCTTGGCCCTCCAGCGACGGGCGGCTGAACATGAGTCAGGGCGCGTTCGAGGCGGTCGCGTTTCATCGTGAAGCGGGCGTCTTGATAGTCAAGATGATTGACCAAAGAGCCCTGCCGCTGAACCGTCTCGACTTCCTCGCTCGGGACTGGGAGGCCGTCGCCTTTGCCATCCGCGAGATGGTCGTCCGAGGCGCCCCGGCCATTGGGATCGCCGCGGCGATGGGCGTGGCACTCGCGGCTTTGGAGCCCGAACCCCAGACGCTCGACGCCGTCAAGGCCAAGGTCGGTCGTGCCATCGTGGCCCTCCTGGCCACGCGTCCGACCGCGGTCAACCTCTCCTGGGCCCTCGAGCGGTGCCGCGATGTGGTCGACGCCGCCCCTGAGCTGGAGACCCTCCGTGACCGTCTGGAGGCCCTCGCTCGGGCGATTCAATCCGAGGATCTGGAAATGTGCCGCGCGATTGGCCGTAACGGGGCTGAGCTGCTCGCCCCCGGATCCCGCGTGCTGACCCACTGCAACGCGGGTGCCTTGGCCACGGGCGGGTGGGGTACGGCGCTCGGGATCGTCCGCAGCGGTCACGCGCTCGGCCGAGTCTCCGAGGTCTTTGCTGACGAGACGCGACCCTTGCTTCAGGGGGCGCGGCTGACCGCCTGGGAGCTGTCGGAGGACGGCATCCCGGTCACCGTGATCACCGACAGCATGGCCGCCTACCTCATGAAGCTCGGTCGGGTCGATGTGGTCATCGTCGGCGCGGACCGCGTGGCGGCCAATGGAGATGCCGCCAACAAAATCGGTACCTACGGACTCGCCCTCGCGGCGCGCGCGCACGGGATCCCGTTCATCGTGGCCGCGCCCTCGAGCACGGTCGATCTCCGCACGCCAAACGGGGACGCCATCGTCATCGAGGAGCGCGCCGCGGAAGAGGTCAGCCATTTCGGCGGCGCGCGGGTCGTACCGCCAGGGGCCGCCGTGTTTAACCCGGCTTTTGACGTGACGCCGGCGGGCCTCATCACCGCGCTGGTCACGGAGCGCGGGGTGCTGCGCCCAGTCGAGGCGCATGGCCTTCACAAAATGATGTCGCACGGTTGACTTCGAACCTTGACCTGCATACCGTGCGCGTCCCGTTGTACCGGTCCGAACCGGACTGTTCACTCGCAGGACTCGACCTATGTACGCCATCATCAAAACCGGCGGTAAGCAGTACCGCGTGACCGAAGGCCAGAAGCTTCGCGTCGAACTCCTCCACGCCGATGCCGGCGCCACCGTCATCCTCGACGAGGTCATGCTCGTCGGTGGTGAAGGCGAGCCGAAGATTGGTCGTCCGCTCGTCGCTGGCGCGAAGGTGACCGCCACGGTCAACCGCCACGCCCGCGACAAGAAGGTCATCATCTTCAAGAAGCGTCGCCGCAAGGGCTACCACAAGAAGCAGGGACACCGTCAGTTCTTCACCGAACTGACGATCACCGGCATTTCGGTCTGAAAGTCGAGCACGGACCATGGCACACAAAAAAGGTCAAGGCAGCACCCGTAACGGTCGCGACTCCAACCCCAAATACCGCGGCGTAAAGCGGTACGAAGGCGAGGTCGTGATCGCGGGCAACATCCTCATTCGTCAGTGTGGTACGCGGTACCACGCGGGCAAAAACGTGGGGATTGGTCGCGACTACACCTTGTTCTCCCTCATTGAGGGCAAGGTCAAGTTCGAGAGGACGCCCGCCGGCCGCACGCGCGTGGCGGTCTACCCCAATTAGGTTTATCGACGAGGCCAAGGTCCACATTCGTTCAGGCAATGGTGGACCAGGCTGCGTCTCGTTTCGCCGCGAGAAGTACATCCCCCGGGGTGGCCCGGATGGGGGCGACGGGGGACGCGGCGGCAGCGTGACCATCGTCGCGGCGACAGCGCTGGCGACCCTGCTCGACTTTCGATACCGGCAGCACCACTTCGCACAGAATGGTCGACCGGGCGAGGGCAAGGGCTGCGACGGTTCGGACGGTGCCTCGATGGTCCTTCAGGTGCCCGTCGGCACGGAGGTCTTCGACCATGAGACCGGCGAGTTGCTCGCTGATCTGACCGAACCAGACCAAGCCTTCGTCATCTGCCGGGGCGGTCGCGGGGGGTTGGGCAACCGAAACTTTGCCACGCCGTCGCGCCAGACGCCGGACTTCGCGCAGCCCGGCGAGCCCGGGACCGAGCGCACCGTCAAGTTCGTGCTCAAGCTGCTCGCGGACGTCGGCCTCGTCGGGTTCCCCAACGCCGGCAAGTCGACGCTCATCAGCCGCCTCAGTAACGCGCGGCCGAAGATCGCCGACTATCCGTTCACCACCCTCGTCCCCAACCTCGGCGTCGTCCGCGTTGACGACGAGTGCAGCTACGTGGTGGCGGACATCCCGGGCATCATCGAGGGGGCCTCCGAGGGCGCGGGCCTTGGCTTGCGGTTCCTTAAGCACATCGAGCGCACCGGGCTCTTCTTGTACCTCATCACGCAGGACCTCGATCCCGAGCGTGACCCGCTCTCCGACTTTCGGACCCTGCGAGACGAGCTCTCGAAACACGATGCCAGCTTGACCTCGCGGCCGAGCTTCGTTGTGGTCAGCCAGATTGACCGACCCGAGGTCGCCGAGCAGGTCGAAGAGCTGAGTCGGGTCCTCGGCAGCGAGGGCCATACGGTCCTGAGCATCTCCGCGGTCACCGGCGCGGGCCTTGACGGGCTGAGGCGCGCGGTCGCCCGACGGCTTCAGGCGCAAGGACGTTGGGGCGGCGGACAAGATTCGTTCCTCGATAACTCCTCGGAATCATGAATTAAACATGGATTTCGAATCGCACACGGCCTCAACTCTCTGAATTGACATTCCGAAACACGGTGTGTAATCAGGCCCC